>NZ_JBJGZA010000053.1:0-26508 GCF_054050255.1 Geodermatophilus sp. SYSU D00700 | reverse complement strand
GCCCGGTCACCTGGCGGTGACCGGGCCCCGTCGCGTCGTCGATCAGGCGTTCTCGGGGCGCTGGGCGGTCTGCTCGGTCTTCTCGAACGACGGCGACGCCGTCCCGGGGCCGATCGCCCCGGCCGCACCGGTGCCGCCCTCCACCGCCTGCTGGCCGGTGCCGCTCCCGCCCATGGCCGCGCGGATCTGCTCCAGCCGCGACGCGCCGGCGACGTCGAGCGTGGCCTTCTGCACCTCGAGCATGCGGCCCTCGACCGAGGTCTGCGCCAGCTCGGCCTGGCCGAGGGCGTTGGCGTAGCGCGCCTCGATCTTGTCGCGGACCTCGGCCAGGCTCGGGGTGTTGCCCGGCGCCGAGAGCTCGTTGACCTGCCGCATCGAGGCGGCCACGTGCTCCTGCATCTTGGCCTGCTCGAGCTGGCTCATCAGCTTGGTGCGCTCGGCCAGCGTCGTCTGCAGCCGCATCCGGCTCTGCTCCACCGCGCCGCGCGCCTGCTCGGCGGCCTGCAGCGCCTCGTCGTGGCTGCGCTTGAGGTCCTCCATCGCCTGCTCGGCGGCCACCAGCTGGGTGGCGAAGGCCTGGGCGGCGTTCTCGTACTCGGCGCCCTTGGCGGCGTCTCCCTTGGCGCGGGACTGGTCGGCGAGGACCAGCGCCTGGCGAGCCGAGGCCTGCAGCTTCTCGACCTCGCCGAGCTGGCGGTTCAGGCGCATCTCCAGCTGGCGCTGGTTGCCCAGCACGGCGGCGGCCTGGTTGGCCAGCGCCTGGTGGCGCTGCTGCTCGGCCTCGATCGCCTGCTGGATCTGGATCTTCGGGTCGGCGCGCTGGTCGATCTGCGCGTTGGCCGACGCCGTCAGGTACCGCCACAGCTTGACGATCGGGTTGGGCATGGCGAGCTCCTCCTGGTCCGGCGCGGTCCGGCGCCGCCTCTGGCATACCGACCGCCGCGGTCCGCGGCGGTCCTCCCGCTCATCGTCCCAGCAGGACCGGTGCCCTAGCCAACAGGGACGTCCCCCGTCCTCCCTCCGGGGATCCCCGGGTGCCCGCGGTCCGGGGGCCCTATGGTCGGGCGATGGACCGCGACGTCCCCGGCCGCACCGGCCCCGTGCTCACCGTGCTCGGCGAGCTCGTCGTCGACCTGCTGCCCGTCCCCGACGCCGATGCCGGCCCCGAGGGCACCGCACCGCACTACGTGGCCCGGCCCGGCGGCAACGCGCTCAACGTGGCCGTCGCGGCGGGCCGGCTGGGCACCCGGGTCGCGCTGCTGGCCCGCCTGGGCACCGGCCCGATGGCGCCCGCGCTGCGCCGGCACGCCGAGCTCTCGGGCGTCGACGTCTCGGGGTTCGTGACGGCGGCCGAGCCGGTCAGCCTCGCCGTCGTCGGCCTGGGCCCCGACGGCTCCGCCGACTACGGCTTCCACGTGCAGGGCGCGGCCGACTGGCAGTGGACCGACGAGGAGCTGGCCGCGGTGCTGCCGGAGGGGACGGCGCTGCTGCACGTCGGCTCGATCTCCTCGTGGACGCCGCCGGGTGGCGACGCGATCGCCCGGCTGGCCGAGCGGCTGTCCGGCACCGCGCTGGTCAGCGTCGACCCCAACGTGCGGCCGATGCTGGCCGGCGGCCCGGTCGGCGCGGCCCTGGGCAACGACCCCGAGTCGGTGCGGTCGCGACTGGACCGGCTGGTCGCCGTCGCCGACCTGGTCAAGGTCAGCGCCGAGGACCTCGCGTGGCTCGAGCCGGACGCGACCGACCTCGACGACGCCGCGCAGCGGTGGGCGGCGCGCGGCCCGGCGCTGGTGCTGCTCACCGACGGCGGCGCGCCGCTGCGGATCGCCCGCCCCGGCCGCCCGCTGCTGCACCGCGCCCCGCCGCGGGTGACCGTGGTCGACACGGTGGGTGCCGGCGACTCGCTCGCCGCCGGCCTGTTCTCCGGGCTGCTCGCCGCCGGGGTGACCGGCCGGGCGGCCCTGGAGGCCCTCCCCGACGACGACCTGCTGGCCCTGGTCGACGACGCCGCGCTGGTCGCCGCCCTCAACTGCACGCGGGTGGGCGCCGACCCGCCGACCGCCGCCGAGCTGGCCGCGGCCCGGCAGCAGCGCTCCGCCGGGATCGCCTAGCGGGCCACCAGCCAGGCGGCGGTGTCCGGCGGGAGGTCCGCGCCGCCCCCCGCGCTGGTGAGCAGCACCTGCCCGAGCCCTGCCAGCGGCACCGGCCGGGCGGACAGGTTGACGACGCAGCGCAGCGCCGACCCCCTGTCGAAGGCCAGGACGTCGTCGCCGAGGTCCAGCCAGCTCAGCGGCTCCTCCCCCAGCCGCTCCCGCCGCAGCCGCAGGGCCGCCCGGTACAGCGACAGCGTCGAGGACGGGTCCGCGGACTGCGCCTCGACCGTCAGCGACCGCCACGACGGAGGCTGGGGCAGCCACGGGGCCACGCCGTCGGGCGCGAAGCCGAACGGCGGCCGGTCGCCCGACCACGGCAGCGGCACCCGGCAGCCGTCCCGGCCGCGCGCGGTGCGCCCGGAGCGTTCCCAGGTGGGGTCCTGCAGGGCCTCCTCGGGCAGGTCCTCGACCTCGGGCAGGCCGAGCTCCTCCCCCTGGTACAGGTACGCGCCCCCGGGCAGCGCCAGCGTCAGCAGCGCCGCGGCGCGGGCCCGGCGCAGCCCGAGTCCGAGGTCGGTCGGCGCGGCGTCGTCGAAGCCCATGACGGCGGCGCCGCTGCGGGCCCGGCCGAACCGGGTGAGGTGGCGGGTCTCGTCGTGGCTGGACAGCACCCACGTGGCCGGCGCCCCGACCGGGGCGAGGGCGGCCAGCGTGCCGTCGACCACCGCCCGCAGCGCGCCGGCGTCCCAGGGGGCCTTGAGGTAGTCGAAGTTGAAGGTCGTGTGCAGCTCGTCGGGGCGGACGTAGCGGGCCAGCCGCTCGGGCCCGTTGACCACGGCCTCGGAGACGAACAGCCGGTCGCCGGCGTAGGTGTCGCCGATGCGGCGCCACCGGCGGAAGATCTCGTGCACCGCGTCGACGTCCCAGTGCGGGTTGCCCACCCACTCGCTGCTGGCGAAGGCCGCGCCGGGCCCGTGCCCGGCGTCGGGCAGGTCGGGCACCTTCGCCATCGCCGGCGCGGCGTCGACGCGGATGCCGTCCACCTCGCGGTCGAGCCAGAAGCGCACGATCCCGTCGAACTCCTCGCGGACGTCCGGCGATCCCCAGTCGAGGTCGGGCTGCTCGGGGGCGAACAGGTGCAGGTACCACTGGCCGTCGGACACCCGGGTCCACGCCGAGCCGCCGAACGCGCTGATCCAGTCGTTGGGCGGCTCCTCCCCACCGGCCCGGCCGTCGCGGAAGAAGTAGCGCGCCCGCTCCGGGGACCCCGGGCCGCCGGCCAGCGCCGCCCGGAACCACGGGTGCTCGGACGAGGTGTGGTTGGCGACCAGGTCGACGACCAGCCGCAGCCCGAGGGCGTGCGCGTCGGCGAGCAGCGCGTCGACGTCGGCCAGCGTGCCGAACCGCGGGTCGACGTCGCGGTAGTCGGCGACGTCGTACCCGCCGTCGGCCATCGGCGACGGGTACCAGGGCGTGATCCACAGGGCGTCGACGCCGAGGTCGGCGAGGTGGGCCAGCCGGTCCCGCAGGCCGCCGACGTCGCCCAGCCCGTCGCCGTTGCCGTCGGCGTAGCTGCGCAGGTAGACCTCGTAGACCACCGCCGTCCGCCACCAGGGACGGCGGTGGTCCACGGCCGGCGTGGTTACGCGGCGCCGGACCGGTGTGCCCCGGACGACCCGGTGGACCCGGACGACTCGGAGATCACGCTGGAGCCGACGGTCTGCCCGGTGGCCTGCGCCTCCTGCACCTGCTCCACCCGGTCGTCGGTGGCCATCTGCGTGAGCCGGGCGCCGGCCTCCGCGTCGCGGGTGAGGTTCTCGCCGGTCTGCGGGTCGAAGACGTGGACCTTCCGGCTGTCGAGCCAGAACTCGGCCTCGCGGCCCTCCCGGATCCGGCTGGTCGAGTCGATGGACACGATCGCCTGGGTGCGCAGCTCCTCGGAGTCCAGCTCCTTGGACAGGGCCCGCAGCTGGTTGGTGACCACCTCGGGCGCCTCGTAGGGGATGTAGGCGTACTGCGAGTCACCCAGCCACTCGGTGACGTCGACCCGGGCGCGGAAGACCGACCCGAGCGGCCGCTTGGCCTCGTCGACCAGCGACGCGTCCTCGAAGTACTCCGGCCGGATGCCCACCAGCAGCAGCTCCCGACCCCGCACCGCGGCCACGCGCTTGTCGTCGAGGCGGATCGACCCGAACGGCGTCGTCAGACTGTCGCCCTCGAGCGTCGCGGGCAGGAAGTTCATCGGCGGGGAGCCGATGAACCCCGCGACGAAGAGGTTGACCGGCTGCTCGTACAGCTCCCGCGGCGAGGCGACCTGCTGGATCTTCCCCTTGCGCAGGACGCACACCCGGTCACCGAGCGTCATCGCCTCGGTCTGGTCGTGGGTGACGTACACGGTCGTGATGCCCAGCCGGCGCTGCAGCCGGCTGATCTCGGTGCGCATCTGGCCGCGCAGCTTGGCGTCGAGGTTGGACAGCGGCTCGTCGAACAGGAACGCCTCGGCCTGGCGCACGATCGCCCGCCCCATCGCGACGCGCTGCCGCTGGCCACCGGAGAGGTTGGCCGGCTTGCGCTCGAGGTGCTCGCGCAGTTCCAGCACGTCGGCCGCCTCGTTCACCCGGCGCCGGACCTCGTCGTCGGGCGTCTTGGACAGTCGCAGGGGGAAGGCGATGTTCTCGTACACCGTCATGTGCGGGTAGAGCGCGTAGTTCTGGAAGACCATCGACAGGTTGCGCTCCCGCGGCGCGAGGTCGTTGACCCGCTTGCCGCCGATGACCATGTCGCCGCTGGTGATGTCCTCGAGCCCGACGATCATCCGCAGCAGCGTCGACTTCCCGCAGCCGGACGGGCCGACCAGGATCATGAACTCGCCGTCGGCGATGTCCAGGCTGACGTCGTTCACGGCCGGGTAGCCGTCCCCGTACTGCTTGACGATGTTCTTCATCTCGATGGAGGCCATCAGATCTCGTCCCCTCGATGGGTCGGCGGGATGGTGGGCACGGCCGGGTCAGCCCTTGACCGCGCCGTTGGTGAGGCCGGCGACGATGCGCCGCTGGAACAGGAGCACGAGGACGACGACGGGGATGGTGACGATCACCGCCGCCGCGGCGATGGCACCCGTGGGGTCCTGGAACTGGGACGCGCCGGAGAACAGGCCCAGCGCGGCCGGGACGGGACGGGCGGCGTTCGTCGAGGTCAGCGAGATGCCGTACGCGAAGTCGTTCCAGGCGATGAAGAAGGCGATGATCGCCGTGGTGAACACGCCGGGTGCGGCGAGCGGCACGATCACCTTGCGGAACGCCTGCCAGGTGGTCGCGCCGTCGACCTGGGCCGCCTGCTCCATCTCCCAGGGGATCTCCCGGAAGAACGCCGACATCGTCCAGATGGAGATCGGCAGTGTCAGCGACAGGTACGGGATGATCAGACCCGGCCAGGTGTCGTAGAGCCCGATCTGCCGCCACAGGTTGAACAGCGGCGTGACGATCGAGATGACCGGGAAGATCGCCACGGCCAGCGCGGTGCCGAGGATCAGCTTCTTGCCAGGGAAGTCCAGCCGGGCGATCGCGTAGGCGGCGAACATCGACAGCAGGCACGAGATGAACGTCGCGATCAGGCAGATCCCGAAGCTGTTGCGCAGCGCCGGCAGGAACAGGTCACTGGCCGAGCCGGTGAGGATCGTCGAGTAGTTCTCCCACGTCCAGGCCGACGGCAGGAACTGTTGGTTCGCGAGGTCCGCGGTCGTCTTGAACGACAGCGAGACGATCCACGCGATCGGGAACAGGCAGTAGAGGACGATCAGGACGCCGCCGACCCACCACCAGGTCTTCTCCTTGGTCGACATCAGCGCTCCCCTCGGGCCTGGGACAGGTCGACCCTGAACCCCTTGATGAAGCTGAAGGCGATGAGCACCACCGACAGGAACAGCAGCACGGAGACGGCCGAGCCGAGGCCGATCTCCACCCGGGAGATCGTCTGCCGGTAGGCGAGGAACGAGACCGACTCGGTGTTGTTCGCACCCGCGGTCATGATGAAGATGCTGTCGAAGATCCGGAACGCGTCCAGGGTCCGGAACAGCAGCGCCACCATGATGGCGGCCTTCATGTTGGGGATGGTGACCCGCCACATCCGCTGCCACCAGGTGGCGCCGTCCACCTTGGCCGCCTCCTGCAGCACCTCCGGCACCTGGGCCAGGCCGGCCAGCAGCAGCAGCGAGATGAACGGGGTCGTCTTCCAGATCTCGGCCAGGCAGATGACGAACAGCGAGGTGGCCTGGCCGCCGAACCAGTCGGTGGTGTCGCTGACGCCCGGCAGCCAGGCGAACCAGCTGTTGACGAAGCCGGTGTTGATCCGGAAGGCGAACGCCCAGGCGTAGGCCGACACGACCGTGATCACCGCGTAGGGGATCAGGATGGCCGCCCGGACCAGTGGGCGGATCGACGAGAGCGCCTTGGCCATGACCAGGGCCAGCGCGAAGCCGAGCACCAGCTCGACGGCCACCGTGACCACCGTGATGATCACTGTGACGAGGATGGACTGCCACCACACGCCGTCGGTGAGGATCACCCAGTAGTTGCTGAGCCCGGTGAAGGACCGGTTCTCGGGGTCGGTGAGCCGGTAGTTGAACAGCGAGTAGTAGACCGCCTGGACGATCGGGTAGGCGGTCACCAGCAGCATGACCACGAAGGCCGGTCCGGCCAGCATCCAGCCGAGCTTGCGCTCGGCCCGGGACCGGTCGCTGATCGTGCCGCGCGGCGCGGAGACCGGCTGGGTCTTCTCGACCGGCGGCAGCGTCGTCTGGCTCATAGCAGCTGCTCCCCTGTGAGGACGGCCTCGGTGAGGGTCTCGGTGCGCTCACCCGTCTGGTCGTCCACCGCGCCGGGCGGGTGGAACTCGCGCAGGAAGCACCCGAGGACCTCGCTGTAGTAGGCCGTCAGCGGGCGGGACGCCGCGAGCTCGAGGGACTCGCGGATGGTGTCGGCCATGGGATAAGCCTCCTGCACCTCGGGGTCGTCGTACACCGCGATCGACGACGCCGGGTTGCCGTTGGTCACCATGTACTCGGCCTGGTTGTCGTCCTGGACGATGCAGGTGACCGCCTCGTAGGCGAGGTCGGGGTACCGGCTGAACGCCGACACGCCGATGTCGATCCCGCCGAGGGGAGGCGCGCTGGGCGTCCCCTCGTCAACGGCGGGGTAGAGCGCCCAGCCGTAGTCGTCGGGCACCGACTGGTCCAGGGTGCCGGCCTCGACCTTGGAGAGGGCCTGGGCGTAGACGAACGGCCAGTTGACCATGAAGCCGGCGTCGTCGCTCTCGAACTCGCTCGCGTTGGTGTCCTCGTTGGACGTCGTGAAGCCGGGACCGACGGCGGAGGAGTTGGCGACGGTGGCCATCACCTCGGCGGCGCGATCGGCCTCGGGGGTGGCCAGCCCGAACTCGATGCTCTCGGGGGTGTCCCCGCTCTCGAGGATGTACTGACCGCCGGCGGACTCGAGCAGCGCGTTGAACCACACCATCAGGGACTCCGACCGCCGGCCCTGGGCGCTGAGGAGCTTGTCCTGACCCTCGGCGGCCTCGACCAGTTGGTCCCAGGTGACCGGCTGGGTCATGTCGAGACCGGCGGCCTCGGCCACCGACTTGCGGTACCAGAGGAGCTGGGTGTTGGACCAGAAGGGGACCACGACGAGCTCGTCGTTCCAGGTGGCGGAGTCCAGCGCCCCTTGGAACACCCCCTCGCTGACCTCCTGCGCAACGTCCTCCGGGACGGGGGCGAGGAAGCCCGCCTGGGCGAACTCCGGCGGGAAGACGACGTCGAGGCTCATGAGGTCGATCGACGTGTCCTCGGCCGCCAGCCGGCGGACCAGCTGCTCGCGCTGGGCGGGCGAGTCCCGGGGGAGCTGGGACACCTCGATCGTGTACGCGCCGTCCGACTGCTCGGAGCAGCGCTCGGCGATGGTCGCCTGCCCCCCGGAGTCGGGGTTGATGTACCAGGTCAGCGTCGGGGTGCTGCCGCCCTCGCCGCCGCCGCAGGCGGCCAGCGTGGAGGCCAGGACGAACGCGGTCGCCGCGCCCCCCAGGGCCCGTTGCGGCCGTCTGCGCCGGCTCCACGTGGGCCGCCCGCCCCCGGGCCGCTGGATCTGCCCTCTTCCGATGGACAAGACTCATCGCCTCCGTTTCGGCGAACACCGACGATCACCGGTGGTCGTAACCGTGGCGCAGGCCACACACCTGCGCAACCCGGCCGTGTCGGCGTCGTGACCAGCGGCGTGCGGTCCGCTCAGGGGCGGGTGGCGATCACCGAGGGTGTGGTCAGCTCCGGGGGCATCGACGGGAGGACGGTGCTGACGTAGGAGCGCGCCGCCTGCGTCGTCCCGACGTCGCGCCCCTCCTGCTCGGACAGGAACCACCGGTGCTCGAGCACCTCGTGGAAGACCTCGGCCGGCGCCAGGCGGCCGGCGAGCTCGGGCGGGATCGCGTCGATCACGGGCCGGTAGACCTCGGCCAGCCAGCGCGGCCCGGCCGCCGTCTCCGAGACCGGCGCGCCCTCCTTCTGCTCCATCCAGGCACGGAAGGAGCGCAGGTCGTTGAGCAGCCGCCGGGCCTGGTTCTCCTCCACCTCCAGGCCGGTGAGGCGGAACAGCTCCCTGCGGTGCTGGCCGGGCGCGGAGACCCGGGTGTCGACCCGCAGGCGGGCGCCCTCGTCGGAGGTGACCAGCTCCACCTCGCCGACGTCGAACCCGAGGTCGTTGAGCCGTCGCAGGCGCTCGGCCACGCGGTAGCGCTGCTCGTCGGCCTGGAAGAGCTCCTCGCGGGTGATCTCGTCCCACAGGGACGCGTAGCGCACCGGCAGGCTGTCGGCCACCTCGATGGGGTCGACGCCGTCGGGCAGCAGGTCGCCGTACTGCAGGTCGAGCAGCTCGGCGCCGACCCGCTCGCGGGCCAGGTCGAGGTCGTAGTGCCGCTGGCCGCGGCTGAGCGAGGGGTGCCGCTCGGCGGTCTCGGCGTCGACGAGGAACGCGGCCAGCGCGCCGGCGTCGAGGCGGAACAGGGTGTTCGACAGCGAGCAGTCGCCCCAGAAGATGCCCGCCAGGTGCAGCCGCACGAGCAGCACGACCAGGGTGTCCATGAGCTGGTCCACCGACTGGCGGGCACTGGGCCGCGAGAACAGGTAGCGGTAGGACATCGAGTACTCGAGGTACCGGGTGACGAGGATGGCGTCCTGCCCGTGCGGGCGGTCCACGCAGATGCCCAGGACCGAGACCGACGGCAGGCCCTCCTCCTCGAACTCGCCGAGCAGCGCGTACTCGTGGCGGGCCAGGTGCTCGGAGATCTCCTTGAGGGCGAACACCTTCCCCTGCGCGGCGACGAAGCGCACGACGTGCCGCGAGATGCCCCGCTGCGGCACCTCGAGCAGCAGCTCGGGGTCCCACTCCTCGAGGGGCTGGTGCCACGGCAGCGTCAGCAGCTCCGCGCCGTCGGTCCCGGGAGGACGGAAGAGGTACCGCACCGCGACCTCCGTTGCTGGCCGGCAGCGGACCGCCCGGGCACGGGCGGTCCCGGGCACCACCCTGCCACGGACCGTGCCCGGCCGCGGCCGGGCACGCGGGTCAGGCGGCGAGCGAGACGGCGCTCCCGGCGCGGTGCGCGGCGCGGGTCGCGCCGACGAGCGCGAGGGCGGGCTCGGGCTCGGGAGCCGGGGCCGCGGCGGGCACCTGCTCGGCGGGGGCCTCCTCGGCGGCCGGGGCGCCGGCGGGGGCGAGCGGGCGGACGCGGCTGTCGGGACCGCGCAGCTCGGTGCTCACCTCGGCGAGCAGGTCGGCCAGCTCGACGTCGAGGGCGTCGCAGATCGAGGCGAGCAGCTCCGAGGAGGCCTCCTTCTGACCGCGCTCGACCTCGGAGAGGTACCCGAGGCTGACCCGGGCGGCACCGGAGACGTCGCGCAGCGTCCGCCGCTGGCGCAGCCGGTGCCCGCGCAGGGTCCGCCCGAGCTGGGTGCGCAGCAACGTCATGGCCGTCTCCTGTCTGGCAGGGGGAAGAGCGGCGGCACCCGGGGGTGCCGTGCGCCCACGGTACGCGGGCCGTCCCTCCGGCACCGGACCGGCGGGGCCGCGTCCGCTCACGGCGTAACACCGGGGCGGGCCTGCACGTTCCCGGCGCGGCCGCCCCTTACGCGGCGGTGTCGGTGCGCGACCCGGTCGGCCCCGCGGCCCGCCGGGCGGCGGCCGCCCGCATCGCCCGGGCGCTGGTGCGGCGCAGGGCGAGCGCCCGCCAGACGTAGTCCAGCCCGGTGGCGAGGGTGAGCACCAGCGCGGCCGCCATCACCCACCAGCGGGCGGTGGCCAGCAGCCCGGTCAGCGGCAGGATGTACAGGCCGATGGCCAGGGCCTGGACGACGGTCTTGGCCTTGCCGCCGCGGCTGGCCGCGATGACGCCGTGCCGGATCACCCAGAAGCGCAGCAGCGTCACGCCGACCTCGCGGACGAGGATCGCCACCGTCACCCACCACGGCAACAGCGCGAGCACCGACAGCCCGATGAGCGCGGTGCCGGTGAGGGCCTTGTCGGCGATCGGGTCGGCCAGCTTGCCGAACTCGGTCACCTGCCCGGTGCGCCGGGCGATCAGCCCGTCGTAGCGGTCGGTGATGATCGCCGCGCCGAAGAACACCGTCGCCCACACCCGGCGGCCGTCGTCCATGCCGCCGTCGGAGAGCAGCAGGACGGCGAACACCGGCACCACGGCCAGCCGCAGCACGGTCAGCGCGTTGGGCAGGTTGACCAGGCGGGCCGACTGCGGCGGGGTCGCCGCCGGATCGGGAGCGACGGCGCTCACCGGGACCTCACCGGCCGGCCGGGACCGGGGCGAGCGCGGTGGCCACGAGGTCGACGCCCTCGGTGCCGACGACCTCGGCGGCCAGCAGCTGCCCGGGGCGGGCGTCGGCGGGGACGCCGGTGACCGTCGTGGTGCCGTCGGCGTCGGGGTCCTGGTGGGCGGCGTGGCCGAGCCAGACGCCGGGCCCCTCGTCGGCGGAGAGGTCCTCGGTGAGCAGCAGCTCGACGCGGGTGCCGACGCGGTCCTCGGCCCGCTGCGCGGTCAGCTCCTCGACCAGGTCGGTGATCCGGCGGACGCGGGCGTCGACCTCGGCCCGGTCGAGCTTGCCGCCGAGGCCGGCCGCCTCGGTGCCCTCCTCGTCGGAGTAGCCGAACACCCCGACGGCGTCCAGGCGCGCGCCGGCGAGGAACCGCTCGAGCTCGGCGACGTCGTCCTCGGTCTCGCCCGGGAAGCCGAGGATGACGTTGGTGCGGAAGCCGGCCTCGGGAGCGAGCGACCGGGCCCGCTCGACGAGCGCGAGGAAGTCGTCGGTGCCGCCGAAGCGCCGCATCCGGCGCAGCAGCCCGGGCGAGGAGTGCTGGAAGGACAGGTCGAAGTACGGCGCGACGCCGTCGGTGCCGGCGATGGCCTCGAGGAGGCCGGGCCGCAGCTCGGCCGGCTGCAGGTAGGCCACCCGCACGCGGACGACGCCCTCGACGGCGGCCAGCTCCGGCAGCAGCCGCTCCAGCGCCCGCAGGTCGCCGAGGTCCTTGCCGTAGGAGGTGGAGTTCTCGCTGACCAGCACCAGCTCGGTGACGCCCTGGCCGGCCAGCCACCGCGCCTCGGTGAGCACCTCGGCCGGCGGCCGGGAGACGAAGGAGCCGCGGAAGGTCGGGATGGCGCAGAACGCGCAGCGGCGGTCGCAGCCGGAGGCGAGCTTGAGCGCGGCCGTGGGACCGGAGGCCAGCCGGCGACGCTGCACCCAGCCGTGGCCGGGGATGGCCGGGGTCTCGCCGTCCCCCGCCCGGCCGGCGGCGACCGCGGCGGTGCGCGCCACCGGGCTGATCGGCAGCAGCGTGCGCCGGTCGCGCGGCGAGTGCGGCACCAGCGGGCGGCCCGCGAGGACGTCGTCGAGCCGGTCGCCGATCGCGGCGTAGTCGTCGAAGCCGAGGACGGTGGCCTCGGGCAGCGCGCCGGCGAGCTCGGCGCCGTAGCGCTCGGCCATGCAGCCCACCGCCACGACCTGCGCGCCGCCGTCGGTGGCCGAGAGGATCGCGTCGACCGAGTCCTTCTTCGCCGACTCGATGAACCCGCAGGTGTTGACCAGGACGGCGTCGGCGCCCTCGGCGTCGTCGACCAGCCGGTAGCCGCCGGCGGCCAGCCGGCCGGCCAGCTCCTCGGAGTCCACCTCGTTGCGGGCGCAACCGAGGGTCACCACCGCCACGGTCCGGGCAGGGCTGGGCGGAGCGCTCACCGGACCATCGTAGTTGCTGCGCCCGGACGACCCGGGCGGGACGAGGGTGACCTCCCCCGCTCCGGGTCAGACGTCGCCGGCGGGGAGGGTTCCGCCACGCAGCGTGAACAGCACCGACTCCAGCTCGTCGGGCTTGACGAGCACGTCGCGGGCCTTGGAGCCCTCGGAGGGCCCGACGACACCGCGGGTCTCCATGAGGTCCATGAGCCGCCCGGCCTTGGCGAAGCCCACCCGCAGCTTGCGCTGCAGCATCGACGTCGAGCCGAACTGGCTGGTGACCACGAGCTCGACGGCCTGGCACAGCAGGTCCAGGTCCCCGCCGATGTCCTCGTCGATCTCCTTCTTCTCGCCCTGCGCGGCGCTGAAGACCTCCTCGCGGTACTCCGGCTCGGCCTGCCGCTTGGTGAACTCGACGACCGCCTCGATCTCGGCGTCGGAGACGTAGGCCCCCTGGACGCGGATGGGCTTTCCGGCGCCGATGGGCAGGAACAGGGCGTCGCCCATGCCGATGAGCTTCTCCGCGCCGGGCTGGTCGAGGATGACCCGGCTGTCGGTGAGGCTCGACGTGGAGAACGCCAGCCGCGAGGGCACGTTGGCCTTGATCAGGCCGGTGACGACGTCGACCGAGGGCCGCTGGGTGGCGAGCACCAGGTGGATGCCGGCCGCGCGCGCCTTCTGCGTGATCCGCACGATCGACTCCTCGACGTCGCGCGGGGCCACCATCATGAGGTCGGCGAGCTCGTCGACGATCGCGAGGATGTAGGGGTAGGGGCGGTAGACCCGCTCGCTGCCGGGCGGGGCGACGATCTCGCCGCGCTCGACCTTGCGGTTGAAGTCGTCGATGTGCCGCACCCCGGTGGCGCGCATGTCCTGGTAGCGCTGCTCCATCTCCTCGACCAGCCAGGCCAGCGCGGTGGCCGCCTTCTTGGGGTCGGTGATGATCGGCGTGATCAGGTGCGGGATGCCGTCGTAGGGCGTCAGCTCGACCATCTTCGGGTCGACCAGGATCATCCGCAGCTGGTCGGGGGTGGCGCGCAACAGCAGCGAGGTCAGCAGCGAGTTGATGCAGCTGGACTTGCCGGCGCCGGTGGCACCGGCCACCAGCAGGTGCGGCATCTTCGCGAGGTTGGCGCAGACGAAGCCGCCCTCGATGTCCTTGCCCAGGCCGACCAGCATCGGGTGCGGGTCCTGCTTGGCCGCCTGGGAGCGCATGACGTCGCCGAGGCTGACCGTCTCGCGGTCGGTGTTGGGCACCTCGACGCCCACCGCGGACTTGCCCGGGATCGGCGCCAGGATGCGGATGTTGTCGTTGGCCACCGCGTAGGCGAGGTTCTTGGTCAGCGCGGTGATCTTCTCGACCTTGACCGCGGGGCCCAGCTCGATCTCGTAGCGGGTGACCGTCGGGCCGCGGGTGAAGCTGGTGACGGCCGCGTCGACGTTGAACTGCTCGAGCACGCGGGTGATCGCCTCGATGGCGACGTCGTTGGCCTGGGAGCGGGCCCGCGGGGGCGTGCCCGGGCGCAGCGTGCTGATCGAGGGCAGCACGTAGTCGCCCTCGACCGGCTCGATGACCAGCTGCTGCGGCTCCTCGACCGGCGGTAGCTCCTCCGGCGGGGCGGTCCGGTCGACCACCGCCGGCCGCGGCGCGGGCGGGGCGGCCGGCTCTGCCGCGGGCTCGTGCCGCACGGCCTCGGGTGCCTCGGCGTAGGCGCCGTGGTCGATGGGGCCGGTGGTGGTGAGGTCGGGGGCGTCCTCGGCCAGGACCTCGGACAGCGCGGCCCGCTTGGAGCGCCGGGGGCGCGGGGCCTCCTCCGGCTCGTCCTCCTCGGCGTACTCGTCGTGCCCGTCCTCGTCCCAGTCCTCGCCGCCGCGGCCGGTGGTCCGGTCGACGAAAGCGCGCAGCCGCTCGGGCACCTGGTGCAGCGGGGTGGCGGTGAGCACGAGGACGGCGAAGACGGCGAGCAGCGACAGCAGCACCACCGCGACGACGGCGCCGAGGCCCGCGGTCAGCGGCGTGCCGACCGCCCAGCCGACCAGGCCCCCCGAGCCGGGCCGCCCGTCGAGGGGGTCGCCCGGCTCGCCGACCACCGAGGCGATCCCGAGGACGGCGACGACGGCGCACAGCCAGCCGATCGCCAGCCGGCCCCGGGCCTCGGGGTGCGGCGCGCGGCGGAGCAGCCGCAGCGCGACGAGGAAGAGGAAGGCGGGCAGCACGACCAGCAGCGCCCCGACGGCCCAGCGCACGGCGTCGGCCAGGCCGGCGCCGACCGGGCCGATGCCGTCGAACCACGCGGCGGCCCCCAGGACGACGGCGAGGCCGAGGACGGCCAGGCCCGCGCCGTCGCGGCGGTGCTCGGGCGCGAGCGGCTCGGCCTCCTCCGGGCGGGCGACCGACCGGGCCAGGCCGCCGGCGCCGCGGGCCAGCAGGCCCCAGGTCCCGGCGGCGGCGCGCCAGACGCCGGCGGCGGCGCCCGGGCCCTGCGCGGGCTTGCGGGCGGCGGGCTTGCGGTTGCCGTTGCGCGCGGGCGGCCGCTTGCCGGCGGCCGTGGACCCGGACCTCCCCTTCGGAGCCGAGCCGGACGGCCGGCGCGAGGGCGTGGTGCGGGCAGGCATGCGTCGAACGGTAGCCGCCGCCCAGGTCGCTCCCGGGCAGGCGCGGGGTCGTGTCCCCCACCTACGGTCGGGCCATGCCGACTCCTCCCCCGGTCCCGTACGGCAGCTGGCCCACCCTGGTCACCTCGGCACTCGTCGTCCGCGCCGCCGCCCGGCTGGGCGAGGTCGCCGTCGACGGCGGCGACGTGTGGTGGTCGGAGTCACGGCCCGGGGAGGGCGGGCGGTCGGCGCTGGTGCGCCGGTCGGCCGACGGCACGGTCGCCGACGCGCTGCCGCCGCCGTGGAACGCCCGCACCCGCGTGCACGAGTACGGCGGGGCGGCGTGGGCGGTCGCCGGCGGCACGCTGTGGTTCACGCACTTCGACGACCAGCGGCTGTACCGCCTCGACCCCGGCGCCGCCGAGCCGGTCGCCGTGACCGGTGAGCCGGAGCTGCCCGCCGGGGTCCGCCACGCCGACCTCACGCCCACCGGCGACGGCGGCCTGCTCGCCGTCCGGGAGACGCACGCGGCCGGCGGCGCCGCGGCCGACGTCGTCGACGAGCTGGTGCGCATCGCCCCCGACGGCACCGCCGAGGTGCTGGTGACCGGGCCGGACTTCGTCTCCGACCCGCGCCCGGGCCCGGACGGGCAGCTGGCCTGGCTGCAGTGGGACCACCCCGACATGCCCTGGGACGCCGCGCGGCTGGTGGTCCGCGCCGCCGACGGCACCGAGACGGTGGTGGCCGGCGGGCGCTCCCCCGGCGGGCCGGGCGAGTCGGCGGTCCAGCCGACCTGGGGCGAGGACGGGTCGCTGTGGTTCTGCTGCGACCGCACCGACGTGTGGGCGCTGTGGCGGTGGCGGCCGGGCGGCACCGCGGAGCTGGTGCTCGACCTCGGCACCGACCTGGCCGGGCCGCAGTGGGTGTTCGGCGGCCGCTCCTTCGCCCTGCTCCCCGGCGGCCGCGTGGTGGTGTGGCCGGACGGGGAGCGGCTGGTCGTCCGCGAGCCCGGCGGCGCCACCGCCGACGTCGCGCTGCCCGGGTACACGGTCGTCCGCCACCTGACCGCCGACGGTGACGGCGTCGTCTGCGTGGCCGGCGGCCCGGCGACCGAGCCGGTGGTGCTGCGCGCGGGCCTCGACGGCGCGGT
Source organism: Geodermatophilus sp. SYSU D00700 (assembly GCF_054050255.1). Lineage (NCBI taxonomy): Bacteria > Bacillati > Actinomycetota > Actinomycetes > Geodermatophilales > Geodermatophilaceae > Geodermatophilus > Geodermatophilus sp. SYSU D00700. The sequence continues at coordinate 10,394 of NZ_JBJGZA010000053.1, read as the reverse complement.
CGAGGTCCTGCGCCCGGCGCGCGACCTGGGCCTGGACCCGGCGTGGTTCTCCGTCCCCGAGCACGTGACGTTCCCGACCGAGGACCGCGGCACCGGCATCGCCGAGGCGCACGCGCACGTCTACCCGCCGGCCAACCCGGAGGTGACCGCGCCGGAGGGCGACCTGCCGCCGCTGGTGGTGATGGTGCACGGCGGTCCGACCTCGGCCCACGCCCCCGTGCTCGACCTGGAGGTCCAGTACTTCACCTCCCGTGGGTTCTGCGTGGCGCACGTCGACCACCGCGGCTCCACCGGCTACGGCCGCCGCTACCGCGACGCGCTGCAGGGCCGCTGGGGCGTCGTCGACCTCGACGACGTCGTCGCCTGCGCCCGCCACCTGGCCGACGCCGGCCGGGTCGACCCCGCGCGCATGGCCATCCGGGGCGGGTCGGCGGGCGGCTTCACCACCCTCGCGGCGCTGTGCCTGCGGCCGGGGACGTTCACCGCGGGGGCGAGCCACTTCGGCGTCGCCGACCTCGGCGCGCTGGCCGCCGACACGCACAAGTTCGAGTCGCGCTACCTCGACGGCCTGGTGGCGCCCTGGCCCGACGGCGCCGCCGTCTACACCGAGCGCTCGCCGATCACGCACGTCGGCGCGCTGGACACCCCGCTGGCGGTCTTCCAGGGCGCCGAGGACCGCGTGGTACCGCCGGAGCAGGCCGAGGTGCTGGTGGCGGCGCTGCGCGAGCGCGGCGTCCCGCACGCCTACCTGCTCTTCGAGGGCGAGCAGCACGGGTTCCGGCGCGCGGAGAACATCCGCGCCGCCCTCGACGGCGAGCTGTCGTTCTACGCGCAGGTGTGGGGCTTCGCGCTGCCGGCGGACGAGGGGATCGAGCCGATCGCCGTCGTGCGCTGAACCGGCGGGGCCCGGCGTCCGTACGCCCGGGTGACGGGCAGCGCCGGGCGCCGGGAGGTCGCGGATGGGACGGCACACACCGGTGCCGGCGGCACCGCTGGACGTGCAGGCGGCCTACGCCGCGCACGGCGCGGAGCTCTACCGCTTCGCCCTGCGGCAGCTCGGCGACGGCGGCGCCGCGCAGGACGTCGTCCAGGAGGTGTTCCTGCGTGCCTGGCGTGCCGCCGGCTCGTTCGACCCCCGGCTGGCCGGCCTGCGGACGTGGCTGTTCGCCATCGCGCGCAACGTGGTGGTCGACGAGGCCCGCCGCTTCGCCGTCCGGCCCTGGCAGCGGCAGCTGACCGACGGCGAGGGCGTCGACGGCCCGGCCGTCGCGGCCGCCGACGAGGGCCTGGTCGACGCCTGGGTGGTGGAGGAGGCGCTGCGGAGGATCAGCGCCGAGCACCGGACGGCGATCGTCCAGACGCACCTGCGCGGCCGGCCGTACGCCGAGGTGGCCGCGGAGCTCGGCGTCCCGGTCGGCACGGTCCGCAGCCGGGTGTTCTACGGGCTCAAGGCGCTCCGCCTGGCCCTGGACGAGATGGGGGTCGAGCCGTGAGCGCCGCACGCGGGGACGAGCACCGGGAGCTGCGGGAGCTGCTGGGCGCCTACGCGCTGGGGCACCTCGAGCCGGCCGAGCGGGACCGGGTCCGCGCCCACCTCGACGGCTGCGCCGACTGCCGCGCCGACCTGGCCGAGATCGCGCCGCTGGCCGACCGGCTGGCCGCCGTCGACCCCGACGCGCTCGACGCGACCCCCACTCCCCCGCCGGACCTGGGCGCCCGCGTCCTGGCCCGCATCGCCGAGGAGCAGCGGCGGGCGGTGCCGCTGCGCCGCGCGGTGGTGCGGCGCCGGGTGCTGGCCGCCGCGGCCGTCGCCGGGGTGGCCGCCGCCGGCGGCGCGGTCGGGTGGGCGGTGCGCCCGGTGCCCGACCCGGTGCCGCTGGAGCCGGTGGCCGTGCAGGTCGTGGCCTCGGGTGTCGAGGCCAGCGCCGACCTGGTGCCGCACACCTGGGGCGTGGAGGTGAAGCTGACCGGCACCGGGTTCTCCGCCGGGGAGGTCTACCGGGTGGCGGTCACCGACGACGACGGCCGCGAGGTGCCTGCCGGGCAGTTCCTCGGCGTGGGCCCGCAGCAGGTGCGCTGCAACCTCAACTCCTCGGTGCTGCGCGGCGACGCCGTCGGCTTCGAGGTCGTCGACGCCGACGGCGAGGTGGTGGTCCGCTCCGAGTTCTGAGCGGGACCCCGGAGGGGAGGCGCCGGCCCCCGTGCCCGGCGCCTCCCTCCGGGGCCGGTCAGACCCCGCCGGGGACGGTGCGCCCGTCGACGGTGAAGCCGGCGCCGGCACCGTCCTGGAAGACGTCGGGGCCGACCGGGGCGGAGTTGCCGCGGATCGTGGTGCGGGTGACGGCCATCGTCCCGGGCTCGGAGTTCCAGAGCCCGCCGCCCTCGTCCGCGGCGCTGTTGCCGGTGACGGTCCCGCGGTCGACGCGCACGGTGCCGGCCCCGGTGAGGTGCAGGCCGCCACCGTTGCCCGGCACCGGTCCGGTGCTGTTGCCGACCAGCACGGTGCGCTCGAGCGTCGTCGTCCCGGTGTCGGCCTCGATGCCGCCACCGGCCCGCCGGGCGCTGTTGCCCTCGACCACCGACCGCCTGACGCTCAGCGTGCCGCTGTCGTTGAGCAGCCCGCCGCCGGAGCCGGAGGCGCCGTCGGCGACGTTGCCGCGGACCTCGGTGCGGTCGACGGTCAGCGACCCGCCGTCGTTGAACAGCCCGCCCCCGCCGTTGTCGGCCGCCGGGCCGCCGGCGCGGTTGCCGGCGACGGTGCTGCGCTCGACGGTCATCGTGCCGGTGGCGGAGTTCCACAGGCCCCCACCCTCCGCCGCGGCGGTGTTGTCCTCCACGGTGCTGCGCTCGACGTGCACGGTTCCGGTGCCGGTCAGGTGCAGCCCGCCGCCGTTGCCCGGGCTCGCACCGGTGCTGTTGCGCGACAGCGTCGAGCCGGTGACCGTCGTCGTCGACCCGGCGATCGCCTCGATGCCGCCACCGGCACGAGCGGCCGAGTTGCCGGTGACCGTGCTGTGGTGGACGACGAGCGTGCCGGCGTTGAGGAGGCCGCCGCCGGAGGCGCCGCCGGTGGTGCTGGGGGCGCCGGGGGCCACACCGCCGGTGACGGTGACCCCGCGGAGGGTCAGCGAGCCGCCGGGCCGGACGTCGAACACCCGGTCCAGGCCCGCGGCGTCGACCGTGGCACCGCGGCCCTCGATGACCAGGCGACCGGTGACGTCGAGGTCGCCGGCGGCCGCGGTGTCGTCGGACCCGGCGACTGCCAGGCGGTAGGTGCGGTCCGACAGGACGACCGTGCCCGAGCCGGCGCGGTTGGCCGCCTGAACCGCGGCGCGCAGCGAGCCGTCGCCGCCGTCGTCGGTGGTCGTGACGGCGTACCCGCCGGGGTGGTGCCGGCCGCCCGGGCCGCCGGCGGCGGCCGGGGCGGCCGTGAGCAGGAGCAGGGCGAACGCCGACGCGCCGGCCGCGGTGCCGACGCGAAGGGCCGCGCTTCGCCTGGACGCTGGTGCCATGACAGTCCCCCGTGGGTCCCGGGCACCCGCGAGTCGGGCGCCGCACACGAGGGAGTACGGGGGCGACGCCCACCGCGTTCACGACGATCCCGGTCGATCTCCGCGAGCCCGCGCCGAGCCCGGTGACGTGCCGGGACGGCTCCCCGCCACCGCCTCGGGAACGGTGGGGCAGGGAGGCCCTCCTCAGACCTCGAGGACCGTCGGGATGATCATCGGCCGGCGGCGGTGGGTGTCGCTCACCCACTTGCCCACGGTCCGCCGGATGGTCTGGGACAGCCGGTGGGCGTCGGTCTGCCCGTCGGACAGCTCCCGCTTGAGGTTGTCCTCGACCAGCCGCAGCACCTCGTCGAACGCCGCGGGGTCGTCGGAGAACCCGCGGGTGGACAGGTGCACCGGCCGCACGATCGTGCCGGTGGAGGGCTCGACGACGACGGTGAGCGCGACGAAGCCCTCGTCGCCCAGGATCCGCCGCTCCTGCAGCGCCTCCTCGCCGACGTCGCCGACGTTGAGGCCGTCGACGTAGACGTTGCCCACCGGTACCGACCCGGTGATGGAGGCCTTGCCGTCGACGAGGTCCACCACGACGCCGTCCTCGGCGAGCAGGACCCGGTCGGCGGCCATGCCGGTCTCCTCGGCCAGCGCGGCGTGCGCCCGCAGGTGCCGCCACTCCCCGTGCACCGGCATCAGGTACCGCGGCTTGGCCACGTTGAGCAGGGTGCGCAGCTCGCCGGCCGGGGCGTGCCCGGAGACGTGCACGCGGGCGGTCTCCTTGTGCACGACCGTGGCGCCGAGCCGGGCCAGCCCGTTGATGACCTTGTAGACGGCGGTCTCGTTGCCGGGCACCAGCGAGGACGCCAGCACGATGGTGTCGCCGGCCTCGATGGTGACCTGGTGGTGCTCGCCGCGCGCCATCCGGCCCAGCGCCGACAGGGGCTCACCCTGGGAGCCGGTGCTGACCAGCACCACCTGCTCGGGCGGCATGCTGGTGGCCTCGTCGAGGCTGACCATGAGCCCGGGGGCGACCCGCAGCAGGCCGAGGTCGCGGGCGACGCCCATGTTGCGGACCATCGAGCGGCCGACGAAGGCGACCTTGCGGCCGTGCATGTCGGCGGCGTCGAGCACCTGCTGGATGCGGTGCACGTGGCTGGCGAAGCTGGACACGATCAGCCGCTGGGTGGCGCGGCGGAAGACGTCCTCGAGGACCGGGCCGATGGCCCGCTCGGGGGTGACGAACCCGGGGATCTCGGCGTTGGTGGAGTCGGCCAGCAGCAGGTCGATGCCCTCGAGGCCGAGCCGGGCGAACGCACCGAGGTCGGTCAGCACGCCGTCGAGGGGCAGCTGGTCCATCTTGAAGTCGCCGGTGTGCACCAGCACGCCCGCGGGCGTGTGCACCGCGACGGCCAGCGCGTCGGGGATCGAGTGGTTGACCGAGATGAACTCGCAGTGGAACGGTCCGGCCACATGGTCGTCCCCGGCGGCGACCTCCACCAGCGTGGGGACCAGCCGGTGCTCCCGCAGCTTCGCTGCGACCAGCGCCAGGGTGAACCGCGAGCCGACCAGCGGGATGTCCCCGCGCAGCCGCAGCAGGTAGGGGATCGCGCCGATGTGGTCCTCGTGCCCGTGGGTGAGGACGACGGCCTCGATGTCGGCCAGCCGGTGCTCGATGACGCCGAAGTCCGGGAGGATGAGGTCGACGCCGGGCTGCTCGGCCTCGGGGAAGAGCACGCCGCAGTCGATGACCAGCAGCCTGCCGTCGAACTCGACGACGGCCATGTTGCGGCCGATCTCCCCCAGCCCGCCGAGGGCGATGACGCGCAGCCCGCCGGCCGGCAGCGGCGGCGGTGCCTTGAGGTCCAGGTGGGGCTGGCCGGCCGGTCCGGCGGAGCTGACGGTCACTTCACGTGCGCCTCTCGGAGGTGGACCCCGCCGGCGGCGAGGTCGGTGCGCAGCTGCGCGATCTGCTCGGGGGTGGCGTCGACCAGCGGCGGGCGCACGGGGCCGGCGGGCAGCCCCAGCTCGCGCAGCGCCGCCTTGACCATGATGACGCCCTGGGTGCGGAAGATGCCGGTGTAGAGCGGCAGCAGGGCCTGGTTGACCTCGCGCGCCTCCGCCAGGTCACCGGACTCGACGGCCGCGATGAGCTCGGCGAGCCGGGGGCCGGCCAGGTGCCCCACAACGCTCACCACGCCGACCGCACCGAGTGCCAGCAGCGGCAGGTTGAGCATGTCCTCGCCGGAGTAGTACGCGAGGTCGGTGCGCGCCAGCGTCCAGGCCACCGCGCCGAGGTCGCCCTTGGCGTCCTTGACCGCCACGATCCGCGGGTGCTCGGCGGCCCGGACCAGGGTCTCGACCTCGATCGGGACCACCGAGCGCGGCGGGATGTCGTAGAGCATCACCGGCAGGTCGGTGGAGTCGGCGACGGCGGTGAAGTGCCGCAGCAGGCCGGCCTGGGGCGGCTTGTTGTAGTACGGGGTGACGACGAGCAGGCCGTGGGCACCGAGCCGCTCGGCGTCGCGGGCGCGGTCGATGCTGTGCGCGGTGTCGTTGGTGCCCACCCCGGCGACCACCACTGCGCGGTCGCCGACGGCGTCGAGCACCGCCTCCAGAACGGCGCGCGACTCGCCGTCACGGACGGTCGGCGACTCCCCCGTCGTCCCGAGGACGACCAGTCCGTCGTGGGCCTCCCGGTCGACCAGGTGCGCGGCCAGCTCCTGGGTCCCGGCGAGGTCGATCGAGCCGTCCTCGGTGAACGGGGTGACCATCGCCGTGAGCACGCGCCCGAACGGCCGGGCGGGGTCGGAGGTCATGCACGCGAATCTACCGACCGTCCCGGCCGGTCTCCGGCCAGGCGGCGGGGCGGCGCCCGTACTCGGTGACGGCGTAGCGCAGGCCGGTCGTCGAGGTGGCCCAGCCCGCGGCGGGCTCGCGCGCGACGGGCCGCCAGGCCCCGTCGAGGACGGGGGCGTGGGTGTCGCCGTCGACGGCGAGGTCGACGTCGGTGACCACGAGCCGGTCGGCGTGCGGGAGGAAGGCGGCGTAGACCGCGGCGCCGCCGATGACCCAGCAGTCCGGCCAGCCGGCGAGCACCTCCTCGACCGAGCCGGCGCGCCGGGCGCCGTCCGCGGCCCAGGGCGCGTCGGAGGTGAGGACGACGTTGCGCCGGCCCGGCAGCGGCCGGTTGCGCCCGGGCAGCGACTCCCAGGTGCGCCGTCCCATGACGACGGTGCCCCCGGAGGTCAGCTCCCGGAACCGCCGCAGGTCCTCGGGCAGGTGCCAGGGCAGCCGGCCGCCGGCGCCGATGACCCGGTCGCGGGCCTGCGCCCAGATGCAGGCTATGCCCATCGACGCCGGGTCCTGCGCACGGTCACACGGCCACGGCGGCACGGATGGCCGGGTGCGGGTCGTAGCCGTGCAGGACGAAGTCCTCGAAGCGGTGGTCGAACAGTGACGGCGCCGGGGCGATCTCCAGCGTCGGGAACGGCCGGGCCTCGCGCGAGAGCTGCTCGCGGACCTGCTCGACGTGGTTGCTGTAGACATGGCAGTCGCCGCCGACCCAGATGAACTCCCCCGGGGCCAGCCCCACCTGGTCGGCGACCATGCGGGTGAGCAGTGCGTAGCTGGCGATGTTGAACGGCACGCCCAGGAACATGTCCGCGCTGCGCTGGTAGAGCTGGCAGGACAGCCGGCCGTCGTGGACGGCGAACTGGAACAGCGCGTGGCAGGGCGCCAGCGCCATCTCCGGCAGGGCCGCGACGTTCCACGCGGAGACCACCATGCGGCGGGAGTCGGGGTCCTTCCGGAGCGTGTCGAGGACGCCCTGGACCTGGTCGACGGTCCCGCCGTCGGGCGTCGGCCAGGAGCGCCACTGGACGCCGTAGACCGGGCCCAGGTCGCCGTCGGCGTCGGCCCACTCGTCCCAGATGGTCACGCCCTGCTCCTGCAGCCAGCGGACGTTGCCCTCGCCGCGCAGGAACCACAGCAGCTCGACGGCGACCGAGCGGAAGTGCACCCTCTTCGTGGTGACCAGCGGGAACGACGTCGACAGGTCGTAGCGCAACCGCTCCCCGAACGTGCTCACCGTGCCGGTGCCGGTGCGGTCCGACTTCGGCGTCCCCTGCTCGAGGACCCGCCGCAGCAGGTCCTCGTACTGCGTGTCGACCGGCCCGCTGCTGCTCACCACGGCCGCCGAGCCTAGGCGACGACCGGACGGGGAGCGGGCAGCGCGGCGGTGAGGTCGGCCGCCAGGTCCCCGCGGTCGGCCACGGCGACGCCGTCGAGCTCGGACCAGTCGGCCATCAGCCGCAGCTCGTCGGCCAGCGCGGCGGCCACGTCGGCGCGATCCACGCCGGACTCGGCGTGGACGGCCTGGACGCGCAGCACGCCGGCCTGCCGGTCGGCCTTGAGGTCGGTGCGGGCCACCAGCCGGTCGCCCAGCAGGAACGGCAGGACGTAGTAGCCGTGCACCCGCTGGGCCGCCGGGGTGTAGATCTCCAGGCGGTAGCGGAAGCCGAAGATGCGCTCCACCCGCGGCCGCTCCCAGACCAGGGAGTCGAACGGCGAGAGCAGCGCCTGCGCGCGGATCCACCGCGGGCGCCGCGCGGCCGGGTCGAGCCAGGCCGGCGCCCCCCAGCCGGCGACCTCGACCGGGACCAGCTCGCCGGTCTCCTCCAGCTCGGCGATCGCCTGCCGGGCGGGCGCCGGGCGCAGCCGGAAGTAGTCACGCAGGTCGCGCTCGGTGGCCACGCCGAGCGCACGGGCGGCGGTGCGCACCAGCTCCCGGACGGCGTCGGCGGGCTCCGGGGTGGGTGCCTGCACGACGGCGGCGGGCAGCACGCGCTCGGTGAGGTCGTAGACCCGCTCGAACGACGTCGTCCGGGCCCGCGCGGTGAGGACGCCGGTGTAGAAGAGCCACTCGAGGGCCACCTTGCCCGCGTGCCAGTTCCACATGCTCCCGGGCCGGTCGGGGCGGGGCTCGGCGAGGTCGCTGGCCCTGGTCGGCCCGGCCTCGCGGACCCGGTCGAGCACCTCGGCGACGTAGCCGGGCCGCTCCCGCTGGATGCGGACCATCGAGCCCCAGGCGTGCTCCTCGGCCGCGGCCATCCGCCAGCGCAGGTACGGGTGCAGCCGCACGGGCAGGTAGGACGCCTCGTGCGCCCAGTACTCGAACACCTCGTGGCGGCGGGCGACGAAGTCGTCGAGGACGGGACGGCGGTAGGCGCCGAGCCGGCTGAACGCCGGCAGGTAGTGCGAGCGGGACAGCACGTTCACCGAGTCGATCTGGACGACGGCGAGCCGGTCGGTCAGGCGCCGCAGGCGGCGGCTGTCGACGGCGCCGGCCGGCCGCGGCTCGGCGAAGCCCTGCGCGGCCAGGGCGATGCGCCGGGCCAGCGCGGCGGGGAGCCGTTCGGCGGTCGGGGCGGCCACGACCCGATCCTGCCCCGGACCAGTGACGATCCGCGCGCGGGTGTCCGCCCTAGGCTGCCCGCGTGGACCCCCGGCCCCCGTTCCCACGGCTGACCGGCACCGCGGAGGTGTCGGTGCGGCCGGCCGTGCCCGGCGACGCGGCGGCGATGGCGCACGTGCAGGAGCAGGCCTGGCGCACGGCGGCGACGCTGCCCGCGGCGGTGCTGGACGGCTGGGACGGTGCGGCCGCCACGGAGGCGTGGACGGCCGCCGTCGCCTCGCCGCCGACGCCCGGGCACGGCGTCCTCGTCGCACTCGACGACGGCCGCGTCGTCGGCTTCGCCGCCTACGCCCCCGCGGAGCTGGCACCCGACGAGCGCCCGCACCCGGCCGGGCCGACCACCGAGCTCGCCGTCCTGCTCGTCGAGCCGCGCTGGGGACGGCGCGGGCACGGCAGCCGGCTGCTCGCGGCCGTCGCGGACCTCACGCGGTCGACCGGCGTGGCACGGCTGCAGACCTGGGTGGCCGAGGCCGACGCGGTCACCGCCCGGTTCCTGGAGTCGGCCGGCTGGGACCGGGACGGCTGGGTCCGCACGCTGGACGCGGGAGGCACCCCGCTGCGGGAGACCCGCTGGCACACGCTCCTGGAGGACGTCACGTGACCTTTGCCGGGTTCCCCGACGAGGGACTGGTCTTCTACGAGGGCCTGGAGGCCGACAACTCCAAGACGTACTGGACCCGCTCGAAGGCGGTGTACGACTCCTGCGTCCGCGCACCGATGCAGGCCCTCGTCGACGCGCTGGCGCCGGAGTTCGGTCCGGCCAAGCTCTTCCGTCCCTACCGCAACGTCCGGTTCAGCAACGACAAGACGCCGTACAAGACCCACCAGGGCGCCGTGGTGGTGCCGGAGGGCCGTGGCGCGGGCGCCTGGTACGTGCAGATCTCCGCCGAGGGGCTGCGGGTGGCCGGTGGCGCCTGGCGACTGGAGTCCGACCAGGTCGACCGCTTCCGCCGCGCCGTGGCCGACGACGTCCAGGGACCCCGCCTGCGCGACGAGGTGCACCGCCTGGCGGCCGCGGGCTGGGTGGTCGACGGCGACCGACTGAGCCGCGTCCCGAAGGGCTACGCCGTCGACGACGACCGCGCCGACCTGCTGCGGCACCGCTCGCTGCACGCGGGACGGCTGTTCGAGTACGCGGACTGGCTGCACGGACCCGCCGCGCTCGACCACGTCCGCGACGCCTGGCGGGAACTGACGGCGCTGAACGCCTGGTTCGCCGACAACGTCGGGGCGACGACCAAGGAGGTCCGCCGGCGCTGACGGGCAAGGGAACGTCATCGGGTCCGTGTGCCGTTCCGAGAATGCCGGAAGGGCCCTCACCGGGTGGTGAGGGCCCTTCACGGGGAATGGTTGTCCGGCGGCGTCCTACTCTCCCACCCCGTCTCCAGGGCAGTACCATCGGCGCTGAGAGGCTTAGC
>NZ_JBJGZA010000052.1:0-26936 GCF_054050255.1 Geodermatophilus sp. SYSU D00700 | reverse complement strand
GCGCCGGCGCCCGCGCGCGCGGCGGGCGGCGCCCGCGCGCCGCCCGCCCCCCCCCCCCCCCCCCCCCCCCCCCCCCCCCCCCCGCCGCGACGGCTCCCCGCTGCGCCTGGTGGTCGTCCGCCCGGCCGTCCCCCGCCGGCAGGTGCCCGGGGTGCTGTGGATCCACGGCGGCGGCTACGCCATCGGCACACCGGAGCAGAGCCTCGCCACGGCCAGGCGCCTGGTCACCGCCGGCAACGCCGTCGTCGTCCTGCCGGACTACCGCCTCTCGGTCGACGCGCCCTACCCCGCGGCGCTGGACGACTGCTACGACGCCCTGCTGTGGCTGCGCGACCACGCCGGCGACCTGGGCGTCGCCGACGACCAGCTGGTCGTCGGGGGCGAGAGCGCCGGCGGCGGCCTGACCGCGGCGGTCACCCTGGCGGCCCGCGACCGGGGCGAGGTCGCCGTCGCCTTCCAGATGCCGCTGTACCCGATGCTCGACGACCGCCCCACCGCCTCCTCGCGCGACAACTCCACCCCGGTGTGGAACACCACGACCAACACCGCCGCCTGGGACCTCTACCTCGGCGAGCTGCGCGGCGGCGACGTGCCGGCCTACGCGGCCCCGGCACGGGCCACCGACCTCGCCGGCCTGCCTCCGACGCTGACCTTCGTCGGGGACATCGAGCCGTTCCACGACGAGGTCGTCGACTGGTGCCGGCGCCTGCGCGACGCCGGCGTCCCGGTCGGCCTCGAGATCTACCCCGGCGCCTTCCACGGCTTCGACCTCGTCGCGGGCTCCGCGCCGGTCAGCCGGAGGGCGCGCGCCTTCCTGGTCGACGGGTTCCGCGACTTCCTGGCCCGCTACCGCGCGCCGCAGCCGGCTCGCCGCTGACGTCCATCCGTTCCGTGCCCGCACCCGAACGCGCGTCCACCGGGATCAGGCGGCGGTAGCGCGGGCGGCCTCGTCGACCAGCCGCGCGACGACGTCGGGCCGGGAGACGGTGACGGCGTGGGAGGCGTCCACCTCGACGGTGTGCGACGACGCCCGCTCGGCCATGAACCGCTGGGCCTGCGCCGGGACGGCCACGTCCTGACGCGTGACGAGGGTCCAGGACGGGATGGTCCTCCAGGCCGCCGTGGTCGCCTCGTCCGCCAGTGCGTCGGCGGTGATCGGCCGCTGCGTGACGGCCATCAGCTCGGCGACGGCCGCCGGCACGTCCGCGGCGAAGACCTCCCGGAACCGGTCGTGCTGGATGTAGAGGTCGTCGCGTGGCCGCCCGCCCGGACCACGGACCGGCACGGGGCGCAGCGCCTGGCCGAGCTCGTTGCCCGGGTACCTGCCGGCCAGCTCACCGGTGCTCTCCCCCGCCTCGAGCAGGAAGCTGGCGACGTACACCAGCGCCCTCACCCGCGGGTGGCCCTCGGCCGCCTCGCTCATCACGCTGCCGCCGTAGGAGTGGCCCGCGAGGACGATCGGCCCGTCCACGCCGTCCAGGACGTCGCGCAGGAACTCGGCGTCGCCGGCCAGCGAGCGGAGCGGGTTGGCGACCCCGATCACCGGGTGTCCGTCCCGCCGGAGCTCGGCGATCACGCCGTTCCAGCTCGACGAGTCGGCGAAGGCCCCGTGCACGAGCACCACCGTCGGCGGAGCGCCGGTGCGGGCCTCGGGCGTGCCGCTGGTCATCGGTCCTCCCTCCCGGTCCGTGGGGAACGAGCGCCTCACGGGGCGATGACGAGCTCGGCGATGAGCTCGCCGTCCATCGCGAAGCGGTAGCCGAGCTCGACGACGCCGCCGGGGAAGTCGCCCTCCAGCCGGTTGGTGACGACCCAGTGCGTGGCGTCGACGCGCTGGGCACCGACGAGCTCGGTGGTGTAGCTGAACCGGGCTCCGGCCCGGGACAGGAAGCGCCGGACCTCGTCGGTCCCCCGGTAGGTCGTGCCGTCGTCGACGACCACGGCGGTGGGCGTGAAGGCGCGCAGTGCGGCGTCCGCGTCGCGGGCCGCGTGCGCGGCCAGGTACTCGCGGATCGGAGCCGGGAGCTGGTCCGGCCGGATGCTGGTCGGTGTGGTCATACCCCGACGGTGCGGCCTCCCGGGGCGGGAGGGTCAAGGGGGTGGACCCTCCCCCGGGGAGAGGGTGCAGAGTGCTCCGGTGCTGGCGATCGGCGAGTTCTCCCGGCTGACCCACCTCAGCGTGCGCACCCTGCGCCGCTACCACGACGCGGGCCTGCTCGAGCCGGCGACCGTGGACGAGGCGACCGGCTACCGCTACTACAGCGCGGGCCAGATCCCGACCGCCCAGGTCATCCACCGGCTGCGCGAGCTCGACGTCCCCCTGTCCGACGTGCAGCGCATCCTGCGCTCCCCCGACCCGGGCACCCGTGCCGCCCTGGTCTCCGACCACCTGCAGCGGCTCGAGACCGAACTGGACCGCACCCGGGCCGCGGTGGCGTCGCTGCGCCGGCTGCTGCGACCGGAGCCGGCCCCGCTCGAGGTGGAGGTGCGCGCGGTGCCCGCCTCGACCGTGGCCGCGGTCGAGGACGACGTGGCGCACGACCAGGTCCTCGGCTGGTACGCCGGCGCCATGGCCGAGCTGGACGCGGTGGTCGGCGAGCCGACCGGCGCCCCCGGAGGGCTGTACGACAACGCGCTGTTCGAGGCCGGCCGCGGGCACGTGCTCGTGTACCGGCCGACGGCGCGGCCCCCGCGCAGCGGCCGCGTGCACCCGGTGACCCTGCCGGCCGTCGAGCTGGCCGTCACCACCCACGTCGGCGAGCACGACGACATCGACGTCACCTACGGCGAACTGGGTGCCTGGGTGCTGGCCAACGCGCTCGCGGTGGCCGGACCGGTGCGGGAGACCTACCTGGCCGGCCCGCGCGACGCCCCCGACCCGTCGGCCTGGCGGACCGAGATCGGCTGGCCGGTCTTCCGGGTGGCCCCGCGCTGACGGTCCCGGGCGCCGGGGGTCCGTCACGCCTGCGGCGTCAGACCCCGCCGCAGCTCGTCCAGGGCCTGCGCGAGGCCGACCCGGGGCACCCAGCCCCACCGGCGCGCGCGGTCGGTGCGCAGCTGCCCGGTCCACACCGGCTCGTCGGTCCACTCGGGGGCGACGCCCAGCGCACCGGTCACCGTGCCGAGGTAGTCCCGCCACGTCGCGGGCTCGCCGGCGACGATGACCGGGGTCGTGCCGCCGGGCACGGGGCCCCGCTCCGGGTCGTCGGACGTGGCGACGGCGCCCGTGGCGACGTCCGCGACGAAGGCCGCCAGGTCCTCGACGTGCACCCAGGGCCAGGTCTGCGCCGGGTTGGCCCGGCGGTCGCCGTCCCGGATCGCCTGCGGTCGCAGCGTGTTCCAGACCGAGGTGTCGCCGGCGCCCAGGATCGCCGGCGGGCGGACCAGCACGGTCGTGAGCCCGCCGACCTGTACCAGCGCGGCGTCGGCGGCGTTCTTGGTGTCGGGGTAGTCGCCACTGCCCTCGGGCAGGAGGCGACCGTCCTCGGCGACGTCCCCGACGCCGGCCGAGCGGTCGTAGACCCCGGCCGTGGACACGTGCACCAGCCGGGCGACGCCGGCGTCGCGGGCCGCGCGGGCGAGGACCGACGTGCCCTCGACGCCCACCCGGTGCTGGACCTCCCGCGGCGAGCCCATCGGGTGGACCGTCGTGACGACCGCGTCGGCCCCCCGGGTCACCGCGCGGGCGAGGGACTCGTCGGCGGGGTCGCCGACGTGCTCGGCGACCCCGCCGAGCGCGGGCGCGCTGCCGGCGCGGCGGACCACGGCGCGCACCTGCGCCGACCGCTCGACCAGCGCCCGGCACACCGCGGTGCCCACCAGCCCGTTCGCACCGGTCACCACGACGACGGGAGATGCAGCGGCCATGCCGCCCACCCTGTCAGCGAGCCCGTGACGGCGCGCGTCGCCGGGCACGTCGTGGCCGCGTCGAGGACTGCTCGCGCCGGGTCGACCGGACGGGGAGCCACGCCGCGCACGGTGTCCGGGCCGGAGGCCGCCCCCGGCCGAGCGGACGCGACGGACCCCCTGGCGCACCCGGACGACCGGTTGTAGAGAGGAGCTGTTCCCACCGCCGACGAGGGAGCACTCCCATGGCCGACAAGTCGCCCCACGACAACCACGCCACGAAGAAGTCGGGCAAGGCCGTCAAGGCCAAGCGCAGCGAACGCAAGGAGAAGCAGCGGGCCGCCACGGAGATGGAGCGGCTGATGCACCCCCGCCGGACCAAGACCTGACCGATCCCCGCGAGGGAGGACACGCCGCGTCCACACCAGCCGGCACCGGCCGCTCTCGTCCTCCCGACCCGAGACCGCGCCCCCCGGAGAGACGCCGGAGCGGCTCTCCGGGGGGCGTTTCTCCGACCGGCCCGATCAGCCGCTGAGCCGGGACCTGAGCATCTGCTTGCCCTGCTCCGCGCCCTTGCGGCTCTCCGCCTGTGCCTTGCGGAAGAGATCGGCGAGCTCGCTGTCGCCGTCGCGATCGGCGTCCTGGATGTAGGTCTCGAGCCGGAGTGCGTTGCTCAGGCACTGCTCGGTGAACCAGATGAGGTTGTAGTCCTTGTCCCGGGTGCCGGTGACCTGTCCGGACTCCTGGCCGCTCCCAGTGGTCATGTCCCGCTCCCTCCCATCGAGTGAGGCCCCCGGTCTACTCGCCGGCACCGGCCGCGTCCACCGGCACGTGCCCGGTGCACCCCGTTCCCGCCCTGCCCGGACAGCGCTGAGCCCGCCGGCCGGTCAGGGCATCCGCCGACCGGGTCCAGCAGCTCGTCGACGCAGCGGATGGCTCGTCGTGGAGAGTCCCCGGTGGGAGGATCGGCACGTCCGAGCGCGGCGAGGCCGGGTGCGTGTCCCGACCCCGGGCCGGACGGACGGAGGGAGTGGCGCCGTGGCCGACCAGCACCCCATCGAGCCGGACGAGGTCTACCGGGGGGACGGCAGCCGGGTGCCGCAGCGCCGGACGGCGCTGGACACGGTGCCGGCCGCGGTGCGGTTCCTGCTCCCGGCCCTGCGCCGTGGCACGACCGCCGGGTCACTGGTCACCGCGTCGGCCCTCGCGATCGCGGCGGCCGTCACCGCCCGGGCCGCCGAGGCGGCACGGCACGCGGTGGAGCAGGCGGCCCGGGAGGGGCTGTCCCCGCGGTCCACCGGGCCGTGGATCGAGGTCTCGGTCACCCGGATCGAGGTGCGCTGGCCCCGCTGAGCCGCGCCGGCCGCCGTCCAGGACGCGACAGGCGGCGCCCCCGGGGTCACGGCACGGACCGGGTGGCCGGTTTGCCGATTTCGGACGGCAGCGGCACGATTCTCCCGGGCGAGGAGAGCCGGCCACCGATCCGATCGGGTGGTGAGGGTGTGGCCCGCGACCAGGAGTCCCCCTCCGGCACGGGGACCGGCCACTGGACGGACGCCGACCGCCTGTTGAGCGCCCTCGGGCACGCGGTCATCGCCACCGACCTCGACGGCCGCATCGTCCGGTGGAACCCCGCCGCCGAGCAGCTGTACGGCTGGAGCGCCGAGGAGATCCTGGGCAGGGACATCGCGGAGGTGACGGTCCCCGAGGCCGGGCAGGAACACGGCGGCGAGATCATGCGGTCGCTGCGCGAGGGCAGGCCCTGGTCCGGCGGCTTCACCGTCGTCCGCAAGGACGGCTCGACCTTCTCCGCGCTCGTGACCGACGTCGGGGTGCGGGACGACGACGGTCGACTCGTCGGGATCCTGGGGGTCTCCACGGACGTGGGCCACGCGCTGCGCCCACTGCTGGCCCGCTCGTCGGACGCGGTCCTGGTCACCTCCCGCAGCGGCGCCGTCTCGTACGCCAGCCCCGCCTTCACCCGGCTGTTCGGCTGGTCCGAGGACGGCGTCCTCGGCGCGCACCTGTGGGATCTCGTGCACCCCGACGACCGGCCGGCCGCGGCTCCGCCGCCCGACCGGGACGAGGGCGAGGAGCCACCTGCGCTGGTGTGCCGCCTCCGCTGCCCGGACGGCTCCTGGCGCCACGTCGAGATGGTCGTGACCGACCTGCTCGACGACCCCGCGGTCCGGGCCCGGATCTGCAACGTCCGCGACGTCACCGAGCGGCTGAGGGTGCAGGACCGGCTGGCCGAGCTCAACGGGCAACTCGAGGCCGCCCTGACCTCGCGGGTGGTCATCGAGCAGGCCAAGGGCATGCTGGCGGAACGGCGCGGGATCTCCGTCGACGAGGCGTTCCAGGTCCTGCGCAGGCACGCCCGTGCGCACAACGCGTCCCTGCAGGACGTCGCGACCGCGGTCGTCACCCTCGGGCTGTCCCCCTGAGCCCGGGGGCGCCCGGCCGCACGCCTCCCGCCTGGCCCGGCGTGGGCGGGGCGACTAGCGTGGTGACCGGCCGCCCCGCGGCCCTCCGCCCCGGTCCCCGGCGGAATCCTGTCGCTCCGGTCCACGGCGACGCCCAGTAGGTGCTGACTGGATGGACCGATGCTGACCCTCACCACGACCTGGACCGTCCCCGTCGACCGGCAGGTCGCCGACGCGGTCGGGCCCCACCCCACCCCCTTCCCGGTGGCCCGGACCATCGGGGAGGAGACCCCGGCCCGTAGCCTCCACCTCCTCGACGGGGACGGCGCCTCCTTGTGCGAGGCGGTCCCGCCGCAGCAGCTCGAGCGGATGCGCCGGCCCTGGGAGGACGTCGACGCCGACGCCCGGTGCCGCCCCTGCGAGCTGCTCGGCTCCTCGACCTTCGTGACCCGCTCCCTGGCCTGACTGACCTCCGCCACGCCGGGCCGCCCCCTGCTCCCCGGCCCGGCGGCCGTCCGGCGGTCACACGTCCAGGCGCTCCGCCCGGTGCTCGGTGCCCCCGAACACGAAGGTCAGGTCGGTCAGGTCCAGCGGCGGCGCGCCACGGCGAGAGGGGTCGGTGCCCGGCGCCACGGTGACGAGCCCGACCTGCTGCTCGTCGGGCAGGACGGCCCAGCCCACCCGTGCCTCGGTGCCGTCGACCTGGATGCGCGCCTCGTACACCCCGGCGGGCGCGGCGGCCACCGTGGCCGTGAAGGGCGTGTCGAGCGCAGCCGTCCGCAGCCGGCCGGAGACGGCGCCGTCCCCGACCGCGCCGGTGAGGACGGCCCCGTCCCGCCCGGTCAACTCCAGGCGGCCGTCGGCGAGGGAGCCCTGCAGCCAGGCCTCGAACTGCCTGCCGTCGCACACGTAGGCGATCACCTCGTCGACGCCGACCAGGATGGCCACGACGGCGGGCCCCTCCTCCACCCGTCCCCCGAAGACGCCCTGCGCGGCGGGACCCTCCGGAGAGGAGGTCGGCGCGGCGGTGGGTGCCGGTGCCGCCGAGGCCGTCGGCGCGGCGCTGGCGCCGTCCCCGCCCGGCGCGGTGGCGACCGCGCCCCGGACGTACCCGACGAAGGTGACTCCCAGCAGGAGCGCTGCCACGACCACGACGCCCAGTTGCCACGCCACTCGTCGCTCGCGACGCCCCGCCGGCGCGGTGCCGGGTGCGGCGCCCGCGTCCGCCTCGGGGACGAAGGAGATGCCGGCCAGGACGTCCCGGTACTCCTCGGTCGCCTCCTCGACCGCGAGCCGGCCGTACTGCAGACGTGCCTGCAGCCCGGCCAGCATCGCCGCCGCGGCCTGAGCGGCGCCGATGCGGGCCTGCAGGTCGCTGCTCTTCTCCAGGTTCGCCGAGACCGCCGCCGTCACGGAGACCACGAGGGCGCCCAGGCACAGCACGCCCCAGACGACCGCCGACGTGTCGAGGGACAGCCCCCGCTGGACGGTCTCCGCGAAGCCGGTCCCGCCCAGCGCCGGGCCCGCGGTGAGCGCGGCCACGACCGCACTGCTCACGATGTTGATCGTCGACAGCCGGTTGCTCACCGGCGTCTTCTCCCGGACGTACGCCTCGGTGCTCGCCCGTCTCGCCTCGATCATCGAGAGCAGTCCCGCTCGCGGATCGGGCGTGGCCGTGGGTTCCAGCGTGGTCACCTCCCTCGGACGCGTGCCGTCGGCGGTCCCCGACACGCGGGGGACGACGGCCGGTACGGGACACGACCCTGGTGATCCGGCGTCACCGCGGCGTCACGGTGGAGCAGCGCCGCTGGTCAGGACAGGCGACCGAGGAGCTCCAGCGCGGTCCGGCAGCCGTCCTCCCCGGCCATGGCACGCGCGGCGTCCGCCGCGGCGCCGGGTCCGGGCAGGGTGGCCAGTGCCGCACCGAGGCGGTCGGCGGTGAGCCGCCGCGCGGCCACGGGTGCCGCGCCGAGGCCGCGCCGGTGGAGCAGTGCGCCCCAGAAGGGCTGGTCGGCGATGAACGGCACCGTCACCGAGACCACCCCCGCCCGCACGGCGGCGTGCGCCGTACCCGCGCCGCCGTGGTGCACGGCGACGCTGCAGCGGGGCAGCACCGCCGCGTGGGGCACGCCGGCGCGGACGAGGACGCCGTCGCCGGCCAGGTCCGCGGGGATCCGCAGGCCTCCCCAGCCCTCGGCCACGAGGACCCGGCGCCCGGTCGCGCGGACCGCGCTGACGACGGCCCGGCCGCGGGCGACGGGGTCGCCGGTGGCCATGGACCCGAACCCGGCGTAGACGACGTCGCCGGCCTCGAGGAAGGCGTCGAGCTCGGCGTCGAGCGGCTGGTCCGCCGGTGGGCGGTGCCAGGGCCCCGTGATCCGGGTGGTGTCCGGCCAGTCGGAGGGGCGGGGCAGGAGGACGCCGCTGACCGGCACGAGGGTCAGCGAGGGAGCCGGGAGCCGACCGCGCACGGGCACCCCGAGCCGGGCCCGGATCTCCCGCAGGGTCCCCGCGAACGGCCGGGAGGCGCCGGCCGCGGCCCGGTAGGTCAGCCGGTTGAACCGCCCCAGGTCCACCGTCGTGACCCCGGCGGCGGGGAACTCGCGGGTCGGTGTCAGCGTCGGGACGATCTCCACCAGCACGTGCGGGATCCCCAGGTGCGCCGCGGCGATCGGCGCGGAGAGCACCTTGGGGTGGTGGACGACCACGTCGGGGCGGAACGCCACCGCGGCCTCGGCCGCGGACCGCAGCATGGCGGCCATCAGGGGGCGGACCACGGAGCGGTAGGACCGCAGCGCCGCCCACGCCGACACACCCTGTTGCGCGACCAGAGCCGTGAAGTCCGCGTCGAGAGGGACGACGTCGACGCCGGCGCCCTCGGCCGCGTCGACGAAGTCGCGCGTCACGCCCAGCCGGACGTCGTGGCCGTCGTCCCGCGCCCGCCGCGCCAGCGCGAGGAAGGGCTCGACGTCCCCCCGGCTGCCGGCCGTCACCAGCATCATCCGCATCCCGGCCCCCACTCCGCGCCCCGTCGGGGTCCCGGTCAGCTTCCTCGCCGGCGGTGACCGCGGCCAGGGGTCGCGGTCCGGGCTCCCGTCACCGGGCCGGGGTCGCCCGCTCCTCCTCCGCCAGGCGGTCGGCGAACAGCGGCGGCAGATAGCGCAGCATCAGGGTCGACCACACCACGTGCGTGAGCACCGACGCCTGGATCCCCCCGGTGATCCGGCGCTGCTGGGCGAAGAGCAGGCCCATCGGCACGCTGGCCAGCACGAGCGCCGGGTTGCGGGTGGCGGTGGTGGCCAGGCCGTACACCGCGGTCGAGACGAGCACGGGCCGCCGGGCCCCCGCCGCCGCGTAGAGCGCGCCGCGGAAGAACACCTCCTCCGCCACGCCGTTCGCCAGCGTGGTGGTGAGCACGAGGGGGGCCGACCCCTGGTCGGCGTACCGGAGCACCGAGCCGATCGCCCGCGCCAGGACCGGGATCCGCCGGGCGACCAGCGCGGCGGCGTAGAAGGCCCCGAAGGCGCCGGCCCCCGAGACGACCGGCGTGAGCAGCGGCCGCTGCAGCCGGTCGCCGGGCCCGAACATCCGTCCCAGGTGCAGCGGCCCGGACGCCAGCCCCCCGGCGACCCAGGTGCCGGCGACGCCGAGGGTCAGCCCGTAGAACCGCGGCGAGCCCGGCGGGGTCGACAGCGACACCCCCAGCAGCGAGGCGCCCGCCACCGCGACGGTGCCGGTGACCCGCCGGCGCCGCCGGAAGGCCTCGTCGCTCTCCCAGTGGTCCCGCGGCACGCTCCGCAGCAGCGGCCCGGCTGCCCGCCGGACCCGGGCCTCCAGCGCCGCGAGGGCGCGGCGGCGGGTCACCGCCGCGCTCCGCGGCTGAGCCACCCGCCCCGCCGCTCCCCGATCCGCCGCCGGCGTTCCCGCGCCCGCTCGACCAGGGCGGTGAGCACCATCTCGTCGTAGTCCACCGGCTCGAAGGGGACGACCGAGCGGATGGCGGGGTCGGTGACGACCACCTCGTTGGTCATCGAGTCGATGAGCGAGCGACCGGTGGCCACGTCGACGTCGGTGACCAGGGACAGCCAGCGCGAGGACAGCCGCGGGCTGAGCAGCGGGACGGGCACGACGAACAGGTGCCGGTTCTGGATGTCGGCGACCCGGGTGAGCATCTGCAGGTAGGTGAGCACCTCCGGGCCCCCGACCTCGAACACCCGCCCGGCGGCCTGCGGCGCGTCGAGGACGCCGACCAGGTACCGGACGACGTCGGCGACCGCGATCGGCTGGGTCCGCGTGCCGACCCACCGGGGGGTGACCATCGCGGGCAGGTGGGCCACGAGCTGGCGGGTGATCTCCCACGACACCCCGCCGTGGCCGACCACGATGCCCGCGCGCAGCACGGTCACCGGCACCCCGCTGCCGGCCAGGAGCCGCTCCACCTCCCGGCGGCTGCGCAGGTGCGGGGACAACCGGTCGCCGTCCCGGCCCAGGCCCCCGAGGTAGACGATCCGGCCGACGCCGGCCGACGCGGCGGCACGCGCGAAGGCCCGCGCCGCGTCGGCGTCCTTGCGCTCGAAGTCCGCGTCGGCCAGGGAGTGCACGAGGTAGTAGGCGGCCTCCGCGCCCTCGAGCGCCTCCCGCAGCGACGCCTCGTCCCCGACGTCCCCCGCGACCGGCGTGCCGGCTCCCTCGTAGCCCCCGGGTCGGCGGGTCATGGCCCGGACCTCGTGGCCCTGCTCGTCCAGCGCGGTGGCCAGCCGGCCGCCCACGAACCCCGATGCACCGGTGACCAGCACTCGCACCGCCCCAGCCTGACGCGGACGGGCGACGCGCGCGACCCGGTCGCGCACCATCCGGCCGTGGCCCGGGGACCGGCTCCAGGTCAGTCCGACCAGGACGGTGGCCGCCTGCCGAGGAAGGCGTCCACTTCCTCGCGGGAGTCCCGCGCCGCGCCGAGCGCCACCGCCTCCTCGCGCTCGATGGCCAGGCCCTCGTCGAAGGGCAGGTCGACGCCCCCGGTGACGCTGCGCCGGATCGCCGCCAGCGCCCGCGCCGGCTTCCGGGCCAGCCCCGACGAGACCGATGGCGTGCGCCTCCTCGGCGCCGAGCAGGGTCCCGTCGTAGAGGAAGCGCAGCGCCCGTGGCCGGCCCAGTGGCAGGCGTCGACCGGCGGCCGGTCGTACTCGATCCACCCCACCCGGTCCTGGACCGTGACCCGCAGGAGGTCGGCCATGCGCCATCCGCACACCACGCCGGCTCGAGGACCGTCCGCCGGCCCGCCGCCCGCGCCGGCTCCCGACCTACCCTGGTCGTCGACCGCCTCGGCGTGGCCCGGTCACCGCAGGCTGGACGTCCGCCACCTCCACCGGGTCCTCGCCGGGCGCCCACCCACCCGGAGAGGCCGAGCCGTGGCGCAGCGCGTGACCGACGAGGCCGTCCTCGTCACCGGAGCAACCTCGGGCATCGGGGCCGGCCTCGCCGCGCGCTTTCTCGCGCGCGGCGCCCGCGTCGTGCTGGTGGGCCGCGACCGGGACCGGCTGGAGGCAGCCGCCGCTGCGCACCCCGCCGCGTCCGCGGTGGTCGTGGACGTCGCCGACCCGGAGTCGGTCACCCGCGGGATGGCGGAGGTGGCGGCGCACACCCCGGTCCTGACCACCCTCGTCAACAACGCGGGGATCCAGCGGGTGCTCGACTTCTCCGCCGTCGAGCCTCCCGGGCCAGCGGACGTCGCACCCGAGATCGCGACGAACCTCACCGGGCTGGTCAACGTCACCGCCGCCGCGCTCCCCCTGCTCCGTCGGGCCCGGCGGTCGCGCGTGGTCAACGTCGGCTCGGGCCTCGGCTTCGTGCCGCTGGCCAAAGCCCCCGTCTACTCGGCGACGAAGGCCGCGGTGCACTCCTTCACGGTGAGCCTGCGCCGGCAACTGGCCGGCTCGACGGTGCAGGTCGTCGAGATCATCGCGCCGGTCGTCGACACGCCGCTGCACCGCGACCTGCCGTCGACGCCGCCCATGGCCATGCCCCTCGACGCCTTCCTGGACAAGGCCGTGCGGGGCCTGGACGCCGGCCGGGACGAGATCGCCATCGGGCTCGGCCGCCTGTCCCGGCTCGGGGCCCGGCTGGCTCCGCGGCAGCTGTTCTCCCTGGTGAACAGCGGGGGCTGACCCTCGACCGGGCCCCACCGCCGGACCGACCACCACGCTGCCGCCGCGGCCGGACACCGTGGTGCCGGGTCCGCTCACGCACGCCTGCGCGAGACCCATCGACCTCGAGGGGGAGAGCTAGCGGAGACCCGGACTCCCGTCCCGGCCGGCCTCGGGTCCCGTCGCGCGACGCTGCAGGTCGTCGGCGAGGTAGCCGCTGACCAGTCGGTCGGCCGTCGAGGAGGTGGCCGAGAACCCGGTGACCGCCGCGACGAAGTCCGGACCGCTGAGGGCGGCCAGCTCGGTGTCCTCCAGCGCGCGCACGGTCGCCGTCCGCGGGACCGCGCGCAGCAGCGCGATCTCGCCGAACGCGTCGCCGGGACCGAGCCGGCGCACCTCGTGTCCGTCGTGGACCACCGCCACCGAGCCGGACTCGACGACGTAGAAGTCGTCGCCCGGGTCACCCTCCCGGAAGACGTCGGTGCCCGTCCGGACCGACGTCCGGCGCAGGCGCTGGGCCAGCCCCTCGATCGCCGGGACGGGCAGCAGGCGGAGCATGTCGACGCGGCGGAGGAGGACGATCCGGTCCTTCCGCACCCCGATGTCCGCGTCGGTCGCCCGCAGTCCGGCCCAGCGCGCCGCGACCGCCAGCGGCAGGAGGCAGCCGACGACGACGAGCGCCCAGGCGCCACCGAGCCAGGAGGCCAGGACCGGGACCGCCAGCGACCCGAGCGCCAGCGCGAGGGAGAACACCGCCTCGGTCAGCGCGAGCACCCGTGCAAGCGTCTCGTCGGGCACCAGCCGCTGCAGCAGGGTGAACCCGGTGACGTCGACGAGCGCGTTGGCGGCGCCGACGACGAGGAACGCGCCGACCGCCGCGTAGCTGCCGGTCAGCAGGCCGACCAGGACCAGCGGCAGCCCCCACAGCGTGATCCCCGCGCCGAAGAGCGTGCCCAGCCGGGCGCTCCCCGCGGCACCGATCGACGCCATCGCCGCCACCAGGCCGCCCACCCCGAACGCCGCCCACAGCAGCCCGACCCCCGGCCGGCCGAGGTCGGTGAGGTCGACCGCCGCCACGACCGCGAGCACCGTCAGGGTGCCGCGGACGAGGCACTGCACGCCGCCGAGGAGGATCACGTCCGCCGCCCGGGGGCGCCGGCGCAGTTCGCGGAGACCGTCGGCGACGTCGGCGAGCACGCCGGGGCGCCCGGCCCGCCCGCTGGCCGCCGGGCGCGGGGACTCGTAGCGCAGCGCAGCGGCCAGCAGACCGGCGACGGCGGCGAGCAGGGCCACCACACCGAACGCGGCGGCCGCGCTCCACTCCGCGAGCAGGACGGCAGCGGCCAGCGGGCCGACCAGCGCCGCCACGCCGTCCAGGATGGAGCGGACCGCGTTCACACCCGCCAGCTCCTCCGGCGTGGTGCACAGCGTGGGGAACAGGGCGCCGAGCACCGGCCGGTAGCCGGCATGGCACACCGTCGAGACCGTCAGCAGCGCGTACACGAGCAGCGGCTGCCCGGCCGCGGCAGCTGACCCGGCCCCTGCCGCGGTCACCGCCCTGAGGGTGCACGTCACCACGAGCAGCCGGCGGCGGTCGACCCGGTCGGCCAGCGCGCCCAACCACGGGAGCGCGACCGTCGTGGGCAGCACCCGCAGGAACCCGATGACGCCGACGCCCACCGCCCCGTCGGTGTCGAACGCGTACACCGTCATCGCCGTGAGGAGGAGGAACTCGCCCGTCCACGCCGACACCGACGACAACTGAGCCAGCCGGAGGTTGCGGTTGCCCGCCACCGTGGCCCACGCCTCGCGGTAGGCACCCGCCACGGCGCGCACGCTAGCAGCGCAGCGGCGTCCCGAGGGGACTCCCCGCAGCCCAGGGGCGGTACGGTGCACCCTCGACCAGCCGGCCGGGCCCCGGTCCCGGTCCAGCCCACGAGCAGCGAAGTCGACGGTGACCGGTGGCGGACGACCCCTCGACCCCAGGTCTCGGTGGGCGGCGTCCGCGCGTGCTGGGCGTCTTCGCCCACCCCGACGACGAGACCGTCTGCGCCGGCGGCACCTTCGCGAAGTACGCGAGTGCCGGTGCCGACGTCCGTGTGGTCTCCCTGACCCGGGGCGGTGCCGGCCAGATCCGGGACGCCGACGTGGCCACCCGCGCCACCCTGCGCGCGGTCCGCGAGCGGGAGCTCGCCGCGGCCGGGGAGGAGCTCGGGCTCGCCGGGACGAGGTGCCTCGACCACCCCGACGGCGGCCTCGGCGCCGTCGACCGTCGGACCCTGACCGACCTCGCGTCGGACCCTGCTCGGGGAGTTCGACCCCGAGGTGGTGGTCACCTTCGGCCCGGACGGGTTCTCCGGACACCCGGACCACGTCGCCGTCGGGGCTGCCGTCACCGCGGCCTGCCAGGAGCGGCAGGCCGCGGCGCCGGTCCGGCTCTTCCACTGCCACCTGCCCCGCAGCGGGATGCTGCTGCGCGACCGGCTGGCCACCTGGGTCGTCGAGCTGACGACCCGCTTCAAGGGCACGCGGGACTTCGTCCGCGCCCTCTCGGTCTTCTCGCGCGAGACGAGTGCGCTTGGTTACGCGGCCGACTTCGTCAACGTCGAGTGGTTCCCCGCCGGCTCCTACCTCATCGAGCAGGGCGAGGCCGCGACGGTGATGCACTTCCTCCTGTCAGGGCACGTCGAGATCCGCCGCGAGGGCGAGGACGGCACCGTCCGGGTGGTCGACCGGTCGGGCCCCGGCGAGTTCCTCGGTGAGCAGGGCATCGCCACCGGCCGGCCGCGCAACGCACACGTGGTCGCCCTCGACGACGTCACGAGCCTGACCTTCCTGGCCTCGGACCCCGCCTCGCTCGGCGGACCGGACGAGCAGGCCCTTCTCCGGAGCAGGTCGCTCCCCTCGGGCGACCGGGTCGACCCCCGGGTGAGCACGCGCATCGACGTCTCGGACTTCGTCGGCCACAAGGTCCGGGCCACCGCCGCCCACCGCTCCCAGTACCCCATCGACCCGACGATGTTCCCCGAGTCGATCCTCCGGGAGATGTTCGGCGCCGAGTACTTCATCCAGGTGCTGCCGGAGCGGCAGCTGAGGACCTCGCTCTTCGACGACTAGGTCCGCCTCGCCGGACGCCGCCGGGCGCCCGGCGAGGACTGCCGCCGGCGACCTGCCAGGCGCTAGGGTCCGGCATGACGACCCGGCGTGCACTGCTCCTGATCGCCGACATCGGCGGCTACACGCAGTACATGCAGTTCCACCGGAGCATCCTCGGGCACGCGGAGGCGGCCACCCAGCGCATGCTCGACAGGGTCGTCGGTGCGGCGCGGGACTTCGACCTGATCGAGATCGAGGGCGACGCGGCGTTCCTCTCCCGGGACGCCGAGGGGGTGGACGGCCCCGCTGCGCTGTCCGCCGTCACCCGCGCCGTCGTCGCCATGCACCAGGCCTTCCACCGGGAGCGCCGGTACGTCGAGCTGAACATGTGCCCCTGCGGCAGTTGCACGCAGACCAACGGCCTGACGCTGAAGTTCGTGGCACACGTCGGGGAGGTCGCCACCCAGACGATCAGGCGCCGGACGAAGCTCGTCGGCGTGGACGTGATCTACGTGCACCGGCTGCTCAAGAACGCCGTCGACGTCCCGGAGTACCTCCTCGTCTCCGACGACCTCCACCGTGGCGGCGGCACCGCCGCCACGGGCCTGGCGATGCGGGAGATCCCCCAGGACCTCGAGGGCATCGGTCCGGTGCGGACGTTCTTCGTGGACGTCACCGACATGGCCGCGCCGCCGGCGCTGCCGGACCCCTCCTGGCCCCGCCGCCTCGGCAGCACGCTGGGCATGGTCGGCCGGGGCCTCCCGCACGTCCTCCCCCGCCGGCGCGTCCGGACGCTCGCCGCAGCCGGCTGACGCCTCCGGCACGGCCGGTCGAGCGGTCCACCGCCGTCGTCCGCAGGCGCACCCGTCGGCCGGCGACCGGGCACCTACCGGAAGAGGTCCCAGAAGCTGCCCGAGGTGTCCCACGGCCGCCCGCCGCCGTTCCCCGCCTCGGGCAGGGCGTGCCGGACCAGGAACAGCCCGGCCACGAACGGCAGGATCCCGACCCCGAAGCCGATGCCGCCGAGCAGGGCGCGTCCGGGGTCCACGATCGCCAGCACCAGGCCGCCGATCGAGACCGCCAGTCCCGTTCCGATCCCCACGACGCCCCACACCGTCCGCGCCCGCATGCCACTCCTCCCGTCGAGCGGAGCACTGTCACACACCGCACCGCCGATCGGGCGGCCGGGCGGGCCGGATCGCACGATGGTGGTGTGCTCTCCGTTGCTCTGGCGCGCGCCCTGCAGGACGCGGGGCTCCAGTGGACCCCCGCGCGCGGCGACAGCTTCGTCATCCCCGACCGGGACATGGACGCCGACGTCTTCGTGCTCTCGGACATGACCATCGAGGTCCACCGGTTCCCCACCGGGCCGGTGATCGGCTTCAACGGCACCACCGAGTGGGCGCTCGACGCGGTCGAGCAGTCCGAGACGCTGTGGGTGCCCGCCGAGCACCAGCTCCGTGAGCTGCTCGGCGACGCGTTCGCCGGGCTGGCGCCGACCGGCGACGGCTACCGGGTCACCCTCCGGGTCGACGGCGCGACGAGCGGACACGAGGGTCGAGACCCGGCCGAGGCCTACGCACGGGCGCTGCTCCACCTGATGAGGTCCCGGCGCGGCGTCTGAGGACGCGCTCCGGGGAGGTGGACTCCGTCACCGGCCCGGCGGGACCATGCCGGACGGGACCATGCCGGGCGGGACCCAGGGAGGCGACGTGACCGGTTACGCGCTCGAGATCACCGCCGAGGAGGTCCGGCGCTACCGGATGATGGCCGACCGGGCCCGCAGCGAGGAGGCCCCCCACTGGCGCGCCGCCGGCATCGTGCCCGGCGCGACGGTCGCCGACGTCGGCTGCGGTCCCGCGGCGGTCGCCGTCGTCATCGCGCGGGTCGTGGGCCCGGAGGGTCGCGTGGTCGGCGTGGAGCCCGACGCGTCGGCGCGCGCGGCCGCGCGGCGGGTGGTCGCCGACTCCGGTGCGGGCAACGTCGAGGTGCGGGAGGGCACCGGCACCGCCAGCGGGATCGCGCCGGGATCGGTGGACGTCGCGCTGATGCGCCACGTGCTGGCGCACAACGGCGGCCGGGAGCAGGCGATCGTCGACCACCTCGCCTCCCTGGTGCGGCCGGGCGGAGCGGTCTACCTCGTCGACGTCGACGGGACCGCGAGACGAGCGCTCGACACCGAACCGGAGCTCGCCGACCTCGAGGAGCGCTACGACGAGCTGCACCGCCGGCGGGGCAACGACCTCCGGGTCGGCCTGCAGCTGGCCCGCCTGCTCGAGCGCGCCGGCCTCGACGTCGAGCTGCACGAGGGCCGGTACCTGATCGCGCCGCTCCCGCCGGGCGTGCGCCCGCCGGCGTGGGCGGCCCGCGACGCCCTGCTGGCCGACGGTCTCGCCGGGCCCGACGACGTCCGCCGCTGGGAGGCGGCCTTCGAGCGGATGGACGCCGCGCCCGTCCGCCCGACCGTGTTCGCGCCCTACTTCGTCGGCATCGGCCGCCGTCGCCGAGCGGGGTAGCCGGAACCCCGGGAGCTCGAATTGACACCGGTGCCGGGTGACGCTTCCGTGAACGGGCCGGAAACTCGCCCCCGACGAAGCGAGGACCTCGTGGCCCACACCAGCGGCAGCGCCAGCACCGTCGACGAGGAGGACACCGGGCTCCGGAGGTCCATCACCGGCGGGCAGCTGTTCTTCTACACCCTCGGTGACGTCCTCGGCTCCGGGATCTACGTCCTGATCGGCCTGGTCGCCGCCGCCGTCGGCGGGGCGTTCTGGATCGCGTTCGCCCTCGGCGTCACCGTCGCGGCCATCACCGGCGCCGCCTACGCCGAGCTGGTGACCAAGTACCCCCAGGCCGCCGGCGCCTCGCTCTACATCAAGAAGGCCTTCGGCAGCACGGCGCTGACCTTCCTGGTCACCGTGTCGTTCCTGTCGGCCAGCTTCGCGGCGACCGGCTCACTGGCCACCGGGTTCGCCTCCTACTTCGCCACGCTCTGGGACGGCCCGCCGGCGTTGCTCGTGTCCCTCGTGTTCGTCCTCGCGCTGGTGGTCGTGAACTTCATCGGCATCACCGAGTCGGTGGTGATGAACATGCTGATGACCTTCGTCGAGGTCGCCGGCCTGCTCATCATCATGGTCATCGGCGTCTGGTTCATCGCCCAGGGCGACGCCGACTTCGGGGTCCTCGCCGACATCAGCGTCTCCGGCAACCCCGCGCTCGCGGTCCTCGCCGGCATCGCCTTCTCCTTCTTCGCGATGACCGGCTTCGAGAACACGGCCAACGTCGCCGAGGAGACGATCGAACCGCACCGGAACTTCCCGCGGTCCCTGGTCGGCGGGATGGTCGTGGCCGGCCTCGTCTACGTCCTGGTGTCCATGGCCGCCGCCCTCACCGTGCCCACCGACCAGCTCGCCGAGTCCGACGCGGCGCTGCTCGAGGTCGTCAGGCAGGGCATCCTGCCCTTCTCGACCGACTTCATGACCACGCTGTTCTCGATCATCGCGCTGATCGCGATCACCAACACCACCCTGGTCACGATCGTCACCCAGCCGCGGATCCTCTACGGCATGGCCAAGGAGGACGTCGTCCCGGGCGTCTTCGCGAAGATCCACGCCACCCGCCGCAGCCCCTGGGTGGGGCTGCTCTTCAGCGCGGTGGTGGTCGGGGCCCTGCTCATCGCCGGCAGCATCTTCGTCAGTGCCGGCGGCATCGACCTGGTCAACACCCTCGCCCTGGTCACGGTCGTGCTCCTCCTGGCCATCTACGCCCTCGTGATCGTGGCCTGCCTCAAGCTGCGCGGGCGGGACGAGGACGAGCGCACCTACCGGGCCAACACGCCCCTGTTGATCCTGGGGCTGCTCGGCAACCTGGCCATCCTCGGGTTCGCCGTCTACGACGACCCGTCGTCGCTGATCTGGTGTGCCGGGCTCATCGCCGTCGGCGTCGTCCTCTTCCTCATCGAGTACACCGTCGGCTCGCGCAACCGCCCCCCGGGCGCCCGGCGCGGCGATCCCGAGGCCGTCGTCCGGAAGGACGTCTGAGATGCACGTCGTCGTCGCCACCGACGGGTCGCCGCAGTCGCTGGCCGCGGCCCGCCACCTCACGTCCTTCGCCGACCCCGCGAAGATCGACACGATCTCGGTCGTGGCGGTGCTCCGGCCGCTGGCCTCGGTGGCCTTCGCCGACGAGATCTCGGAGGCCGAGCACCACGAGGTCGGCGAGGGCGCCGGCAGCTTCCGCGAGGCGGCGCAGCGTGCCGTCGACGCGGTGGCGGCCGTCTTCGACGGCTGGGGACCGGAGGTCGGCAGGCAGATCCGCAGCGGGTCGCCCGCCGCGGAGATCATCAAGGCGGCGACCGAGCACGACGCCGGGCTGATCGTGATGGCGGCCGGCGGACGCGGGCTCAGCGACGTGATCCTCCTCGGCAGCACCGCCCAGCGGGTGCAGCACTACGCACCCTGTCCGGTGCTCGTCGTCCGCCCCGCCCCCCGGGCGAGGAAGGCCGTCCGGGGCCCGGCGTGACCCCGCGACCGGCACCGGACGACGTCCGGCGCATCGTGCTGCTCGGGCCACCCGGCTCCGGCAAGGGCACCCAGGCCGCGCTGCTCGCCGAGGCGCTCGGCGTGCCGGCGGTGTCGACCGGGGAGCTGTTCCGCGCCCACGTCGCCGCCGGGACCGAGCTCGGCCGGACCGTGGCGGCGTACGCGAACGTCGGTGACCTCGTCCCGGACGACGTCACGACGGCGGTGCTCGTCGAGCGGCTGGAGGAGCCCGACTGCGAGCACGGGTACCTCCTCGACGGCTTCCCCCGGACGGTGGCCCAGGCCGAGCGGCTGCGCGAGGAGCTGCGGGCCCGGGCCACGCGCCTGGACGCCGTGGTCGACCTCGAGGTCGGCGACGCCGAGCTGATCCGGCGGATGGCGGCGCGCCGGGTGCTCGTGGACGGCGCCTGGGTCGCGCGCGAGGACGACCGGCCCGAGACGGTGCGGCACCGGCTGGAGGTCTACCGCGAGCAGACCGCCCCGCTGGTCGACTTCTACGCCGCCGAGGGGATCCTGCGGCGGGTCGACGCCGACGGCGAGGTGCCCGTGGTCGCCGCACGGGTGCTCGCCGCCCTCGGCCGGGGTGCGCCGGGAACGGCAGGGCCCCCGGTCGGGTAGCGGGCCCGATCGGTCAGCCCCCGCGGCGCACCAGCTCCCGCGCGGCCCGCTCGACGTCGCTCTCGGAGACCAGCACGTGCAGGGCGGCGTCGCCGAGCGGGATGAAGCTGTCGGCGCTGGTCACCCGGGCCATCCGGCCGGTGAAGCCGGCGTCGACCAGGGCCGCCAGCACGCCCTCGGACACACCGCCGGAGCGGCGGGTCTCGTCGACGACCAGGACACGGCCGGTCGCCTCCGCCTCCCGCACGACGTCGGCCACGGGCAGCGGCGCCAGCCAGCGCAGGTCCACCACCCGGCACCCGATCCCCTCCTCGGCGAGGCGGGCCGCGACCCGGAGGCTCATGTGCAGGCCGTTGGCCCACGTGACCAGCGTCAGGTCGGTCCCGTCGCCGTGGGTGCGCGCCCGGCCTATCGGCACGTGGTGCTCGGCCCACTCCCCCGGCGGGCGGTACGGCGCGGTCCACCCGTCGTCGCCCTCCGCGTGCAGGTCACGGGTGTGGTAGAGCGCGATCGGCTCCAGGAAGACGCACACGGCGCCGTCGACCGCCGCCGCCGCGCAGGTGCGCAGCATCGCCGCGGCGTCGTCGGGCCGCCCCGGCGAGGCGACGACCAGGCCCGGGACGTCGCGCAGCACCCCGACGGCGTCGTCGTTGTGGAAGTGACCGCCGAAGCCCTTCTGGTACCCGTAGCCGGCGATCCGGACGACCATCGGGTTGCGGTACTGCCCGTTGGAGAAGAACTGCAGGGTCGCCGCCTCGCCGCGCAGCTGGTCCTCGGCGTTGTGCAGGTAGGCCAGGTACTGGATCTCGGGGATCGGCAGCAGGCCGGAGACGCCGGCGCCGAGGCCGAGCCCGAGCACGGTCTGCTCGTCGAGCAGGGTGTCGAAGACCCGGGCGGCACCGGCCTTGCGGAGCAGGCCGCGGGTCACCCCGTAGACGCCGCCCTTGGCCGCGACGTCCTCCCCGAAGACCAGGGCGCCCGGGTGGCGTGCCAGGACGTCGAGCAGCGCCCGGTTGATCGACTGCGCCAGCGTCATCGGCGGCTCGTCCTCGGGCAGCGTGCTCCCGAACAGGGCGGCGCGGCGCTCGGGCGGCGCGGCCTCGGCGGCGACCCTGGCCACCTCCTGCGTCGTGGCGGGCGCGAGCGGCGCCACCACCTCCGCGGCCGACCCCAGCCGGGGCAGGCCGGCGACCTCCCGGGCGAGGTCGAGCACCCGGGACCGCATCCCCTCGTAGCGGTCGAGCACCTCGGCCGGCGTGAGCAGCCCGGTGTCGACGAGCAGCCGGGCGGTGCCGAGCAGCGGGTCGCGGCGCAGGTCGGCGGCGACCTGGTCGGCCCGCCGGTAGGCGCTCTCGACGTCGGTGCCGGCGTGCCCCATGAGCCGGACCGTCCGCAGGTGGAGGAACGCCGGCCGGCGGTGCCGCCGGACCCAGTCCGCCGCCCGCCGGGCCGTGACGACGGCGTCGAGCAGGTCGGCGCCGTCGGCGGCGAAGTACTCCAGCCCCGGGCGGCTGCCGTAGGCGTGCGCCACCCAGCCGTCCGGGGTGGGCACGCTGATGCCGATGCCGTTGTCCTCGCAGACGAGCAGCAGCGGCATCGGCAGCCCCCGGAACCCGACCTGCACGGCGGCGTTGATCGCGCCCACGGCCGTCGAGTGGTTCGCCGAGGCGTCCCCGAAGCTGCAGACGGTGACGGCGTCGCGCGGGTACTCCCCCTCCAGCCCGAGCTTGCGGACGCGGTCGATCGAGAACGCCATGCCGAGGGCGCGGGGCAGGTGGGAGGCGATCGTCGACGTCTGCGGCAGCACGGCGAGGTCGCGGCGGCCGAAGACCTTGTGCCGGCCGCCCGAGATGGGCTCCTCGGCGGCCGCGACGATGCCGAGGAGGACGTCGCGCAGCGGGTCCGAGCCGCCGGCCACCTGGCCCGCCCGCTCGAGGAAGAAGGCGCCCGAGCGGTAGTGCAGCAGCGCGGGGTCGGTCGGGCGCAGCGCGGCCGCCACGGCCGCGTTGCCCTCGTGCCCGGACGAGCCGATCGTGTAGAAGCCCTCGCCCCGGGCCCGCAGCCAGCGGGCGGCCAGGTCCAGGTGCCGGCTGCCCAGCTGGGCGTCGAACAGCCGGAGGACCTCCTCGGCGGGGACGTCCGGGGGCAGCACCGCCCGGTCGCCGCCGCGCGCGGCGCCGTCGAGGCCCTTGACCGTCTCGATGAGGTGTTCGTCGACCTGCTCCACCGGAACACCTTGTCCCGCGGGGACGGCCCGGTCCAGCACCGGCCCCGGGGACGGCCGCCGAGTCGCCCCCTGGCCACCTCGACAGCCGGCGCCGCCCGGCGGCATCCTCGCGGTGGGTGGTCGCCATCTGCAGCCGCACCCGGCCGGCCCGCGGTCGGCAGGAGGGAGCCGACGTGCCCGCTCCCGAGTTCCACCTGCGGTCCTACCCGCTGCCCGACGACGTGCGCGCGCACGCCGCGGCGGCGGAGGACGCCGGCTGGGACGGGCTGCTGCTGACCGACACGCAGAACCTCAGCATGGACGTCGTCGGGTCGCTGTACCTGGCCGCCTCGGCCACGTCGCGGCTGAGGCTCGGCACCGCCGTGACCAACCTCGTCACCCGCCATCCCGCGGTCGTGGCGTCGACGTTCGCCACCCTGCACCACGTCACCGGGGGACGGGCGCACCTCGGGGTCGGCCGCGGTGACACGGCGCTGGAGCTCGTGGGGCTCCGGCCGCCGTCGGCGCACGACTTCGAGCAGCAGCTCGGCCGGCTGCAGACCTACCTGCGAGGCGGCACGGTCGACGTCGACGGGTTCGGCAGCCGGATCACGTGGCTGCCGGTCGCCGGCGACGAGGCGGTCCCCGTGGACGTGTTCGGCTCCGGGCCGCAGGTCATCGGAGCCGCGGCACGGCAGGCGGACCGGGTCACCGTGACCGTGGGCGCCGAACCCGAGCGGGTCGCGTGGGCGGTGCGGACGGCACGGGAGGCGCGCGCGGCCGCCGGGCTCGACCCGCAGACCCTCGACGTCGGTGCGTTCGTCGTGGTGGGCGTCGGCACCGACCAGGACGCGCTGGAGGAGCTCGTGCGCGGCAACGCGAGCATCTCCGCCCACTTCCAGCGCG
Source organism: Geodermatophilus sp. SYSU D00700 (assembly GCF_054050255.1). Classification (NCBI taxonomy): domain Bacteria; kingdom Bacillati; phylum Actinomycetota; class Actinomycetes; order Geodermatophilales; family Geodermatophilaceae; genus Geodermatophilus; species Geodermatophilus sp. SYSU D00700. Next base: position 3,157 of record NZ_JBJGZA010000052.1, on the reverse strand, counting down.
GCGCCCGCTCGTCCCTGTCGACGGCCGACGCCGCCGTCGTCGCCGATGTCAGCGCGCACTACGACAGCTACCACCACGGGCTGGAGCACGCGACGCAGGCCGAGACGCTGTCCGGTGGGTTCCTGCGGCGGTTCTGCGTCATCGGCGGTCCCGACGAGTGCGTGGAGCGGCTGCGCGGGCTGATCGGGCTCGGCCTGTCCCACGTGACGGTCGTGGGCGGGTCCCGGGACATCGACCCCGGCGTGCGCGAGCGCTCCGACCGCCTGGTCGCCGAGGAGGTGCTGCCCGCGCTGCGGTCGCCGTGACGGCGACCGCCCGGTGTGCGCCGCCGGTGTCCGGACCCTGGACGCCGTCAGCCGGCCAGCGCGAAGGTGGTGCCCTTGCTGTTGGCCGCGGACGTCGGGTCCCCGGTCGCCGAGGTGGTGCCCGCGGAGGCTGCGGACACGGCGTCCCCGCGAGGAGCCACCACGGTGGCGTCGGCGAGGCCCGCGGCGAGCCCCACGGCGCCCGTGGCGCTGACCAGGACGACGGCGAGGCGACGGCGGAGAGGCATGCGCACAGCCTGGCCGGGGGCTGCAGAGGACCTGCAGAGGCGCCGTCCCGGGGTGGGGCTCCGGCCCGCCGAGGGGGATCAGTTCCGGCTGCCGCCCGGCGCCACGACGATCTCGTCCGCCGTCAGCGCGGCGACCTCGTCGACGTGGCGGGCCGACCCGTCGAGCAGGTCGGCGCTCGTCAGGGCCTCGGCCGCCAGTTGCCGCGCTCTCAGCCGGGCGAACTCCCGGGCCACCTCGCGCAGGCGTCCGGCATCGCGGCCGAGCGCCGCGTGCCCGTGGCCGAGCATGGCCGTCGCCAGGGGCGCGTCGAGTGCGTCCGCGGCTCCCCGGAGCAGGGGCAGGGCCGCTTCCGGACGGCCGAAGCGGACGGCGTCGTGCGCGAGGACCGCCGTGTACAGCGGCACGTGCTCGGCCACCTCCGCGGCGACGCGCAGGGCCTCGCGGGCGGCGGCGTCCGGCCCGGACGAGCGGACCAGCAGCCAGGCACGCGCGCGGTCGGCCATGACCGTGCTCTTCTGCTCCCCGGCGCGCAGGTCGCGGTCATAGTGGTCCAGGTGGCGCTCGGCCGCCGCCCCGTCACCGGCCATGGCCGCGGTCAGCGCCGCCGTGGAGACGGCGAACGAGTACACGTTCATCACGTCCCGACGGCGGAGCAGGGGCAGCGCGTCCTCGGCCATCCGCCGCGTCGTCCGGGTGACCGACCCGGCGAGCGCGGCGACGGCCGCGGCGGAGAAGGTCCACAGCCCGGCCCAGTCCGGGTGCTCGGCACCCGCCACGGCGCGCTCTGCCCGGTCGATGCAGTCCCGCACGGCGGCGTCGGGCTCGCCGCCGAACGACCGCACCTGCTCGTGGGCGAGTTCCAGCCACATCAGGGCGAGCGGGCGGGGGGCCGGGATCGCGGCCCGCGCGGCCGAGGCCCGCCGGACGGCCGCCGCGGCGACGGGGTGCGGCCCGGCGAAGGATGCGGCGAACGCGGCCACGCAGTCGGCGGCGAAGGCCGTCTCGAGCGGCGCGTCGGGCGACCGCAGGGACAGGGCGAGGTCGCGGGCGACGGTCCACTCCCCGGTGAAGCCCTTGAGCTCGGCGCTGGCCAGGCGGAGGGCGCGCCCGGCCTCGGTGCCGGACAGCCGCCGCTGGGCCTCGTCGACGAGGGCGAAGGCCCCCTGGGCGTCGTTGCCGTAGAGCCGGCCGCGGGCCTGGCTGATCACGATGCCCGCGTCGTCCTCGTCCGAGGCGGCCCGCTCGCCGGCCTGCCGGTAGAGGTCCTCGACCAGGTCGAGCCGGCCCAGCGCGGCTGCCGACTCAGCTCCGACGAGGGCGGCCGTGGTGCCGGCTCCGGCGTCGAGGGCGGCCCGTGCCAGCCGGAGCGCGAGCTCGTGGTCGCCGCCGGCCTGCGCCCGCTGTGCGCCCACCTGCAGGAGGGACCCGTCGACGGCGACGCCGCCGTCGAGGCACAGCACGGCGTGCTGGACGGCGTACCCCTCGGCGAGGGCGGACCCGGTGAAGGCCTGCGCGAGGCGGGCCGAGACGTGCCGCCGCCGGAGCCGGGGCATCCGGGCGCGGATCACCTCGCCGTAGATGGGGTGGGCGGGCAGGACGACGGCGGCGCCGGCCGCGTCGTCGACGCGGACGAGGTCGTGCAGCTCGAGACCCAGGACGGCCTCCGGCGACGCGACGCGGTCCAGCACCGGGAGCGGCACCGGCTCGGCGATCGCGACGGCCTCCAGGGCTCCGGACTCCTCCGGCCCCAGGCCGCGCAGGCGCTCCCCCACGATGTCCAGCAGCCGGTCGGAGGGCCGGAAGCCGACGCCGAGCGACCACTCGCCGTCCCGGCGGGTCAGTGCTCCGGACGCCAGGGCCCCCCTGAGCAGCTCCCGCAGGTACAGCGGGCTCCCACCGGCCAACCGGAGGACGCGGCTGCGCGCGGCCGTGGCGAGCGGGCTCCCGAGGGCCGCGTCGAGCAGCCGGCCCATCTCGGGGTCGGGCAGCGGGTGGAGGTCCACCCGCTCGATCACCCCGTCCTTCCACAGGTCGACCAGCGGATCGGCCTCCTGGGCGCGCTCCGTCGCGAGGAGGAACGCGCTCGACGCGCGGACGACCTGGTCGACCACGGTGATCGTGGCGGGGTCGGCGAGGTGGGCGTCGTCGAGGGAGACGACCAGTCGTCCGGCTCCGGCAGCCCGCGCGACGAGGGCGCTCACCGTCGAGTGGACGAGGTCTCCCGGGATGAGGTTCGTCGACCCGCCGTGCCCCGCCGCCGACACGACGTGGGCCATGCAGCCGAGCGGGATCTCCCGACCGCTGCTGGTCGCGGAGAGACGGAGCGTGGGGTGCCCGGCGTCGGCGTGCTCGCGGACGAACTCCGCGGACAGGCGCGACTTCCCCACCCCCGGCGGCCCCACCACCACGGCTCCACCGCCCCCGGAGGCGAACAGGTCCCGCAGCCGGGTCAGCTCCGCCTGCCGGCCGCGGAGTTCCCACTCCCCCCAGGCGGCGGTCGCCGGGTCCTGTTCCGGCCGCGGCGCCTCGCCCCGCCGCGGCCCCGCCGCGGGCGGCCGGCGGCGGGCCGCGGGCGGGGGGGGGGGGTGGGGCGGGGGCGGGCG
>NZ_JBJGZA010000051.1:0-29351 GCF_054050255.1 Geodermatophilus sp. SYSU D00700 | reverse complement strand
CCACCCCCCCCCCCGCCCCCCGAGCCCCCCCCCGCCCCCCCCCCGCCCCCCCCCCCCCCCCCCCCCCCCCGCGGCGCCCCCCCCGCTGCGGTGAGGGAGGACGCCGGTCACCTGGTGATCGCGCCGGTGCGCCTCCGCCACCTGCGGGCCGCCGGACGGGACGCTGCGCACGTGCTCGGTCACTCCCACGCGCTCTCCGGTCTGGCCGCCGGTGCGGCGACCCTCCCCTGGGCCCCGGTCGACGGCACCGTCGCCCAGGTGGCGTGGGTGGCCGCCGTCGGTGGGTTCGCCATGCTGCCCGACCTGGACCACAGCGGGTCGACGGTCTCGGACATGTGGGGCCCGGTGACCGACGTGCCGTCGGGCGCGATCGGCCGGCTCGCCGGCGGGCACCGCTGGGGCACGCACGACGCGCTGCTGGCGCCCGTGGCCTTCGGCGCCGTCGCGCTGGCCGCCGCGAACCTGTACTGGTCCAGCCTGGTGGTCATCGCGCTGGCGATCGGGCTGGCACTGCGCGCGCTGCACTTCGTCATCCCCGGCCGGGCGGAGAACACCGTCGTCGGCAACCTGCTGCTGTCCTTCGGCGGCGCGTGGCTGCTGCTCGAGCACATGCCCCAGCCCCTGTGGCTGCCCTGGGCGGTCGCGCTGGGCGTGCTCACCCACGTCGTCGGCGACCTGATCACCAAGCAGGGCGTGCCGCTGCCGCTGGTCTGGCTGCTCAAGCGCAAGCGCGTCGCGCTCACCCCCATGCGCACGGGCACCACGCTGGAGAAGGCGGTGCTGGCACCGGCCTTCCTGCTCGTCGCGGTGTGGTTCCTCTACGACAACACCGCCGCCCGCGACGTCGTCGACCCCTACCTGCAGGGGCTGCTCAGCCTCGCCGGCTGAGACCGCGCGGGCCCCCGCCGACCAGCCGCTACGGTCCCCCGCTGTGACCGCCGTCCCGCCCCGACTCGGCCGGGGCACCCACGTCGGCTACGCCCTGGGCTCCATCGGCACCGCGGCCTTCGGCACCGTCCCCGGCCTGCTGCTGCTCTACTACCTGACCGACGTGCTCGGGGTCGCCGCGGGGCTGGCCGGGCTGGTCGTCTTCGCGCCCAAGGCCTGGGACGTGTTGCTCAACCCGTGGATCGGCAGCCGCTCGGACCGGACGAGGAGCCGCTGGGGGCCACGCCGGCCGTGGATGCTCGCCGGCGGGCTGGCGCTGCCGCCGCTGTTCGTCCTCGTCTTCGCCGGACCGGGCGCCCCGCCGGCGCTGGCCGCCACGTGGGTCGCGGTCACCTTCCTGCTGGCCGCCACCGCCTACGGCTGCTTCCAGGTGCCCTACGTCGCCCAGCCGGCCGAGATCACCGACGACCCCGGCGAGCGCGCGACGCTCATGTCCTGGCGGGTGGCGGCGCTGGCGCTGGGCATCCTGCTCGCCGGTGCGGGCGCCCCCGCGGTGGTCGACGCGTTCGGCGGCGGGCGCGCCGGGCACCTGGCGATGGCGGTCTTCGTGGCGGTGCTGCTCGCGGGCGGGATGCTCGGCGCGGTCGCCGGCACCCGCAACGCGCCCACGCTCACCCGCACCACCAGCGAGGGCCGGCTCCGCGCGACCCTGGCGCTGACCTGGCGGTCCCGGCCGTTCCGGGTGCTGCTCACCGGCTTCGTCGTCCAGGCGCTCGGCATCGGCGTCATGCTCGCCGGCGTCCCGTACTACTCCGAGCAGGTGCTCGGCGACCCCGCGGCCGGCTCGCTGCTGTTCGGGGCGCTCGTGGGCCCGGCGATCCTCGTCATGCCGCTGTGGCTGCGGGTGAGCCGGCGGCTGGGCAAGCGCACCGGGCTGCTGGCGTCCTCCGCCCTGTTCGGCTGCGCGGCGGCCGCGCTGGCGCTGGTCGGCACCGGCGGCACGGGTCTCGCCGTCGCCCTCGTGGTGCTCGTCGGCGTCGGCTACGCCGGCATGCAGATGTTCCCGCTGGCGATGCTGCCCGACGTCGTCGCCGCCGACGAGGCCGCCTCCGGGCAGCGGCGGGCCGGGGTGTTCACCGGCGTCTGGACGGCGGCCGAGACCCTCGGCCTCGCGGTCGGCCCCGGCCTGCTCGGGCTGCTGCTCGCCGCGTCCGGGTACGCCTCCTCCGCCGGCGGGGACGCCGCCCAGTCCGCCGGCGCGGTGCTGGCCGTGCGGCTCGGCTTCTCCGTCGTCCCGGCGCTGTTCGTGCTGGTCAGCCTGCCGGTGCTGGCCCGCTACCGGCTCGACCCCGTCCCCACCCGACCCGAGGAGGTCCCGGCGTGACGCCGCAGGAGGTGCTGGCCGAGCTCACCGCGCTGCAGGCCGGCGACGTCCCCACCCACGGGGGCTCGACGATGGCCTACGTCTACGACTCCGGCCGCGCCGGCCTCGAGGACCTCGCCGCCGCGGCCCAGGCGGCGTTCCAGTGGACCAACGCGCTCGACCCGACCGCCTTCCCCAGCGTGGCCCGCATCGAGGACGACCTGGTGGGCGCGGCGGCCGACCTGCTCGGCGGCGGCCCGGCGACCGTCGGCACGGTCACCAGCGGCGGCACGGAGAGCTGCCTGCTGGCGGTACTGGCCGCCCGCGAGCGGTGGCGGGCGCGGGGCGGCACCGGCCGTCCCCGGCTGCTGCTGCCGGTCACCGCGCACGCGGCCTTCCGCAAGGCCGCGCACCTGTTCGACCTGGCGGTCGTCGACGTCGCCGTCGACCCGGTCAGCTGCCGCGCGCTGCCCTCGGCCGTGGCCGGTGCGCTCGACGCCCGGACCGCGCTGGTTGTCGTCAGCGCGCCGTCCTACCCGCACGGGGTGCTCGACCCGGTCGGCGAGGTGGCCGCCCTGGCCGCCGCCGCGGGGGTCCCCTGCCACGTCGACGCGTGCATCGGCGGCTGGGTGCTGCCCTTCCTCGACGACGTCCCCGAGCCCTTCGACCTGTCGGTGCCCGGGGTGACCTCGCTGTCGGTGGACCTGCACAAGTACGGCTACGCGCCCAAGGGCGTCTCGGTGCTCCTCACCGCGGAGCCGGAGCTGCGCCAGGCGCACTGGTTCAGCACCGCGGGCTGGCCGGGCTACCCCGTGGTCAACCCCACCCTGGCCGGCACCCGCCCCGCGGGGCCGATGGCCGCCGCCTGGGCTGTGCACCGGTGGCTGGGCCGCGACGGGTACGCCGAGCTCGCCCGCGCCACCCGGGCGGCCACGGTCGCGCTGGCCGAGGGAGCGGCGGCGGTCCCCGGGCTGCGGGTGGTCGGGACGCCGGTGGCCACGCTGGTCGCGCTCGCGCAGGACGGCCCGGACGGCGTCGACGTGCTCAACCTCGCCGACGAGGCCGCCGTCCGTGGCTGGCTGCTGCAGCCCCAGCCGCCGTTCGCCCAGCCCGGCGGTGCGGACCTGCCGGCCACGCTGCACCTGACGGTCACCGGCGCCACGGCGGGACGCGTGGACGCGCTGCTCGCCGACCTCGCCGACGCCGCCCGCGCCGCCGCCGCGCTGCCCCGCCCGGTCGCCGACCCCGGGCTGGTCGCCGCCGCGGCGACGATCGACCCCGCCACGCTGACCGTCGCCGAGGTCGACGCGCTGCTCGAGCTGGCCGGCGTCGGCGGCGGCCGGCTCCCCGAGCGGATGGCACCGGTGCACGCCCTGGTGGCCGCGCTCTCCCGTCCGGTGGCCGAGCGGCTCCTGGCCGGGCTCCTCGACCTGGTCTACCGGCCGCGCCGGGAGGCACGCGCTAACGGGTGATCCGCTGGTCCCGCGCGCAGGCGGCCACGGCCTCGGCCACCGCGGGCGCCACCCGCCGGTCCAGTGGGCTGGGCACGACGTGGCCAGGAGCCAGGTCCTCCCCGACGACGGCGGCGACGGCCCCGGCCGCCGCGAGCTTCATCTCCTCGGTGATCGCGCGGGCGCCGGCGTCGATGGCGCCGCGGAACACCCCGGGGAAGGCCAGCACGTTGTTGATCTGGTTGGGCAGGTCGCTGCGCCCGGTGGCCACCACCGCGGCGTACCGCGCGGCCATCTCCGGGTCGACCTCGGGCGTCGGGTTGGCCAGCGAGAACACGATCCCGCCCGGCGCCATCGACGCGATGGCCGCCTCGGGCACCGTGCCGCCGGACAGCCCCAGGTAGACGTCGGCGCCCTCCAGCGCACCGGTCATCGTGCCCGCGAAGCCGGCGCGGTTGGTGTGCTCGGCGAGCTCCCGCTTGACCGGGGTGAGGTCCTCGCGGCCGCGGTGCAGCACGCCGCGGGAGTCGGCCACCGCGATGTCCCCCACCCCCGCCTCGAGCAGGATCCGGGTGCAGGCGACCCCCGCGGCCCCGGCGCCGGCCACGACCACCCGCAGGTCACCGAGCGCGCGGCCGGTGACCGTCGCGGCGTTGCGCAGGGCGGCCAGGACGACGATCGCCGTGCCGTGCTGGTCGTCGTGCATGACCGGGACGTCGAGCCGCTCGCGCAGCCGGTCCTCGATCTCGAAGCACCGCGGCGCGCTGATGTCCTCGAGGTTGATCCCGCCGAAGGACGGCGCGATCGCGGCCACGGTCTCCACGATCGCGTCGACGTCGGTGGTCGACAGCACGACCGGCACCGCGGACAGCCCGGCGAACTCGCTGAACAGGCAGGCCTTGCCCTCCATGACCGGCAGCGCCGCGGCCGGTCCGATGTCGCCCAGGCCGAGGACGGCGGTGCCGTCGGAGACGACGGCCACCACGCGCGGCGCCCAGGTGAAGCGGCGGGCCAGGGCCGGCTCGGCGGCGATGGCGCTGGAGACCCGGGCGACCCCGGGGGTGTAGGTGAGCGCGAGGTCCTCCCGCGAGGTGATGCCGCGGGTGGGCCGGACCGTCAGCTTGCCGCCCTCGTGGACCGCGAACGCCGGGTCGCCGGCGAATCGGTCGGCGGTCGTCCCCGGCTGACCGGTCTCTGCGCCCATGGCCCCAGCAGGGTAGTGCCGTGCGCTCCCCCGCCCCACCCCGTGGGGCGAGGCCGCGGGCCCGCCGCCTCGCTACCGTGCCGCCCGTGGAGATCCGAGAGCTCGCCGTGCCGGACAGCTACGTGCTCGACCTGGTGCCGCACGGCGACGACCGCGGCCGGTTCACCGAGTGGTACCGCGCCGACGTCCTCGCCTCGGCCACCGGGCGGTCGCTGCCGCTGGCGCAGGCCAACCACAGCGTGTCCGCCCTCGGCGTGCTCCGCGGCGTGCACTTCGCGCTGGTCCCGCCCGGGCAGGCGAAGTACGTCTACTGCCCGGCCGGGCGGGTCCTCGACGTCGTCGTCGACATCCGGGTCGGGTCGCCGACCTTCGGCGTCTCCGACGCGGTGCTGCTGGAGTCCGACCGGCCCCGCGCGGTGTTCCTCGCCGAGGGGCTGGGGCACGCGTTCGTCGCCCTCGAGGACGGGTCGTCGGTGACCTACCTGGTGTCCTCGGGCTACAGCCCCGGCCGCGAGTTCGGCATCTCCCCGTTCGACCCCGACCTCGACCTGCCGTGGCCGGCCGGCGTGGAGTACCGGCTGTCGGACAAGGACCGGGCCGCGCCCACCCTCGCCCAGGCCCGGGAGCAGGGGATCCTGCCGACGATGGAGCAGTGCACGGCCCACTACGACCGGCAGCGCGCGGGTTCCTAGCCCGACGGCGGGGGTGAAGCGAGCCGGCCGGGCCGCGGCCGCAGCCGGGCGACGACGCGGCCGACGGCGACCGCCGGCCCGTAGGCGCGGCTGTCGTCGGCGACCAGCGGGTTGTCGCCGCGGACGTCGACGGCGCCGTCGCCGAGCAGCCGGTGCACCCGCTTGACCACCAGCAGGTCGGGCCGGGACGGGAAGCAGGCCAGGACGACGTCGCCGACCGCCACCTCCCCGCGCCGCGCCCGCCGCACCAGCAGCCGGTCGCCGTGCCGCACCGTCGGGGACATCGACGGGCCGCTCACCCGCGCCAGCACCCACGCCGACCGCAGCGGCGGGACGGCCCGCTCACCGGGACGGGGACTGATCACCGCGAGTAGGGTCCCAGACGACCCGATCGATCGACATACGGAGGAGAGGGCATGCTGTTCAGCCGCGTGTTCTCCGCCGTGGAGGCCAGCGCGCACTGCGACCTCCCGTGCGGCGTGTACGACCCTGCCCAGGCCCGCATCGAGGCGGAGTCGGTGAAGGCCATCCAGGAGAAGTACCAGGGCAGCGAGGACGAGGTCTTCCGGCAGCGCTGCGTGCTCATCAAGGAGCAGCGCTCCGACCTGGTGAAGCACCACCTGTGGGTGCTGTGGACCGACTACTTCAAGCCGCCGCACTTCGAGAAGTACCCGCAGCTGCACGAGCTGTTCAACAAGGCCACCAAGCAGGCCGGCGCGGCCGGCGGCAAGGGCAGCATGGACCCCGCCGAGGGCCAGAAGCTGCTCGACTACATCGCCGAGATCGACCGGATCTTCTGGGAGACCAAGGCCGCCGCATAGCGGAACGACCCCGACGGCCGGTGGGCTCCTCGCCCGCCGGCCGTCGGCGTCCCCGGGCACCGGTGAGATCCGGGGACGGCGCCGGTCACAGCCTGCGACACCCCGACCCGAGGAGACCCGCGATGGCCGTCCGGCTCAACCCCTACCTGCACTTCTCCGGCAACGCCCGCGAGGCGATGGACTTCTACCGCTCGATCCTCGGCGGCCACCTCGAGGTCATGACGTTCGGTGACATGGGCGGGGGCGGGGGTCAGTACCCCGACGACGGCGTCATGCACGCCTTCCTGCGCACCGACCACGGGCTCGAGCTCATGGCCTCCGACGGGCACGACCCCGACGCCGGTGGGCCGGACAAGGTGTCGCTCTCGCTGTCCGGCGACGACCTCGAGGTGCTCACCCGCTGGTTCGAGGCGCTGGCCGACGGCGGCGCGGTCGACGTCCCGCTGGAGAGGCAGATGTGGGGCGACACGTTCGGCCAGGTGACCGACCGGTTCGGCATCCGCTGGCTCGTGAACGTCGCGACGCCCGGCGTGTGAGCGACCCGCCGGGGGCCCCGGCGGGGCGGCGGGGCCGCCGCCGGGCCCCGGTACCGTCAGCCCTCGATGCGCATCGACCGGGCCGGGTGGCCCTTCATCACCGGACCCCTCGGCCCGGCCGCCGTGCTGGCCGCCGCGGGCGCGCGGACGGGTCGCCGCTGGGCGCGCGTCGCGGCCTGGCCGTTCCTGGCGCTGTCGGCCTACATGGTCCTGTTCTTCCGCGACCCCGACCGCCCCTGCGACCGCGAGGAGCCACCGGCCGACGTGGTCCTGTCCCCGGCCGACGGCATGGTGATGGTCGCCGGCGAGCCGCAGGAGGGCGTCGCCCCCGAGCCCGCCCCGCCGGGTGGCTGGCAGCAGGTCAGCGTGTTCCTCTCCGTCGTCGACGTGCACGTCAACCGCTCCCCCTACCGCGGCGAGGTCGTGCAGAGCTCCTACCGCAAGGGCAGCTTCCTGGCCGCCTACCGGGCCGAGTCCGCGCACCGCAACGAGCGCAGCGAGCTGTGGCTGCGCGAGGACCACCCGGAGGGCGAACGGACCGTCGTCTTCCGCCAGCTGGTCGGGGTGCTGGCGCGCCGCATCGTCACGCGCACCGGCGTCGGCCGGCGGCTGGCCACCGGGGAGCGGTTCGGCCTCATGAAGTTCGGCTCGCGGATGGACGTCTTCCTGCCCGCGGAGTGCACGATCACCGTGCGGAAGGGCCAGCGCGTGCGGGGCGGCGACACCGTCATCGGCCGCTGGCCCACCGCCGGCTGAGGGCCCCGGTGCCCAGCTCGGCCTCGGGCGAGGGGCGGCCCACGACCCGCCGCACGGCGACCGTGGAGTTCGTCCGCGGCTCGGTCCGCGGCAGCCGCCGCCGCGCCATGGCGACCCTGCCCAGCCTGTTCACGCTGGCCAACATGATGTGCGGCTTCGCCGCGATCCTGCTGTCGATCCGCGGGCAGTACACCCTCGCCGCCGTCCTCATCGGCCTGTCGGTGCTCTTCGACATCGCCGACGGCGCGGTCGCCCGCCTGGTCGGCGCGGTGAGCTCCTTCGGCCTGCAGTTCGACTCGCTGGCCGACCTGGTCTCCTTCGGCCTGGCCCCGGCCCTGCTCGCGTTCACCCTGTTCTCCGAGGGCCGGGACGAGTGGGACCCGCTGGGCTGGGTGGTCTGCTTCCTGTGGGTGGCGTGCGCGGCGATCCGGCTGGCCCGCTTCAACACCACCATCGACCCCACCGCGGACAAGCGGTACTTCACGGGCATGCCCAGCCCGGGCGCGGCCGGCGTCGTCCTGGCGTCGGTGTTCGCCTTCGGCGACCAGATGCAGGGCCGCGACCGGCTCTGGGTGCTGCTCATCGTCGCCGTCCCGGCGCTGCTCATGGTCAGCACCGTCCGCTTCCGCTCGTTCCGGTCGCTGGTCAGCCCCCGCAGCGGGCGCCCGTACGGACTGGTCCTCGCCGCCGTCGCCCTGGTCGTCGGGTTCGCCACCGTCCCGGTCGTCACCGGCTGCGTGCTCGCCTACGGGTACCTGCTCGCGCCGGTCCTGGTGCCGCTGCTCTCCCCCCTCGGCCGGCTGGTGCCGGCCCGCGTCCGGGAGGTGCTCACGTGACGATCCGCCGCATGGAGCCCGCCGACGTCCCGGCCGTCGTGGGCCTGGTGCGCGAGCTGGCCGAGTACGAGGAGTCCGCGCACGAGGTCCGGCTCACCGAGGAGCAGCTGCACGCCGCGCTGTTCGGGGAGTCGCCCGCGCTGTTCGGGCACGTCGCGCTCGGTCCCGACGGCGAGGTCGCCGGGATGGCGCTGTGGTTCCTGAACTTCTCCACCTGGCGCGGCACCCACGGCCTCTACCTGGAGGACCTCTACGTCCGACCGCAGCACCGCGGAACGGGTCTGGGCCGGGAGCTGCTGCGGACGCTCGCGGCCACCTGCGTCGAGCGCGGCTACAGCCGGCTGGAGTGGTCGGTGCTCGACTGGAACACCCCGTCGGTCGACTTCTACCGGGCCGCCGGCGCGCTCCCGCTGGACGGGTGGACGGTGTTCCGGCTGACCGACGACGCGCTCGCCGACTTCGCCGCCGACCGACGCGACTGACGGGGTCGTCACGGCGTGAGGCAGGCTGGGGGCGTGGGAACCGAGCGTGGCACGCCCGAGTGCTGGCTGACCGACATGGACGGCGTCCTGGTGCACGAGGGACAGGCCCTGCCGGGGGCCGCGGACTTCCTCGCCCGGCTGGTCGACGCGGAACGGCGTTTCCTCGTCCTGACCAACAACTCGATCTTCACCCCGCGTGACCTCGCCGCCCGGCTGGCGCGCTCGGGCCTGCACGTGCCCGAGGAGTCAATCTGGACCTCGGCGCTGGCGACGGCGGACTTCCTGTCCTCCCAGCTGCCCGGCGGCTCGGCGTACGTGATCGGCGAGGCGGGGTTGACGACGGCGCTGTACGAGGCCGGCTACACCCTGACCGACACCGATCCCGACTACGTCGTCCTGGGTGAGACGCGCACCTACTCCTTCGAGGCCATCACCCGGGCGATCCGGCTGATCGGCGCCGGGTCGCGGTTCATCGCCACCAACCCCGACGTGACCGGCCCCTCGCCCGAGGGCCCGCTGCCGGCGACCGGCTCGGTGGCCGCGATGATCACCGAGGCCACCGGCGCCAAGCCCTACTTCGTGGGCAAGCCCAACCCGATGATGTTCCGCAGCGCCATGAACCGGATCGAGGCCCACTCCGAGAGCACGGTGATGATCGGCGACCGCATGGACACCGACGTCGTCGCCGGCATCGAGGCGGGCCTGGAGACGATCCTGGTGCTCACCGGGTCGACCACGGCCGCCGACGTCGCCCGCTTCCCGTTCCGCCCCAGCCGGGTGCTCGACTCGATCGCCGACGTCGTCGACCTGGTGTGAGAAGGACCCCGTCCTCCCCACCCCTCGCACGCTCGGGGCGGGCCCCGGGACGGGGCCGCAAGCACCGCCGGAAGGGAGCGGATCCCCTCAGCGGTCGAGGAACGCCAGTCGCGCCTCGGGGGTGAACAGCAGGTACAGCTCGGCCAGGGCCAGGACGATGAGCGGGATGCCCAGCAGCGGCTGGCCGCCGGGGAACGCGGTGCTGTAGCCGAACAGGCCCAGCAGCAGCTGCAGCACGACGACCGGCCCGCGGGCCCAGCCCGCGAGCCGGCGCAGCCCGGCCGCGGCTGCGGCGAGCGCGACCCCGAAGATCGCGACGTAGACGACCTCGGCCAGCGCCCGGCCGACGCTGTCGGGCTCGCCAGTGAGGGTCAGCCAGAGCAGGGCCAGCGCCCCGGCCAGCAGCAGCCCGGCCTCGACGGCGGCCACCAGCGCCGCCCGGACGACCGACGGCGGCGCCGCGGGACCCGGCCGGCGCGGCGGGCGGAACGAGGGCTGCGCGGCGGCACCGAAGAGCCGCTCGGCCCTGGTCGGGCGGCGTGTGGCGTCCTCCTCCGTCACACCAGCGAGGCTACGCGTCAGCCGCCACGGCAGTCCCCGTCCGTGCCGGTTGGACGGTCCCCGTGCTGGTTAGCTCTCCGGCATGCGCGCGCTCGTGGTGGCCAACCCCGCGGCGACGACCACGACCGGCCGGGTGCGCGACGTGCTCGTGGGCGCGCTGGCCAGCGAGCTCAAGGTCGACCTCGCCGAGACCACGCACCGCGGCCACGGCCGCGAGCTGGGCCAGCAGGCGCTGGCCGACGGGTTCGACGTCGTCGTCGCGCTCGGGGGCGACGGCACGGTCAACGAGGTGGTCAACGGCCTGCTCACCGACGGGCCGGGCGCGCACGTGCCCACCCTCGCCGTCGTCCCGGGCGGCTCCACCAACGTCTTCTCCCGCGCGCTGGGCCGCTCCCGCGACCCGGTCGAGGCCACCGGCGAGATCCTCGACTCGCTGCGGTCGGGGCGGACGCGGCGGGTGTCCCTCGGCACCGCCAGCGCCACCGGGACCAGCACGGTCCCGGCCCGCGGCGTCGATCCGGCGACCGCGGTGGCGGCGGCCGAGGCGGGTGCGGCGGTCCACTCCGGGTGGAGCGAGCCGCGCTGGTTCGTCTTCGCCGCGGGCATGGGCTTCGACGCCGACGTCATCGCGCGGGTGGAGCGGCAGCGCGCCCGCGGCCGCCGCTCCACCGGGGCGCTCTACGTCCGCGAGGCCACCCGCGCCTTCGTGCTCGGCCGGGAGCGCCGGCGCCCGGCCATGACGCTGGCCCTGCCCGACGAGCCCGACCTCGACGGGCTGTTCCTGTGCCTGGTGTCCAACGTGAGCCCCTGGACCTACCTGGGGTCACGTCCGGTCAACCCCAGTCCCGAGGCCTCCTTCGACGCCGGCCTCGACGTGTTCGCGCTGGGCCGGATGGGCGTGCTGCGGATGCTGCACCACGCGCGGCAGGTGCTCGCCCGCCGTCCCGACGCCCGCGGCCGCGGGGTGCACCGCCGGCACGACCTCGACGACGTCGTCCTGACCGCCGCACGGCCGCAGGGCTGGCAGCTCGACGGCGACCACCTCGGCACCGCCACCGGGCTGCGGGTGCGCTCGGTGCCCGCGGCGCTGTCCGTCGTCTCCTAGCGGCCCGGAGAGCCCCTCACGCACGTCCGGGGTGCGGTGTCAACGACCACCGCACCGCCGAGTGGCGGCCCTAGCACGCCCGTGGTGAGGTTGCTCACGCGGGGTCAGACCACGACCGCCGCGCGCTTGACACGCCGTCCTCAGGTGAAAACATCGCGAGAGGAACGCAACCTGCCGGTAACAAGCGGCAGGCGGTCGCTGGAACGGGGCGCTGGGCAACCGGTGTCGCGCCCGCGCAGGCGGCCCGACGTCAGCGATCAGCAAGCCCAGAACGTCGTCGACACCGAGGAGTGCACGCACATGGACTGGCGCCACCGCGCCCTATGCCGGGACGAGGACCCGGAGCTGTTCTTCCCCATCGGGACGACCGGCCCCGCCCTCGTGCAAGTCGAGCAGGCGAAGGCCGTGTGCCGTCGTTGCTCCGTCATGGAGTCCTGCCTCGACTGGGCCCTGCGATCCGGCCAGGACTCGGGCGTCTGGGGCGGGCTCTCCGAGGACGAGCGGCGCGCTCTGAAGCGCCGTCAGTCCCGCACCCGCGTCCGCGCCTGATCGATCCCGCCAGACGCGCCGACGAGGCCGGTCACCCGCTCCGGGTGACCGGCCTCGTCGCTGTCACACGGTCGTCCCACCGGACGACACCGCGGCCACGCGCCCAGGAGGAGCTCGGAGCCCATCCGCCTACCGCCGCGGCCGGCCCGCGCCGGGGAGCTCCAGCACGACCTCGGTGCCCGGCCGGCCGGGCCCCGGCGGCTCCGCCGGGGTGGTGGCGTGCAGCGCGCCCCCGAGCTCGCTGGTGACCAGCGTCCGCACGATCTGCAGCCCGAGCCCGTCGCTCTGCGCCGGGTCGAAGTCCTCGGGCAGCCCCTGACCGTCGTCGCGGACCCGGACCACCAGGTCGTCGCCGTCCCGCTCGGCCACCAGCTCGATCGCGCCTGGCGGCCCGTCGGCCGGGAAGGCGTGCTCGGCGGCGTTCTGCAGCAGCTCGGTGACCGCCATGACCAGCGGGGTCGCGGTCACCGCCGGCAGCTCCCCGAAGCGCCCGACGCGGCGGGTGCACGCCGCCGGCCCGATGGACGTCAGGTCGCCGAGCATCGGCAGCACCTGGTCGAAGACGTCGTCGACGTCGACGACGTCCTCCCGGCTGCCGGCCAGCGTCTCGTGGACGACGGCGATCGAGGCCACCCGCCGCACCGACTCCTCCAGCGCCGCCCGCGCGGCCGGCTCGGTCATGCGCCGGGCCTGCAGCCGCAGCAGCGCGGCGACGGTCTGCAGGTTGTTCTTCACCCGGTGGTGGATCTCGCGGATCGTCGCGTCCTTGGTCAGCAGCGCCCGGTCGCGGCTGCGCAGGTCGGTGACGTCGCGGACCAGCACCAGCGCGCCCTCCTCGACACCCGGCGCCTGCAGCGGCAGGGCGCGCAGCAGCATCGTCGCGCTGCGGCCCTCGACGTCGGTGGGGTCGGGGAACCGCCCGGCCACCGCGGCGGCGACCGTCGCCGCGACTGCCTCGCCCGCCACCCGGTCGGCCGACGCCGCCCGGGTGACCTTGGCCAGGTCCGCGCCGACCAGGTCGCCGACCACCCCGAGCCGCCGGTAGGCCGACAGCGCGTTGGGGCTGGCGTAGACGGCGCGGCCGGCGGCGTCCAGGCGCACCAGCCCGTCCCCGACGCGCGGGCTCATCTCGGCGTCGAGCAGCTTCTCCGGCGGGAACGTGCCGGCCGACACCATGAGGCAGAGGTCCGCGGCGATGTCGAGATAGGTCAGCTCCAGCGTCGACGGCGACCGGGTGACGGCCAGGTTGGTGTCCTTGGCCAGCACCGCGACGACGACGCCGTCGTGCCGTACCGGGATGACCTCGCGGCGGCGCGGCGCGCCGCCCGACCAGTCCGGATCGCCCTCGGTCACCGGCCGGCCCTCCCGGTGCGCCAGCCGGAAGGGGTCGGCGTCGGGCCCGTCGACCTCGCTGCCGACCAGGTCCTCGGGCCGGCTGGTGGGCGCGGTCAGCGGGCGCACCTGGGCGACGCACCACCAGGCGCCGGTGCGCAGCGGCACCCACAGCGTCAGGTCGGCGAAGGCCAGGTCGGCCAGCAGCTGCCAGTCGGCCACCAGCCGCCGGGCGTGGTCGACCTGCGAGGGGGCGGTCGCCGACCCGCGGTGGAGGCGCTCGGAGAGGGTGCTCATGGTGCCCCCGAGCGTAGGAGCGGCCCGCGCCTAGGCTGGCGGCCCGTGGCCCTGCCCTCCCCCGACCTGCCCTCGCCCGACCTGCCGCCGGTGCGCGTCGAGGACGCCGTCCCCGCCGACTGGCCACGGATCGCCGAGCTGACCGTCGCCGTCTACCGCGACGAGCGGCTGGCCTCCGCCGAGTACCTGGGCCAGCTGGCCGACGTCGAGGGCCGTGCCGCGCGGTCGCGGCTGGTCGTGGCGCGCGACGGCGCCCGGGTCGTCGGCGCGGTGGCGCTCGTGCTCGAGGGCGACTTCGGCGAGGTCACCGCCTCCGACGACGAGGCCGCCTTCCGGATGCTCGTCGTCGACCCCGCGGTGCGCGGGCGGGGCGTGGGCGAGGCGCTGGTGCGGGTGTGCCTGGACCGGGCCCGTGCGGCCGGCAAGCGGCGGATGGTGCTGTCCACCGACCCGCGGATGACCGCCGCCCACCGCCTCTACGCCCGGCTCGGCTTCACCCGGCTGCCCGAGCGGGACTGGAGCCCGCGCCCCGGCATCGACCTGCTGGTCTACGCACTGGAGCTCTGACCACCGGCGTCGGTCGCCCGCCGGCGACCGGTGCCCCGGGACCGGGACGGACGGCGGGGCGCGGGCTCCTCGGGCGCGGGCTCCGCCGGCTCGGCCTCCCGCGCCGGGACACCGGCCGCCGCGGCGAGGGTGTCGAGCTCGTCGAGGATGTCGCGCAGCAGCACGTCGACGTCCGGCAGCAGCTCGGCGCACGAGACGAGCCCCCAGTCGAGGCGGTCGAGGTAGCTCTGCACCGTGATGTTGAGGCCCTGTCCCTCGACGATCGTCGACACCGGGTAGTAGTGCTCGAGCCGCGCGCCCGCGGCGTACAGCGGCGTCCGCGGACCGGGCACGTTGGAGATCACCAGGTTGCCCGGCGTCAGCCGCGACCCCAGGCGCAGCCGCGCGCTCAGCCGCATGGCGCGGGCGAAGACGGCCGGGGGCGGGAACTCGGCGAAGTCGGTGAGCCGCTCGGCCGGCAGCGCCGAGAACAGCTCCTTGCTGCTGGTCATCGCCTCGTGCACGCGCCGGACCCGCCGGACGGGGTCGGGCTCGTCGGTCGGCAGCACGGCCGAGAGCATCGACACCCGGTTGGTCCAGCGCTCGGTCTCCTCCCCGGTGCGCACCGAGACGGGCACGAGCGCCACGAGCGGCTCCGCGGGCAGCGCGCCGCGCCGGTCGAGGAAGGTCCGCAGGCCGCCGGCGCAGGCGGCCATGACGACGTCGTTGACGGTCGCGCCCAGCGCCGACTTCACCTGCTTGACCACGTCGAGCGAGGTCGACCGGATGGCGAGCTTGCGGTGGGGGGTGATCGGCCCGTTGAACGGCGTACGCGGCGGCCGGACGCTGGGCAGCGGCGGTGGCTGGTCGGGTTCCTCGGGCAGGGAGCGGCCGAGGTTGAACACCGTGCCGAGCGGCCCGCGCAGGCTGCGGCGGACGTCGTTGGCGGCTCGCACCAGCACGGGGTTGCGCGTCGCCCGGCCGACCTCGCGGGCGGTCCGGGCGGCGAGCAGCACCCCGCGCGCCGGCTTGCGGGCCAGGCCGAGCGCGCCCCGCGCGAGCATCTCCAGGTCGCCGGGCGGCCGCTCGGGCGTCCACGAGTCGGCCTCGGGCGGCACGGTGCCCTCCGGGGTGTCGTCGAGCATCAGCGTCATGAGCTCGACGCCGGAGGCCCCGTCGATGATGGCGTGGTGGACGATCGTGAGGATCGCGAAGCGGTCGTCGGGCAGGCCCTCGATCACGTAGGACAGCCACAGCGGCTTGCGCCGGTCCAGCGGCCGGGAGACCAGCCGGCCGACCAGCGCCGCGAGCTGGTCGTCGGTGCCCGGCGGCGGGACGGCGGTGTGCCGGACGTGGAAGTCCAGGTCGAAGGCGGCGTCGGCCACCCAGTACGGGTGGTCCAGGCCCAGCGGCACCTCGGCCAGCCGCCGGCGCAGCGGCTCGAGCAGGGGCAGCCGCTGCTGCAGCTGCGCCCGCCACGCGTCGTAGGGCCGGTAGCCGGGGTCGTCGGGCCGGGTGTAGATCGACACGCTCGAGACGTGGCCGAACTGCGCGGACGTCTCGAGGTGCAGGAACGTCGCGTCCAGTCCCGACAACTGCTTCATGGCCCCTGCCCTCCCGAGTCGGCGGGACCCGCGACACGCATCCCAGCCGGACGGCTCCCCGTGGTGTGGGGAAGTGTGTCAGCCCTCACACTGCTCCTGCAGGCGGGTGGTTGCCCGCGCAGTACGCGACGGGGTCCGCACCGTGCCCGGTCGCCCAGGGGAGACGAGGACAGGCCATGCGCGCGACGGCGCCGCTGCACCGGACAGCCGCCGGGGAGGCTCCCCCGTGGATCGGGGCGTCGCCGGTCGCCGCGCTGCTCGCCGTCCAGCGGCCGTGGCGCGAGGCGGCGGCGCTGCTGCGCTCCCCCGTGTGGCGCGGCCGCGGCGTCCCGGACGGCGGCGGCCTGCCGGTCCTGCTGGTGCCCGGCTTCCTCGCCGGCGACCCGTCGCTGTCACTCCTGGAGAGCTGGCTGCGGGCCCGCGGTTACCGGACGTGCACCTCGCAGATCCGGGTCAACGTCGACTGCACCCGCAAGGCGGTCGAGCGCCTCGAGCGCCGCCTGGTCGAGCTCACCGACCGGGCCGGGCGACCCGCGGCGATCGTGGGCCAGAGCCGCGGCGGGCTGTTCGCCAAGCTCATGGCGGTGCGCCGGCCCGACCGGGTGAGCGGGATTATCACCCTGGGCAGTCCGAACGTCGACCACATGGCGATCAACCCGCTGGTCGCCGCCCAGGTGCGGCTGGTCGCCGCCCTCGGCACCGCCGGGGTGCCGGGCATGTTCGTCGACGACTGCCTGCGGGGGGCGTGTGCCGACGAGCTCGCCGTGGAGCTGGAGCGGCCGTTCCCGACGCAGGTGCCCTACGTCTCGGTCTACTCGCGCAGCGACTGGGTGGTCGACTGGCACGCGTGCGTCGACCCGGCCGCCGAGAACGTCCACGTCGACTCCAGCCACGTCGGCATGAGCGTCCACCCCGAGGTCTACGAACTCCTCGGTCGGCGGCTGCCCGGCCTGGCCCGACGGACGCCCTGAGCCGTCCGGCGCCGCTCAGGCGTCGGCGACGGTGGCGATCAGGTCGCCCTCCTGGAGCACCTCGCCCTCGACGACGTGCAGCTCCTGCACGACACCGGCGCGCTCGGTGAGGACCGGGATCTCCATCTTCATCGACTCGAGGACCACCAGCGTGTCCCCCGCGCCGACCTCGGCCCCGGGGGCGACGAGGACCTTCCAGACGCTGGACACCATCTCGGCGTGGATCTCCTCGACCACCACGCAGCACCCCTCTCGAGCCGGATGACCCATCCAAGCAGGCCGACCGCTGCCGGGCAGGGCACGCCGGGGAACGGCTGGGCTAGGCGCCGGGCTCGGGGTCGCCGGCGGCCAGCTGCTGGAGCACCGCACACACCTCCGGGCCGTCGTGCGGGACGCCGGTCTCGGGCAGGTCGGTCAGCGCGGCCGCGGCGGCGCGGGCGGCGGTGGCGGTGTCGGGCGCGCCGGCGCTGACGGTGGCCAGCAGGGCGTCGTACCAGGGGTCGAGCCGGTCGCCGGGGTCATAGCCGCTGACCGCGACCACCTCGGTGCGGCCGGTGGTGCCGCGCAGCCGGCCGGCGCTGGGCAGCAGACCGGTGACCCGCCCCGCCTGCCCGGGCGCCAGCGTCGAGCGCAGCTGCACCGCGACGGCGGCCCGCGGCGGGTGCTCCTCGCGGGTGCGGCGGCGGGGGCCGCGCTCGCCGGCGGCCGCGGCCAGCGCGAGGTCGACGGCGTCGACGCCGTACGCCCGCTCGAGCACCGCCATGTCGAGGGAGAAGCCGGCGGCGACCTCACCGAGCTCGCCGTCCTCGTCGACGCCCACGGTGACCAGTCCGCGCCAGCCGACCTCGGCCAGCCGCTTGGCGCCGACGGGCATCTCGCCGGGCGGCTCCGGCGTCCAGGAGACGCGGGCGATGCCGGCCGCCCGGTCGCGCGCGACCGTCGTCGGGTAGCGCAGGCCCTCGTCGGTGACCAGCGCCAGCAGACCGTGCTCGCTGGCCGGCTCGACGCCGTCGCCGCCGAGCCGCTCGAGCACCTCGGCCGGCGGCCCGACCCAGGTCAGGCCGGCCGCGGCCACCTCGGCGGCGAGCGCGGCATTGCCCGCCAGTGCCGGGGGGACGGCGAGGACGGCACGGGCGCCGCTGCGGCGGGCGGCCTCGACGATCCGGTCGACGGCGAGGTAGGACTCCGTCGCGGGCGCCGGCCCGAGCAGCACGGCGTCGTCGGCCAGGCGGACGTGCCGCGCCGACCGCTCGGCCTCGGAGTAGACGGCGACCGCCTTGACACCGAGCCGCGAGCAGGCGGCGATCACCGCGCACGCGGCCGGCCCCCGCCCCGCCACGAGCACGCTCTCGATCCCGTGCTGGGCCACGCTCCCGGTCCTCCCCGTCCCACCGCGCCGGGTCACCGTCGTCCCGACCTGCCCATGGTGCCTGGCGCCTGTGACACCCGCGCCACCGGCCAGGGGGCCCTCCCCCGTCTGTGGGACCCTGGGGCGGACCGGTGGGCGTCGGACGACGCCCGGCACGCGACGACGAGGAGAGGAGGGCAGCGATGTCCAAGCGCGGACGCAAGCGTCGCTCCCGCAAGGGGAACAAGGCCAACCACGGCAAGCGCCCCAACGCCTAGGCACACACGACGGCGCCCCGCTCCCGGAGATCCGGGGCGGGGCGCCGTCGCGTGTGCGGTCCCTACTCGGACCAGTCGGTGCGGACCACCTCGGTGCGCACCTGCTCGACGCTCACGTGCGTGCCGTCCTCCTCGAAGGAGACGGTGGTGAGCTGCAGCTTGATCCGGTCGCGCAGGCCCAGCGGCGGCTTGTCCCCGCCGCAGCGGCGGCGCACCAGCGCCTTGAACTCCTGCTCGATGCCGAACTGCCGGAGGCACGACGAGCAGTCCTCGAGGTGCTCGGCGATGACGGCGCGGCGGGCGTCGTCGGTCTCGTGGTCGAGGAACTCGAAGACGTGCGACAGGACGTCGTCGCACGAGGACGCGTGCTCGTGCTCGGCGCTCACGACCGCCCCTCCTCACCGGTGCCGGCGCGGACGAAGCCGCGCTCCCGGGCGTAGTCGGCCAGCAGCTTCTGCAGGCCCCGCCGGCCGCGGTGCAGCCGGGACATCACCGTGCCGATGGGCGTGCCCATGATCTCGGCGATCTCCTTGTAGGCGAAGCCCTCGACGTCGGCGAGGTAGACCGCCAGGCGGAAGTCCTCGGGCAGCTGCTGCAGGGCCTCCTTGATGTCGGAGTCCGGCAGGTGGTCCAGCGCCTCGATCTCCGCCGAGCGCAGCCCGCTGGAGGTGTGCTCCTCCGCCGCGTAGAGCTGCCAGTCCTGCACCTGGTCGGTGGGGTACTGCTGCGGCTGCCGTTGCTTCTTGCGGTAGCTGTTGATGTAGGTGTTGGTCAGGATCCGGTACAGCCAGGCCTTGAGGTTGGTCCCCTCGGCGAACTGGTGGAACGCGGAGTAGGCCTTGACGAAGGTCTCCTGGACCAGGTCCTCGGCGTCGGCGGGGTTGCGGGTCATCCGCAGCGCCGCCGGGTAGAGCTGGTCGAGGAAGGGCAGCGCGTCGCGCTCGAAGCGCGCGTCGCGCTCGGCGCGGGTCTCGGCGACCTCGGTGCGGCTGCCGCCCTCGCGTGCCTCGGGCACCTCCACCGGCGCCCCGACCACCGGCTCGCGCGGGGTCCCGACCGGCTCGACGGCGGGGTTCCCGCCCGGGGTCTCCTCAGGCACCGACCGTCCTCTCTGCGGCACCCGGAGGCGGGTCACCACGTCGGTCGATCCTAGTCGCGCGGCGTCGGGCCGGCCCGGGGGCCGCCGGCGCGGGGCCCGCGTGCGGGCGCTGGAGACGGTGCTGCTCACGGTCCCTGCAACGGTGCCCCCGGTCGCGGTCATTCCCCGGCCGGGAAGTCGGCGGCGGGCACCGGGCGGGCTGGCTACGCTCCCCGGCCGTGGCGGCGACCCCCGCGGTGCGGGCCCTGGAGAAGGCCCGGGTGGTACACACCCTGCACCCCTACGACCCCGGCCACGCGAGCGACCAGGGCCACGGGGAGGCCGCGGTGGCCGCGCTCGGCGCCGATCCGCGGCGGGTGTTCAAGACGCTGGTGACCCGCGTCGACGGCACGCTCACCGTCGCCGTCGTCCCGGTGAGCGGCACCCTCGACCTGAAGGCACTGGCGGCCGCGGCCGGCGGGCGGAAGGCGGCGATGGCCGACCCCGCCGACGCCGAGCGGACCACCGGCTACGTCGTCGGCGGGATCAGCCCGCTGGGCCAGCGCAGGGCACTGCCGACCGTCGTCGACGAGTCGGCGCTGGGGTTCCCCACGGTGCTGGTCAGCGCCGGCCGCCGGGGCCTGCAGGTGGAACTGTCGCCGGCCGACCTGGTGCGGCTCACCCGCGCCCGCACCGCGCCCATCGGCCGCTAGCTGTCCGGGACGCCGTAGGGGGTGAGCAGCTGGTCGACCGGCGCGGCGTCGTCGGTGAGCACCCGCGCGTCGCCGGCGAAGGCGGCCACCTCGGCGTCGGAGGCGACCTGCCACGCCGAGTCCTGGGCGCGCAGCGCCCCGACGAGGGCGGCCTCGTCCAGCGGCCGATGCGAGGCGACGGCGACCAGGTTGCCGCCGTCCTCCCCCGCCAGCACCGGGGCCGGGGCCAGCAGCAGCACGTGCGGCCACACCCGCCGCATCGTGGCCAGCTCCGCGCGGACGAAGTCCAGCGGCGGGTGGTCGATGAGGTTGGCGACGTAGACGCCGTCGTCGGCGAGCGCGCGGTCGACCAGCTCCAGCGCCTCCACGGTGGTCAGCTGCCAGGGCACCGACAGCCCGCCGAAGGCGTCGCCGACGACGACGTCATGCTCCCCGGCCGGCTCGTCGGCCAGCCCGACCCGGGCGTCACCGACCCGCACCTGCAGGTCCGCCGACGTCTCCAGGCCCAGCTGCTCCCGGTCGATCGCGACGACGCCGGGGTCGACCTCCAGCACCCGGCTGGTCGTGCCGGGCCGCACCGCGGCGAGGTAGCGCGGCACGGTCAGCCCGCCGCCGCCCAGGTGCAGCGCCGACAGCGGTTCCCGGGGCGGGGCGAGGACGTCGGTGACCGCGGCGATCGCGCGGACGTACTCGAACTCCAGGTGGGTGGGGTCGGCGAGGTCGACGTAGCTGTGCCGCAGCGTGTCCAGCAGCAGCACCCGGCCGGTCTCCCGCTCGGGGTCGGCGACCACCCGCGCGCAGTGGTAGGAGGTCTCCGCCTCGCACGGCGTGGGCGCCACCGCGGCGAGCAGCGACCCGGCGACGGCGGCCAGCAGCAGCGCGGCCGGCAGCCGCCCCGCCCCGCCCGGCGAGCGGCGGCGCAGCAGCAGCCACACTGCGATCCCGGCGGCGACGGTGACCAGCCCGGTGCCCACGAGGATGCCGCTGCTCGGGAACACCGCGATGAGCAGGAAGCCGGTGCCGAACGTGGCCGCGATCCCACCGAGCGTGCCGATGCCCGACAGCTTCCCGACCACCGACCCGGTCTCGGCCAGGCTGGCCAGCTGCAGCTTGACCACCATCGGCGGCACCGCCGACAGCAGCGCGGCCGGCACCACGACCGCGACGGCGGCCAGCAGCAGCACGCTGCCGGCGTCGGCACCGGTGAACAGCGACCCGGTGAAGCGCACCAGCGGCAGGACGGCGACCACCAGCGCGCCGCCGGCCACCAGCAGCGGCGCGATCAGCTGCTGGGGGTCGCGGCGGTCGGCCGTGGCACCTCCGGCCCACGCGCCGACGGCAATCGCGGCCAGCGCGAACCCGATGATCGCGGTGTTGGTCTGCAGCGTGATGCCGACGTAGGGCGCGATGAGCCGCAGCCCCACGATCTCGAGCACCAACACCGCACCCGAGGCGAGGAAGGTGACCCCGGCGGCCACCCACCCGGGCAGCGCGGCGCCGGCGGGGTCGGGCGCGTCGGCGGACGGATCGGCCGGGTGGACGGCGGGCGCACGCTCGCTCAGGGCAGGGCTCCTCAGAAGAGCGCCGGCTGGTCGGCCGGGGCGCTGGTGCCCTCCACCCGGGTCAGCAGCTCGGCGCCGTTGTTGCGGACGTTGTTGACGGCGGTGCCGACCGGGCGCAGCTCCAGCGCCTCCACCAGCTCCTGCGGGGTCGGCTCGGCGAGCGCCTCCACGTCGTCGCGGGCCGGGTCGAGCCAGTCGGCCCACCGCTCGCGCGGCAGCACCAGCGGCATCCGGTCGTGGATCTCGGTGAGCGCGCCGACGGCGGGCGCGGTGACGACGGTGCACGTGTAGAGCCGGTCCTCGCCCTTGCCCCACACCTCGTAGAGGCCGGCCATGGCCAGCACCGACCCGTCGGCGGGGGTGATGAAGAAGGGCTGCTTGCCGGGCGAGTCCAGCCGCTTCTGCCACTCGTACCAGCCGTCGGCCGGCACCAGGCAGCGCCGGGAGCGGGCGGCCGAGCGGAATGCCGGCTTCTCGGTCAACGACTCGACCCGGGCGTTGAGCAGCCGGTTGCCCACCGAGACGTCCTTGGCCCAGGAGGGCACCAGGCCCCAGCGGACCGCGCGCAGCTCCCGGTGCGCCTCGCCGGTGGGGCTCCCCTCCGGGTCGCGCTCACACTTGGTGCGGACCACGTAGACGTCCTTGGTCGGCGCGACGTTGAAGTCCGCCCGGAGCGGCTCCTGGCCCTCGGCGGGGACCGCCTCGAACTCGACCACGAGGTCCTCGGGACGGCGGCTGGCGGCGTAGCGACCACACACGGCTGGTCCTCCCGGCTGCTGTCGGGCCCGGACGGCGGGCCCGTCCCCGCCGACTCTAGGTGGGGGTGCCGACGGTGCGGCCGCCCCGGGCGGCCGCGGGGAGGCCGGGTGGAGCCCGCGACGGCGAGAGACGAGGATCACGTGCGTGACCGCGACCCAGAACCCACCGCACGAGCAGCCGAAGACCGCGAGCGAGTCCGCCGAGCGCCGGTACGCGACGGTCAACCCGTTCACCGGCGAGACGGAGAAGGAGTTCGACTTCACGCCCACCGAGGCCATCGACGGCATCATCGCGACGGCGCACGCCGCCTACCAGGAGTGGCGGGAGCGCCCGGTCGAGGAGCGCGCGGCCGTCGTCCGCCGGACCGCCGAGCTCATGGACGAGCGCCGCGAGGACCTCGCGCAGCTCATCACCACCGAGATGGGCAAGCGGCACGACGAGGCCACCGGCGAGCTCTACCTCTGCTCGATGATCCTCAAGTACTACGCCGACAACGGCCCCTCGTTCCTCGAGCCCACGCCGATCCAGCCGCTCATGGGCAAGGGCGAGGCGGTCATCGAGACCCGGCCGGTCGGCGTCCTGCTCGCCATCGAGCCGTGGAACTACCCCTTCTACCAGGTGGTCCGCGTGGCCGGCCCGAACCTGGTGCTGGGCAACACCGTCATCCTCAAGCACGCCGAGATCACCCCGCAGTGCGCGGTGGCCATCGAGCAGCTGTTCACCGACGCCGGCGCCCCCGAGGGCGTCTTCACCAACACGTTCCTCCGCATCGCCGACGTCGAGCAGGTCATCGCCGACCCGCGGATCCAGGGCGTCACGCTGACCGGCAGCGAGCGGGCCGGCAGCGCCGTCGGCGCCCTGGCCGGCAAGCACCTGAAGAAGTCGGTGCTCGAGCTCGGCGGCAGCGACCCGTTCATCGTGCTCGACGCCGAGGACATGGCCGCCACCGTCAAGGCCGCGACGATGGGCCGGATGCAGAACACCGGCCAGGCCTGCACCGCCTCCAAGCGGCTGATCGTCACCGAGGAGCACTACGAGCCCTTCGTCGAGGGGCTCCGGCAGGCGTTCTCCACCTTCTCCCCCGGCGACCCGGCCGACCGGTCCACGTCGCTGGCCCCGCTGTCGAGCGAGCGGGCGGCCAAGGACCTGCACGCGCAGATCCAGGACGCCATCGACAAGGGCGCCACCGTCGTCGCCGGCGGCGGGCGGCCCGACCACGCCGGTGCGTTCGTCGAGGCGACGATCCTCACCGACGTCACCCCGGAGATGCGCGCCTACCGCGAGGAGCTGTTCGGCCCGGCGGCCGTCGTCTACAAGGTCAAGGACGCCGACGAGGCGGTCGCGTTGGCCAACGACACCGACTTCGGCCTGGGCGCCACCGTGATGAGCAGCGACGTCGACCGCGCCCGGGCGGTGGCCGACCGGCTCGAGGCGGGCATGGTGTGGATCAACCAGCCCACCGGCTCCTCTCCCGAGCTGCCCTTCGGCGGGATCAAGCGGTCCGGTTACGGCCGCGAGCTCTCCGAACTGGCGATGTTCGAGTTCGCCAACCGGCGGCTGGTCCGCACCGTGCCGGTGAAGAAGGCCGACCGCCCCGTCGGGGGCTGAGGGTGAGCGGCGTCGTCCGGACCGGGCAGGATGGTGCCCCGTGAGCCAGGTCTGGACGACGCCGCACCGCGGCACCCCGGTCGACGCCGTCGTCCCGCTGCCCGGCTCGAAGTCGATCACCGCGCGGGCGCTGGTGCTGGCCGCGCTCGCCGACGGGCCCAGCCGGGTCGTGCGGCCGCTGCGGGCCCGCGACACCGACCTGATGGCCGCCGGGCTGCGCGCGCTCGGCGTGCGGGTCGACGAGGAGGGCGGCGGTCCCGACCCGGACTGGCTGGTCACCCCGGCGCAGCTGCGCGGCCCCGCGGAGGTCGACGCCGGGCTGGCCGGCACCGTGCTGCGGTTCCTCCCGCCGGTGGCCGCGCTGGCCACCGGGCCGGTCCGGCTCGACGGCGACCCGCGGCTGCGCGAGCGGCCCAACGCCGGGCTGATCGCCGGGCTGCGCGACCTCGGGGTGCGGGTCGACGACGGCGGCCGCGGCCGGGCACCGTTCACCGTGCACGGCACCGGGGCGGTGCGCGGCGGCGGCGTGACCGTCGACGCGGGTGAGTCCTCGCAGATCGTCTCGGGCCTGCTGCTGGCCGCGCCCCGGTTCACCGACGGGCTCGACCTCGCGCTGGCCGGTGGGGTGCCGTCGATGCCGCACGTGGAGATGACCGTCGTCGCGCTGCGCGAGCACGGCGTCGACGTCGTCGCCACCGACCGCGGGTGGCGGGTGGACCCCGGGCCCATCGCGGCGCGCGACCGCGTGGTCGAACCCGACCTGTCCAACGCCGCGCCGTTCCTCGCCGCCGCGCTGGTCACCGGCGGGCGGGTGACCGTGCCCGGCTGGCCGGCGGTCACCACCCAGCCCGGGGCGCAGCTGGACCGGCTGCTGGGCGCGATGGGCGCCGAGGTCGAGCGCACGCCCGAGGGGCTGCGGGTCACGGGCACCGGCCGGATCACGCCGCTGGTGGCCGACCTCGGCGACGTCGGTGAGCTGACCCCGGTGCTCGCGGCGCTGTGCGCGCTGGCCGACGGGCCCTCGCGGCTGACCGGCATCGGGCACCTGCGCGGTCACGAGACCGACCGCATCCAGGCCCTCGACGAGGTGCTCACCGCCGTCGGCGCGCGGGTCGAGCAGCTGCCCGACGGCCTGGAGATCGCGCCGGGCGCGCTCCGGCCGGCGCTGGTCGACTCCTACGCCGACCACCGCATGGTGCACGCCGCCGCGGTCCTCGGCCTGGCCGTCGACGGGGTTCGGGTGTCCGGGCCCGGCGCGGTCACCAAGACGCTGCCGGACTTCCGCGAGCGCTGGGCCGGGATGCTCGGCGCCGACGTGCCCGGGGCGACGGCGGGAGCGGGCTCCTGAGCCGCCGGCACGACAGCCGGTCGGACGAGGACGACGTCCGGGTCCGGCCCAACCGGCGCGGCTCCCGCCCGCGGACCCGCACGCGCCCGGCCCACACCGACGCCGTCCCCGGGCTGGTGGTCGCGGTCGACCGCGGTCGGATGACCGTGCGGACAGAGGCTCCCGGCGGCGGTCCGGTCGAGGTGACCGCGATGCGCGCCCGCGAGCTCGGCCGGCACGGCGTCGTCGTCGGTGACCGGGTGCGGCTGGTCGGCGACACCACCGGCCGGCCCGACACCCTCGCCCGCATCGTGGTCATCGAGGAGCGGACGACGTCGCTGCGGCGCACCGCCGACGACACCGACCCCACCGAGCGGGTGGTCGTGGCCAACGCCGAGCAGCTGGTCGTCGTCACCTCGGTGACCGACCCCGAGCCGGCACTGGGCTTCCTCGACCGCTGCCTGGTCGCCGCCTACGCCGGTGGCCTGGAGCCGCTGTTCTGCCTCACCAAGACCGACCTGGCCAGCCCCCAGCCGCTGCTCGACCGATACGCCGGGCTGGGCGTCGACGCGGTGCCGATGTCGCGAGAGAC
Organism: Geodermatophilus sp. SYSU D00700; assembly: GCF_054050255.1. Classification (NCBI taxonomy): domain Bacteria; kingdom Bacillati; phylum Actinomycetota; class Actinomycetes; order Geodermatophilales; family Geodermatophilaceae; genus Geodermatophilus; species Geodermatophilus sp. SYSU D00700. Next base: position 3,276 of record NZ_JBJGZA010000051.1, on the reverse strand, counting down.
GCCGCTGGACCCGCTGCTGGCGCGGATCGGCGGGCGCACCAGCGTGTTCGTGGGCCAGTCCGGCGTGGGCAAGTCGACCCTGGTCAACCGGCTGGTGCCCGACGCCGACCGGGCCACCGGCGACGTGAGCAAGGTCGGCAAGGGCCGGCACACCTCGTCCTCGGCGGTGCTGTTCGACCTGCCCGGCGGCGGCACGGTCATCGACACCCCCGGCATCCGCTCGTTCGGCCTCGCGCACGTCACCGCCGACGACGTCGTCGCGGCCTTCGACGACCTGGCGCAGGCCGCTGTCGACTGCCCGCCCGGGTGCGGGCACTCCGCCGACGACCCCGACTGCGCGCTCGACGCGTGGGCCGCGGCCGGCCCGCCGGCCCGGGCCGAGCGGCTGGCCAGCGTCCGGCGGCTGCTCGACGCCGTCGGCCAGCTCGGCCCCGGCTACTGAGGGATGTCGCCATGGAACAGCAGGTCCACTTCGTCACCCTCGCCACCGCGGACCTCGACGCCGCCCGGCGCTTCTACGTCGAGGGGCTCGGCTGGACGCCGCTGCTCGACGTGCCGGACGAGATCGTCTTCTTCCAGGTCGCGCCCGGCACGGTGCTCGGCTTCTTCGAGACGGCGCGCTTCGCGCAGGACCTGGGCACCGGTCCGGCGCGGCCGGAGGTGTCGGGCGTGACGCTGGCGCACAACGTGGCCGACCGGGCCGCCGTCGCGACGCTGTGCGACCGGATGGCGGCGGCCGGGGGCACGGTGCTCACCGCGCCCGAGGAGGGTGCCTTCGGCGGCGTGTTCCACGCCCTGGTCCGCGACCCGAACGGCGTCGTCTGGGAGGTCGCGCACAACCCCGGCTGGTCGGTCGACCCCGACGGGACGGTGCGGCTGGGCTAGACCGCGCCCTGGCGCCGCGCCCGGTGGAACAGGCTGTCGGGCATCGGCTCGTCGACCGTCTCGATGCGCAGGTCGTGCGTCTCGCCGGCGTAGGTACCGTCGAGCGCCTCGGCCCACACGCAGACGCCGGTCGCCACGTCGAGCCGGACCAGGTGCGCGGTCGGGTACTCGACGTCCTCGGGGACGCTCCCCCACTCGAGCTCGTCGACGCGGCGGCTGCGCAGCAGCGGGCAGCAGCCACAGCGCGGCTCGTACCGCTCGGTCGGCACGACCAGCGCCTCCCACGCCGGCCGGCCGGCGTGCTCGACCTCGCGCAGGCCGCCGATCTCCAGCGGGGACCCGGCGGACAGCCCGGTCTCCGGGTCCAGGCCGTCGGCGAGCTCCCGCGGCCGCAGCTCGGCCACCCAGCGGTAGTCCTGCCACATCGGGTCGTGGTCGGCGCCGACCTCACGGAGGACGTGGACCCGGCCGGCGGCGTCCTCGACGCGCAGCAGGTCGGGGCGGCGCAGCCAGGCGCGCACCGGCCCGGACCAGGCCCACGCCCTGCGGCGCCGCTCGGTGAAGCGCAGCGTCGTCCAGCGCTCCGGCGAGGAGCGGGCGAGCGCGCGGAAGGCGTCGGCGTCGGGCACGCCGGCAGTGTGGACCGCGGCCGGGCACCTGTCTGCCGAGCAGTCGTGCTCTGCCCACAGGTGTGTGCAGAGCACGACTGCCGGCGGGAGCACTACCCGTCGACGTCGACCGGGCCGCCGGTCCGCCAGTACAGCCCCGCCTCGCGGGAGAGCAGCTCCTCGTCGACCAGGTAGCGGCGCAGGGCCGCGGTGTCGGGGTGCCAGACGGCCAGCAGCGCGTTGACCTCGCGCTCGGGGTAGCGCACGCCGACGTCGAACACCCGCACCACGTGCTCGAGCACCACCCGGCGCTTGCTCCGCTGCGCGGGGATGGTCGTCAGCCGCCCGTCCCGGATGAACGAGGCGAGGACGGCGGACTCGGCCGGGTCGTCCGACAGCGGCTCCGGCGGCGGCGCCGACTCGGCCGCGGCCCGCGCCGCGGCACCGAAGCGATCGGTCAGCAGCTCCAGCGCGTGCCCGTCGCGGCGCACCAGCCCCGCCCGGGCCATCCGGCGGGCGGCCAGCGCGACGTCCTTGAGGGGCAGGCGCGCGGCGGCCGCGACCTCCTCGATCGTCCCGGCACCCAGGGCGAGCGCGGCCACCACCTTTAGCCGGGTGGGGTCGGCCAGCAGCCCCACGATCGTCGTCGCCTGCACCTCCAGCACGGTATCCGCGCATCGGAGCACGTGGGCGGGGGTAGGCCGACCGGCATGGTGAGCCCCATCGACATCCAGAAGGCCCTCAAGGGCATGGACTACCCGGCCACGAAGGACCAGATCCTCGAGCACGCCAAGGGCGGCGACAAGGACGTCCTCGAGGCACTGCAGAGGATCGACGACCGGGAGTACGAGGGGCCCAGCGGCGTGAGCGCCGCGGTCTTCGACTGACGCCCCGCTAGGTTCGGTGCCCATGACACCGGGCCGGGACTACACGGGGGACATGCACCTCGCGCACGTGCTCGCCGACCAGGCGGACTCGCTGAGCATGGACCGCTTCCGGGCGCTCGACCTCGCCGTCGAGACCAAGCCCGACCTGACGCCGGTCACCGACGCCGACCGCGCCGTCGAGGAGCAGCTGCGGATCACCCTGTCCCGGGCCCGCACCCGCGACGCCGTCCTGGGCGAGGAGTTCGGCGTCACCGGGCACGGGCCGCGGCGCTGGGTGCTCGACCCCATCGACGGCACGAAGAACTTCGTCCGCGGCGTGCCGGTCTGGGCGACGCTCATCGCGCTGTTCGACGGCGACGAGCCGGTGGTCGGCCTGGTGTCGGCACCGGCGCTCAACCGCCGCTGGTGGGCGGCGAAGGACGTCGGCGCCTGGACCGGCCGGCGCCTGGAGTCGGCCACCCGCTGCCGGGTGTCAGGGGTCTCCGAGCTCGGCGACGCGAGCCTGTCGTTCTCCAGCCTGTCGGGCTGGGAGGAGCGCGGCCTGCTCGACGGCTTCCTCGACCTCACCCGATCGGTGTGGCGGACCCGCGCCTACGGCGACTTCTGGAGCTACGTGCTGCTGGCCGAGGGCGCGGTCGACGTCGCCTGCGAGCCGGAGGTGTCGCTGTGGGACCTCGCCGCGCTCGACGTCATCGTCCGCGAGGCCGGCGGCCGGTTCACCGACCTGTCCGGCGTCCCCGGACCGGCCGGTGGCAGCGCGCTGGCCACCAACGGCGCGCTGCACGACGCCGCGCTGGCGCACCTGCGGCTGCCCGACCCGGCATAGGACCGCCGGGGGGGGGCGGCCGCGCCCCGGGGCCCCCCCGGCGGGGGCGTGGGGTGGGGGGGGGGGGGTG
>NZ_JBJGZA010000050.1:0-30372 GCF_054050255.1 Geodermatophilus sp. SYSU D00700 | reverse complement strand
GGCCTGACCCTCGACGTCGAGTCGAGGGTCAGGCCGGGGCGAGGCCCATCGGGCCGTAGGCCTTCCGGTCGCCGTCGAACAGGCTCACCGTGGCCACCCCCCGGCCCAGCAGGTCACGCCAGTTCTCCCCCAGCCACGACTCCGCGTCGCCCTGGTTGTCCGAGCCGGGCACCTCGACGCCCAGCGCGGCGGGGTCGATGGTGGCGCCGTCGGCATCCTCGAGCCGCCAGGTCCAGGTCATGGCCCGAGGCTAGTGACGCCGGACCGTGTCCGCGGTGTGATCGACCGGTGGGTGTCGGGAGCGACCGGCAGGGGCATGGGAGGTCCGACGACCGCTGCCCACCGGAGGACCGATGACCGTGCCGTCCGCGGGGGGCGCCTCGCGCGCCACCCCTCCGCCCCCGACGACCGAGGACGCCTCGACCGGCCAGCTGATCAGCCAGCTGACCGAGCAGGTGTCGCGCCTGGTGCGCGACGAGGCCCGGCTGGCGCAGGCCGAGATGACCCAGAAGGCCAAGCGCCTGGGTGTGGGCGCCGGCCTGTTCGGCGGCGCGGGCCTGTTCGGCTTCCTGGGCCTGTGCGTGCTCGTCGCCACCGCCGTCCTCGCCCTCGACGTGGTCATGCCGGCCTGGCTCGCCGCGCTCGTCGTCGCCGTCGTGCTGTTCGCCGTCGCGGGCGTGCTGGCGCTGGTCGGCAAGAAGGACGTGCAGCAGGGCACCCCGCCGGTGCCCACCGAGGCCATCGCCAGCACCAAGGCCGACATCGCGACCGTCAAGGAGAGTGCGCGCCGATGAGCACCGCGTCCGGCAGCTCCCGTCCCGACGGGTCCGACTCCGCCGGTCCGGCCGATCCCGACGCCATCAAGGCCGAGATCGAGGCGACCCGCGAGCAGCTGGGCCGCACCGTCGACGAGCTCAGTGCCCGCCTCGACGTCCCCGCCCGCGCCAAGGAGGGCGCGGCCCGCGCCAAGGACACCGCCGTCGAGACCTACCGCGAGAGCCCGCCCGCCGTCATCGGCGCCGGTGCCGCGCTCGCCGGCCTGGTCGGCCTGGTCGCGTGGCGCCGCCGGCGCAGGCGCCGCCGTGCCTCGGCCGCCTCCACCGCGACCGGTGCCGCACTGGCGCAGGCGCGAGCAGAGGCCCGGCGGGCCCGCGCGCAGGCCACCCGGGAGGCCAAGCGGGCGCAGCGCGCCGTCGCCCGGGACGCCCGGCGCCGGGCGCTGGCGCAGAGCGCCGCGAAGAAGGCCGTCGCGCAGAAGGCCGTCGCCACGAAGGCCAAGGGCAAGGCGACGGGGAAGGCCACGGGCAAGGCCCTCGCCAAGAGCGGGGTCGCCAAGGGGAAGGTGCGCAGGTGAGCCAGAAGAGCGCGAAGCTGGTCTACCGCCCCGTGGGCCTGGGCGCCGGCCTCCTCGCCGGCGTCGTCTCCGGGGCGATCTTCAAGCAGGTCTGGAAGCGGGTCTCCGGCGAGGAGGACGCCCCCGACGCGCTGCAGAGCGAGTACCGCATGCGCGAGGTCGTGCTGGCCGCGGCCATCCAGGGCGCCATCTTCGCCGCGACCAAGGCCACGATCGACCGGCTCGGCGCGCGTGGCTTCACCAAGCTGACCGGCACCTGGCCGGGCGACTGACGGGACATCGACCGAGGACACGGGAGGACCGGGCATGGCCGGGACCAGGCAGCGCGACAGCGCCGTCGACCGCATCCGGCAGCGGGTGGAGGAGAAGGCGGCCCGCCGCGCGGCCGCCCGGGAGGCGGAGGAGCGGGCCGCCCGCGGTGAGGGACCGGCCGATCCCGGCAAGGTCCCGCCCGGCGGCCCCACCCACGCCGACCTGCCCGGCGTGCACGCCGAGACGCCGACGCAGATCCCGGCGCGCGGCTGGAAGCAGATCGTCAAGCGGGCGTGGGCCGAGCACAACGCCGACAACATGCCGATCATCGCCGGCGGCGTCGCGTTCTTCGCGTTCCTCGCGATCTTCCCCGCGCTGATCGCGACGATCTCCATCTACGGCCTGGTCGCCTCGCCGGAGACCGTCGCCCAGCAGGTCGAGGACCTGTCGGCCCAGCTCCCCGAGGACGCGGCGAGCCTCATCGGCACCCAGCTCACCGCGATCACCGAGAACAGCGGTGGCGCCCTGTCCCTGTCGCTGGCGGTCTCCGTGCTGGCCGCCCTGTGGTCGGCCTCGGGCGGCACCGGCAACGTGATCTCAGCGGTCAACATCGCCTACGACGAGGTCGAGACCCGCTCCTTCGTCAAGCGCAAGGCGATGGCCCTGGGGCTGACCCTCGGCGCGATCCTGTTCATCCTGATCACCTTCACGCTGGTCGCCGTGGTGCCGGCGCTGCTCGACGCGCTGCCACTGGGCGTCGTCGGCACGGTCCTGGCGCAGGTGGTGCGCTGGGTGCTGCTGCTCGGCGTCTTCGCCGGCTCGCTGGCGGTGCTCTACCGGGTGGCACCCGACCGCGACGCCCCGCAGCTGAAGTGGGTCAGCCTGGGCGCGATCGTCGTGACGGTCATCTGGGCGCTGGTCAGCCTGGGCTTCAGCTTCTACGTCGACGCCTTCGGGTCCTACGACAAGACCTACGGCACCATCGCCGGCGTCATCGTCCTGATGCTGTGGCTGTACCTCACCTGCTACCTGGTGCTGTTCGGCGCGGAGATCAACTCCGAGGCCGAGCACCAGACGGCCGAGGACACCACCGAGGGCGAGCCGGTCCCGATGGGGCAGCGCAACGCCACCATGGCCGACGAGCTGCCCGACCCGCCGGAGCCCACCAAGGAGTCCAAGCAGAAGGCCTGACGAAGGTCCGTCCGGGCCATCCTCCTAGCGGACGTGCGAGGGGACGAACGGCGGACGGACGACCTCGACCGGCTGCGGGCGGCCCCGGACGTCGACGGCGAGGGCGGCACCCTCGGTCGGCTCCGCTGCGGTGTCGAGCAGGGCGAGCGCGATCCCGGTGCGCAGGGTCGGCGAGAAGGTGCCGCTGGTGACCTCGCCGACCCGCGCTCCCCCGGCGTCGAGGACGGCCATGCCCGGCCGGGGGATGCCGCGCCCGGGAGCGCGCAGCCCCCACAGCAGGCGCGCGGCACCGGCCTCGCGCTCGGCCAGCAGGGTCTCGCGGCCCCAGAACGCCGGCTTGCGCCAGCCCACGGCCCAGCCGCTGCGGGCCTGGTTGGGGGTGATCGACCGCGACAGCTCGTGACCGTGCAGCGGGTAGCCCATCTCGGTGCGCAGCGTGTCCCGGGCGCCCAGGCCGCAGGCGCGGATGCCCTCGGCGGCCCCGGCCTCCAGCAACCGGTCCCACAGGTCGCCGGCCCGGTCGGCGGCGACGAGCAGCTCGTAGCCGTGCTCCCCGGTGTAGCCGGTGCGGCAGACGGTCACCTCCTCCCCTGCCCCGCCGGCGAAGGCCATGTAGGACAGGTCGGCGGCCAGCCCGGCGGCGCCGAGGACGGCGGCCGAGCGCGGCCCCTGGACGGCGAGGACGGCGACCTCCTCGTGCCGGTCGGTCACCGTCACCCCGGTCGGCGCCGCGTCGGCCAGCCGGGAGAGCACCTCCTGCGCGTTCGCGGCGTTGGGCACCAGCAGCACGTCGTCGTCCCCGTGCAGGTAGACGATCAGGTCGTCGACCACGCCGCCGGCGTCGGGCTCCCCGTCGGGGACGCAGCAGAGCGTGTACTGCGCCCGGCCGGGGCCGATGCGGGACAGGTCGTTGGTCAGGCAGGCGTCGACGAGCGCCGCGGCGCCGGGCCCGCGGACCGTGCCGGTGCCCAGGTGGGAGACGTCGAACAGGCCCACCGCCTCCCGCACGGCGGCGTGCTCGGCGAGGACGCCACCACCCGCGTACTCGATGGGCATCGACCACCCGCCGAAGTCGGCGAGCTTGGCGCCGGCCGCGACGTGGCGGTCGTGCAGGGGGGAGGTCCGCGGGCTCACACCGGAACCGTAGCGACGCCGGCCCGCCGACTCCTTCGCCGTCCTCACGACCGCCGGATCGGCGCCCCCTAGGATCGAGCGGTGCCGCCGACGATCACCGCCACCGACCGCCCGCTCGAGAAGACCCCCGCCGACGCCGTCGTCGTGGGGATCGGCAAGGGCACCTCCGGCCTGCTGCCCACGCCGGGTGCCGAGGCCGTCGACCGCCTGCTGGGCGGCCGGCTGCTGCCCGCCCTCGCCGACCTCGGTGCCCGCGGCGCCGAGGACGAGGTCACCCGGGTCGCGAGCCTCGGCCACGGCCCCTTCCCCGTCGTGGCGGCCGTCGGCCTCGGCGCCTCGCGGAACGGCGGCGGCTACCCGGCCGAGGCGGTGCGCCGGGCCGCCGGGGCGGCCAGCCGGGCGCTGGGCGGCCGCGGCTCGGTCGTCTCGCTGCTCGCCGCGGTCGGGGGCACGCCCGACGCCGAGCGGCTGCACGCCGTGGGCGAGGGCGCGCTGCTGGGCGCCTACGAGTTCACCGCCTACCGCTCCGACCTGCCCGCCGACCGGCCGGCGCCGCCGCGCGAGTTCACCGTCGTCGTCCCGGACGCCGGCGCGGCCAAGGCGCCGCTGGCCCGGGTGCGCGCGGTCGCCGACGCGGTCGCCCTCGTGCGCGACCTGGTCAACACCCCGCCCAACGACCTGTACCCGGCCGAGCTCGCCGCCCGCGGCGCGGCGGCCGGCAAGGCCGCGGGGCTGTCGGTGGAGGTGCTCGCCGAGGACGAGCTGGCCGCCGGCGGCTACGGCGGCGTCCTCGCCGTCGGCGGGGGCTCCGCGCGCGGCCCGCGACTGCTGCGGCTGCGGTACTCGGGCAAGCGGGCGCAGAAGAAGGTCGCCCTCGTCGGCAAGGGCATCACCTTCGACAGCGGCGGCCTGTCGATCAAGCCCGCCGCGAACATGCACCACATGACCAGCGACATGGCCGGCGCCGCCGCCGCGATCGCCACGGCCTGCCTGGTCGCCCGGCTCGGCCTGCCGGTCGAGCTGACCGCCACCGTGCCGATGGCGGAGAACCTGCCCAGCGGCACCGCCTACCGGCCGGCCGACGTGGTCACCTTCCGCAACGGCAAGAAGGCCGAGATCACCAACACCGACGCCGAGGGCCGCGTGATCCTGGCCGACGCCATCGCCCGGGCGGCCGAGGACTCCCCGGACGTGCTGCTCGAGACCTCCACGCTCACCGGCGCGCAGCTGGTCGCGCTCGGGGCCCGCACCGCCGGCGTCATGGGCAGCGACGACCTGCGCGACGCCGTCGTGGCCGCCAGCCGGCGCAGCGGCGAGCCGATGTGGGCCATGCCGATGCCCGAGGAGCTGCGCCGGGGCATCGACTCCCCCATCGCCGACTTCGTCAACGCCAACGCCGACCGGATGGGCGGCATGCTCGTCGGGGCGCACTTCCTCGCCGAGTTCGTGCCCGCCGGGCTGCCCTGGGCGCACATCGACATCGCCGGCCCGAGCTACAACACCGGCGCCCCGTGGGGCTACACGCCCAAGGGCGGCACCGGCGTCCCGGTCCGCACGCTGCTGGCCACGATCGAGGACCTGCTCGCCGGCTGACCACCACCCGGGCGGGGCGCCGGCGTCGTGCCCGCGACGCGCGCCCCGCCGCTGGTCGGCGCCCTGAGCCGCCCCTCCGCCGGAGTGGCAGGATGGGCGCGGACCATCCCCCCGCCCGAACGGGCGGGGCAGGCCGAGATCAACGAGGAGCACGTCGTGAGCGCACCCACCACCCCTGCCGACCTGGTCATCCTCGGCGGTGGCTCGGGTGGCTACGCCGCCGCGCTGCGGGCGGCGGAGCTGGGCCTGTCGGTCGTCCTGGTCGAGAAGGACAAGGTGGGCGGCACCTGCCTGCACCGGGGCTGCATCCCCACCAAGGCGCTGCTGCACAGCGGTGAGATCGCCGACCAGGCCCGCGAGGGCGAGCAGTTCGGCGTCAAGACCTCGCTGGCCGGCATCGACATGGACGGCGTGAACGCCTACAAGGACGGCGTCGTCGCGCGGCTCTACAAGGGGCTGCAGGGGCTGATCAAGAGCCGCGGCATCACCTACGTCGAGGGCGAGGGCCGGCTGGTCTCCCCCACCGCCGTGTCGGTCAACGGGCAGACCTACGAGGGCCGGCACGTCCTGCTGGCCACCGGGTCCTACTCGCGCAGCATCCCCGGCGTCGAGCTCGACGGCGTCCGCGTCATCGACAGCGAGCAGGCGCTCGGGCTCGACCGCGTCCCGACGTCGGCGATCATCCTCGGCGGCGGCGTCATCGGGTGCGAGTTCGCCAGCGCGTGGAAGTCCTTCGGCGTCGACGTCACGATCATCGAGGGCCTGAAGCACCTGGTGCCGCTGGAGGACGAGAGCTCCTCCAAGCTGCTGGAGCGGGCGTTCCGCCGCCGGAAGATCAACTTCGAGCTCGGCAACCTGGTGTCGGGGGTCGCGCACACCGAGAACGGCGTCAAGGTCAGCCTGCAGAACGGCAAGGAGTTCGAGGCCGAGATCGTCCTCGTCGCCGTCGGCCGCGGTCCGGTCAGCCAGGGGCTGGGCTACGAGGAGGCCGGCGTCGCGATGGACCGCGGCTACGTGCTGGTCGACGAGTACTGCCAGACCAACGTCCCGACCATCTCCGCCGTCGGCGACCTCATCCCCACCCTGCAGCTGGCCCACGTCGGCTTCGGCGAGGGCATCCTCGTCGCCGAGCGGCTCGCCGGGCTGCCGGTCGTCCCGATCGACTACGCGGGCGTCCCGCGGGTGACCTACTCCGAGCCCGAGGTGGCCTCGGTCGGCCTCACCGAGGAGCAGGCCCGTGAGAAGTACGGCGACGTCGAGACCCTCGTCTACGACCTCGGGGGCAACGGCCGCAGCCAGATCCTCAAGACCCAGGGCGCGGTCAAGCTGATCCGGCAGAAGGACGGCCCGGTGGTCGGCGTGCACATGGTGGGCAGCCGCGTCGGCGAGCTGGTCGCCGAGGCGCAGCTGATCTTCAACTGGGAAGCCCTGCCCGACGAGGTGGCCGCCCTGATCCACCCGCACCCGACGCAGAGCGAGGCCATCGGCGAGGCGCACCTCGCGCTGGCCGGCAAGCCGCTGCACGCCCACAGCTGACGCCGCTCCCCGCGTCGCCGGCCGCCGTCTCCCCCACCCTCGCCACCACGAAGGAGCCCTCTCCCGATGCCGACCTCCGTCACCATGCCCGCCCTGGGCGAGAGCGTCACCGAGGGCACGGTCACCCGCTGGCTCAAGCAGGAGGGTGAGCAGGTCGAGGTCGACGAGCCGCTCCTCGAGGTGTCCACCGACAAGGTCGACACCGAGATCCCCTCCCCCGCTGCGGGTGTGCTCACCCGGATCCTGGTGGCGGAGGACGAGACGGTCGAGGTCGGCGCCGAGCTCGCGGTCATCGGCGGCGAGGGCGACGGCGACGCCGGTGGCGGCCCGGCCTCCGCGGAGGACGCCGACACCACGCCGCAGACCCCGACCGAGCAGGTCGAGGACGCCGGTCCCGGCCCGTCGGAGGAGAGCCGGCCGGCTCCGGAGCCCGCCGCGGCACCGGCCGGCCAGGCCTCGTCGGAGCAGTCCTCCTCGGGCCAGGGCTCGTCGGGCCAGGCCTCGTCCGGCGATGGCCAGGGCACCCCGGTGACCATGCCGGCGCTGGGCGAGAGCGTCACCGAGGGCACCGTGACGCGCTGGCTGAAGTCGGTCGGTGACGAGGTCACCGCCGACGAGCCGCTGCTGGAGGTGTCCACGGACAAGGTCGACACCGAGATCCCGGCGCCGGTGTCGGGCACCCTGCTGTCCATCGCGGTCAACGAGGACGAGACCGTCGAGGTCGGTGCCCAGCTCGCGGTGATCGGCAGCGGCGCCGCCGGCGGGGCACCCGCGCCGTCCGCTCCCGCGCCCGAGCCCGCCGCGCAGCAGACGCCGGTGCAGCAGCCGCCGGCCCCCCGCCAGGAGCCGCCCGCCGCCGCTCCTCCCGGTCCGCCGCCGTCGGTCCCCGCCGGTGCCGACTACGGCTCCGGCGCCGCGGAGACGGTCGCCGAGCAGCAGGCCACCCCGCCGACCCAGTCCCGCCCGGCCCCGTCCGGCGGGCAGGCCCCGGCCGCTCCCGCCCCGACCGCGGCACCGGCACCCGCCGACGGCGGCGGCACCTACGTGACCCCGCTCGTCCGCCGCCTGGCCGCCGAACACGGTGTGGACCTCTCCACGCTCACGGGCACCGGCGTCGGCGGGCGGATCCGCAAGCAGGACGTCCTCGCCGCCGCCGAGTCGGCCGGCGCGGAGTCGGCCGCGCCGGCAGAGGCCCCGGCCGCGCCGAGCGCTCCGGCCGCCGCCGGCCGTCCGGCCGCGCCGTCGCCGGCGGCCCAGCCGGACCCGTCGCTGCGCGGCCGCACCGAGAAGATGTCGCGCCTGCGCGGGGTCATCGCGCGCCGCATGGTCGAGTCGCTGGCCATCAGCGCGCAGCTGACCACCGTCGTCGAGGTCGACGTCACCCGGATCGCCCGGCTGCGCGACCGGGCCAAGCGGGACTTCCAGGCCCGTGAGGGCGTCAAGCTGTCGTTCCTGCCGTTCTTCGCCAAGGCGGCCGTCGAGGCGCTCAAGGTCCACCCGGCCGTGAACTCCTCGGTCGACCTCGAGGCCGGGACGGTCACCTACCACGACGCGGAGAACCTCGGGATCGCCGTCGACACCGAGCGCGGCCTGCTGGTGCCGGTCATCCACGGCGCCGGCGACCTCAGCCTGGGCGGCATCGCGCGCAAGATCGCCGACCTGGCCGAGCGGACCCGGATCAACAAGGTCACCCCGGACGAGCTGGGCGGGGGCACCTTCACGCTGACCAACACCGGCAGCCGTGGCGCCCTGTTCGACACGCCGATCATCAACCAGCCGCAGGTGGCCATCCTGGGCACCGGCTCGGTGGTCAAGCGTCCGGTGGTCGTCCAGGACCCCGACCTCGGCGAGGTCATCGCGGTCCGCTCGATGGTGTACCTGGCGCTCACCTACGACCACCGCATCGTCGACGGTGCCGACGCCGCCCGGTTCCTCGGGACGGTCAAGGAGCGTCTCGAGGCCGGCCAGTTCGAGGGTGAGCTCGGCCTCTCCTGACGTCCCCCGGCCGGGTCCCGGCACGAGTGCCGGGACCCGGCCACCACCATGCCGAGGGGGACGAGGAGAGTCGTGAAGATCGCGGTCACCGGGGCCTCCGGGCTCATCGGTCAGGCACTGGTCCCGGCGCTGCGCGCCGACGGGCACGAGGTCATCCGCCTGGTCCGTCGCACCCCCCGCACCGCCGACGAGCACCGCTGGGACCCGCAGCACCGGCGCGTCGACCCCGTGCTGCTGCGCGACGTCGACGCCGTGGTCAACCTGGGCGGCACGCCGATCCGCCCGCGCCCGTTCACCGCCGGCTACAAGCGCGACCTGGTCGCCAGCCGGATCGACAGCACGACCACCGTCAGCGAGGCGCTGGCCGCCGCCGTCGCCGCGGAGCCGTCCCGGCCGCGGGTGCTGCTGTCGGCGTCGGCGGTCGGCTACTACGGCGACACCGGCGACCGTGTCGTCGAGGAGGACGCCGAGCCGGGGCAGGACTTCCTCGCCCGCCTGTGCGTGCAGTGGGAGGAGGCCACCCGCCCCGCCGCCGACGCCGGCGTCCGCGTGGTCACCCTGCGCACGGGTCTGGTGATCGGCCGCGGCGCGATGCTGGTGCGCATCCTCGGCACGGTGTTCCGCCTCGGGCTGGGTGGCCGCATGGGATCGGGCCGGCAGTTCTGGCCGTGGATCGGCCTGGCCGACGAGATCGGCGCCATCCTGTTCCTGCTGACCGCCGGTGACGTCAGCGGTCCGGTGAACCTGACCGGCCCGGAGCCGGTGCCCAACCGCGAGTTCGTCCGCGACCTCGCCGCCGCCGTCTCCCGTCCGGCCGTCCTCCCCGTGCCGGCGATCGCCCTGCAGCTGGCCCTCGGCGAGTTCGGGCGCTCCAGCGTGCTCGCCGGGCAGCGGGCCGTCCCGGCCAGGCTGCAGGCCTCCGGCTACCGGTTCCGTCACGCGACGCTGCCGTCCGCGCTGCGCGAGGCCCTCGGGCGCGGCTGACCGGTCACGACAGCCGGCCGGCCGAGCCGATGCGCCACCCGCCGGGACCGGGGACCAGGACCATCTCGACGCGGACCGGCGCCCGGCCCGGCTCGGTCCGCAGCACCGGGCCGTCCGGGTCCTCCGCGGACACGACGGCGCACTCCGCCCAGCTGTCAAGTAATTCCACCCGCACGGGACCGCCGGTCGTGGCCTCGCCGGTGAGCGTCACCTGCGTGACGGTCGGCCGGAACCCGCTCAGCACCTCCCCTGCCGACGTCAGCGCCGCCAGGTACGCGCGGTCTGTGGCGAGCAGCGGGCTGTCGGCGGTGTAGACCTCCTCCAGCAGGGCTGCATCTCCCGTGCCGAACGCCTCGGCGCGCCGCTGGTACAGCGTGGTGAGGACGGCGGTCCAGTCCGTCTCCTCGGCGGCCGGCGGCGCAGCCGGGCCCGGCGGCGAGGCCGCCCCACCCGGCGGAGCAGCCGGCGGCACGGGGGACGGCGACGGCGACGGCGACGGCGACGGCGACGGCGACGGACCGTCGGCGGTGGTCGCGGCCGCCTCGCTCACCGGAGCCGGCCCGGCCGCCGGTCCCGACCGCGACCAGGCCAGGCCTCCCCAGATCGCCACGACGACCAGGACGGCCGTGCCGGCACCGGCCGCGGCGCGGCGCAGCGCCGCCCGACCCGGCCATCGGAGGCGGCGAGCGGCGGGCCGGACCTCCCGGGGAGTGGGCCTGCGGTGCCGGCCGGGGACCTGGTGGGTCAGCTCGGTCCGCGGTCCTCGGCCGGTGCGGCCGAGGTCGGCGTCGGGAACGCCGGCACGGGGCAGCCGGACGGGCTCGGGACGGCAGGCGTGGCGCAGGTCGAGGGCGAACGCCGCGGCCGAGCCGCGGGCGTGGGGATCGGCCGACAGGCCCCGGGCGACCACCTCGAGCAGCGCCGGGGGCGCGTCGGGCGCGAGGGTGGCGAGATCGGGCAGGTCGCCGGCGGCCGCGACGGCGAGGGTGTCCGCCGGCGTGGCCGCGTTCCAGGGCGCCACCCCGGTCAGTGCGTGGAAAGCGGCGGCGGCCACGCCGAAGACGTCGGACGCCGGACCCGGCGCACCGCCGCGCGCCACCGCGGGATCGACGTAGGCGGGGGTGACCTCACCGGCCGCCTCCTCCCCCAGGACGCGCGCCACGCCCAGGTCGGTGAGCACGGGCCGCCCCTCGGCGGTGAACACGACGTTGCCCGGCGAGAGGTCGCCGTGGACGACGCCCTCCTCGTGCGCCCGGGCGAGCGCCGCCGCGACCGGGGCCAGCGTGGTCACCACCTCGCCGGGGCGCAGTCGCCCGCGCCGGGCCAGCAGGGACGCGAGGCTGCCGCCCTCGAGCAGGTCGAGGACGAGCGCCACCCGGGGTGGGCCGCCGCGCCGCGGCTGGTGGACCACCTCGTGCAACCGGACCAGGTGCGGGTGGTCCAGCGCACCGAGGAGGGCAGCCTCGCGCGCCTGCCGCTCGGCGTCCCCGGCCACGAGGACCTTGACCGCCACCGGCGGGCCGCCGTCGCGGGGACGGGCACGCCACACCTCACCGGAACCGCCCCTCCCGAGCAGCCGGTCGAGCCGGTAGCCGGGCACCACCGGGGGCGCGACCGGGGCCGCGGGACCGGCGTCGGTCTCCGCATCGGGGTCGGGACGGTCGGCGTCGGGATCGCGCAGCGTGGACACGGCCGGGGACGGTAGGCCGATCCACCCCCGGCCCGCTCCGGCTGTCCACAGGCGCCGGATCCGTCCACAGCCACCCGACCCGGACGGGTGCGCAGCGTCGGCTGCACCTAGGTTCGGGCCATGCCACCGCCGTCCCGCGCCGAGGTCGTCGTCGTCGGCGCGGGCCTGGCCGGGCTGTCCGTGGCCACCCGGCTGGCCGCCGCCGGCTGCGACGTCCACGTGCTCGAGGCCGCCGGGCACGTCGGCGGACGGCTGGCCACCGAGCGGGTCGACGGGTTCGTCGTCGACCGCGGGTTCCAGGTGTTCAACACCGGCTACCCCCGCGCCGCCGACCTCGACCTGGACGCGCTCGGCCTGGGCTACTTCGCGCCCGGTGCCGTCGTCCGGGCCGGCGGCCGTGCGCACCGGGTGGTCGACCCGCGCCGGGTACCCACCGCGCTGCCGGACACGCTGCGCGCACCCGTCGGGTCGCTGCCGGAGAAGATGGCCATCGCGGCGTTCTCCGCGCGGGCGGGCTACTGGCCGGTCCCCCGCCTGCTCACCGCCCGCGAGACGACGGCCGCCGAGCACCTCCGGCAGGCCGGCGTGGGGACGACGGCGATCGAGCGCTTCTTCGGCCCGTTCCTCGCCGGCGTGCTGCTCGAGGACCGGCTGGAGACCTCGAGCCGCTACCTCGACCTGCTCTGGCGCAGCTTCGCCCGCGGCGCGACCGGCCTGCCGGCGCAGGGCATCCAGGCGATCGGCGAGCAGCTCGCCGCCCGGGTCGGGGCGGGGCGGGTGCACACCGGCGTGCGGGTCACCGCGGTCACCGGCACGGAGGTCAGCACCGACGGTGGCCGCACCCGCGCCGACGCCGTCGTCGTGGCCACCGACCCCGACACCGCCGCCGGCCTGGTCCCGGCCGTGGAGGCCGCGGCCCCGCGGCAGGTGACCACCCACTACCACGTGCTGCCGGCCTCGCCCTGGACCGAGCCGCTGATCGTCCTCGGCACGCCGGGCGGGCGGCTGGTCAACAGCGTGGTCCTCAGCGACGCCCAGCCCGCCTACTCCCCCGACGGTCGCGCCCTGGTCGCCAGCAACTCGCTGGCGACCAC
Organism: Geodermatophilus sp. SYSU D00700; assembly: GCF_054050255.1. Taxonomy (NCBI): domain Bacteria; kingdom Bacillati; phylum Actinomycetota; class Actinomycetes; order Geodermatophilales; family Geodermatophilaceae; genus Geodermatophilus; species Geodermatophilus sp. SYSU D00700. Next base: position 17,549 of record NZ_JBJGZA010000050.1, on the reverse strand, counting down.
CCGGGAGACCGACGTCCGCGACGAGGTCGCCCGGCTGCACGACGTCGCCGCGAGCGACCTGGCACACCTGACGACCGTCACGGTGACCGGGGCGCAGCCGGCCGCCCTGCCCCCGCTGCGGCACCGCCGTCCGGTCGACCTCGGCGGCGGCCTGTACGTGTGCGGCGACCACCGCGACACCCCGTCCATCCAGGGCGCCATGGCCAGCGGCCGGCGCACCGCCGCGGCCGTGCTCCGCGCGCTGCGGCCCGCCACCGCGACCGGAGCCGCCTGATGCCCGCCGCCGCCCCGACGATCCTGGCCACCAGCATCGGCTTCGACTCCCGCGGGAGGGGCCCCTACGACTGGGCGCCCGGCCCGGTGTTCGACCTCGCCGTCGAGCTGGCGGGCGCGCCGCAGCACCCGCGGCTGTGCTACCTGGGCACCGCGACCGGCGACGACCCGGCCCGGCTGGCGGCGGTCTACGGCGCGTTCGCCGGCAGTGCGGTGCGGCTGAGCCACCTGAGCCTGTTCCCGATGCCCACGGTCGCCGACGTGCGGGCGCACCTGCTCGCCCAGGACGTCGTCTGGGTCGGCGGCGGGAGCGTAGCCAACCTGCTCGCGGTGTGGCGGGTGCACGGTCTGGGCGACGTGCTCGCCGAGTGCTGGCGGGCCGGCGTCGTGCTCGGCGGGGTGTCGGCCGGGTCGCTGTGCTGGCACGTCGGCGGCACCACCGACTCCTACGGCCCGGACCTGCGGCCGGTCACGAACGGCCTGGGGCTGATCCCCACGTCCAACGGGGTCCACTACGACTCCGAGGAGCAGCGCCGCCCGCTCTACCACCGGCTGGTGGCCGACGGGACGCTGCCGGCCGGGCACGCCACCGACGACGGCGTCGGCCTGGTCTACCGCGGCACCGAGCTGGTCGAGGCGGTCGCCGACCGGCCCGGCGGGAGCGCCTACCGGGTCGAGCGCGGCCCCGACGGCGCCGCCGTCGAGACCCGCCTCGAGCCCCGCAGGCTCCGCTGAGCCGGGAATAGGCTGGAGTCGTGACCGAGTTGCGCGTCGTCCGGGCAGGGACCGTCCCCTACGAGGAGGCCTGGGCGCGGCAGCGCGAGATCCACGCCGCGCGGGTCGCCGGCGAGGGTCCCGACACGCTGCTGCTCCTCGAGCACCCGTCGGTCTACACGGCCGGTCGCCGCACCGAGCCGCACGAGCGCCCGTTCGACGGCACGCCGGTGATCGACGTCGACCGCGGCGGCAAGATCACCTGGCACGGCCCCGGCCAGCTCGTCGGCTACCCGATCGTGGCGCTGCCCGACCCGGTCGACGTCGTCGCCCACGTGCGCCGGCTCGAGGACGCGCTCATGGAGGTCTGCGCCGGCGTCGGCGTGCCCACCCGGCAGGTCGAGGGGCGCAGCGGCGTGTGGGTGGCCGCCGACGCACCCGGGACCGGCAGCCGGCCCGAGCGCAAGATCGCCGCGATCGGGGTCCGGGTGGCACGCGGCGTCACCATGCACGGCTTCGCGCTCAACTGCGATCCCGACATGTCGGCGTTCGCCAACATGGTCCCGTGCGGCATCGCCGACGCCGGCGTGACCTCGCTGAGCGCCGAGCTGGGCCGCGACGTCCCGGTCGCGGAGGTCATCGACGCGGTCGAGGCCGCGGTGCGCCGCGTCCTCACCCTCGCTCCCGCCGTGTGACCCGGGCGGGCGGCACGCGGCCGCCCGCCCGGAACGCCGTCAGGCGACGACGAAGTTGACCAGCCGCCCCGGGACGGCGACCACCCGCCGCACCGTCTTCCCGGTCAGCTGCGCGGCCACCTTCGCGTCCGCCCGTGCCGCCTCCTCCAGGGCCGCCGCGTCGGCGTCGGCGGGCACGGTCACCTGCGCCCGCACCTTCCCGTTGACCTGGACGGCGACCTGCACGGTGTCCTCGGCCAGCCACTGCTCGTCGGCCACCGGGAACGGCGCCCACGCCACCGAGTCGGAGTGCCCCAGCCGCGCCCACAGCTCCTCGGCCAGGTGCGGCGCCAGCGGCGCGACCAGCAGCACCAGCGGCTCGGCCACGGCCCGCGGCACCGGGGAGTCCGCGCCGTAGGCCGCGGTCAGCGCGTTGGTCAGCTCGGCGATGCGGGCGATGGCCACGTTGAACCGCAGCGTCGCCATGCCGTCGCGCACGCCGGCGATGGCCCGGTGCAGCGCGCGCAGCACGTCGCCGGACGGGGCGACGTCGTCGGCCGCGCGGACCGCACCGGTCTCCTCGTCGACGACGACCCGCCAGATCCGCTGCAGCAGCCGCTGCGAGCCGACGACGGCCTTGGTGTCCCACGGCCGCGACTGCTCCAGCGGGCCGGTCGACATCTCGTAGACCCGGAACGTGTCGGCGCCGTAGGCCCCGATCATCTCGTCGGGCGTCACCATGTTCTTCAGGCTCTTCCCGATCTTGCCGTACTCACGGTTGACCGGCCTGCCCTCGTACAGGAACTGCCCGTCCTGCTCCACCACGTCGGCGGCGGGCACGTAGAAGCCGCGCTCGTCGGTGTAGGCGTAGGCGGAGATGTACCCCTGGTTGACCAGCCGCCGGAACGGCTCCTCGCTGGAGACGTAACCCAGGTCGTGCAGCACCTTGTGCCAGAAGCGCGCGTACAGCAGGTGCAGCACCGCGTGCTCCATCCCGCCGACGTAGAGGTCCACCCCGCCGACGTCGCCGGGCGAGCGCGGGCCCAGCCAGTAGCGCTCCAGCTCCGGGTCGACCATCTGGGTGTCGTCGGAGGGGTCCAGGTAGCGCAGGTAGTACCAGCACGACCCGGCCCAGTTGGGCATCGTGTTGGTCTCGCGACGGTAGGTCTTCAGCCCGTCGCCCAGGTCCAGCTCCACGGTGGTCCACTCGGTGACCCGCGACAGCGGCGGCTCGGGCTGGGACTCGGCGTCGTCGTCGGCGAAGGTCTTGGGCGAGTAGTCGTCGACCTCGGGCAGCAGCACCGGCAGCATGGACTCGGGCACCGCCCGCGGCAGGCCGTCCTCGTCGTAGACGATCGGGAACGGCTCGCCCCAGTAGCGCTGCCGGCTGAACAGCCAGTCGCGCAGCTTGTAGGTGGTCGTCGCCTCGCCGTACCCGTGCGCGACCAGCCACTCGACGATCGCGGCCTTGGCCGCGTCGACGTCCAGGCCGTCCAGGGACAGGTCCGCGTTAGACGAGTTGATCGCGGGGCCGGGGCCGGTCCAGGCGCCGCCGTCGAAGTCGGCCGGCGGCTGCACCGTCCGCACGATCGGCAGGCCGAACACCTCGGCGAACTCCCAGTCGCGGACGTCCTGCCCCGGCACCGCCATGATCGCGCCGGTGCCGTACCCGGTCAGCACGTAGTCGGCGATGAAGACCGGCAGCTCCCGGCCGTCCACCGGGTTGACGGCGCTGACGCCCAGCCAGACGCCGGTCTTCTCCCGGCTCTCGTTCTGCCGGTCCAGCTCCGAGCGGCGCGAGGCCTGCCGCTGGTACTCCCGCACCGCCTCGGCCGGGGTCGCGGCGCCCGCGGTCCAGCGCGGGTCGGTGCCGTCGGGCCACGCGTCCGCGGTCAGCGTCTCGACCAGCGGGTGCTCGGGCGCCAGCACCATGTAGGTCGCGCCGAACAGCGTGTCGGGGCGGGTGGTGAAGACCTCGACGGACTCCTCGCCCACGGGGAACCGGATCCGCGCGCCGGTCGAGCGGCCGATCCAGTTGCGCTGCATCTGCTTGACCGAGTCCGACCAGTCCAGCCGGTCCAGGTCGGCCAGCAGCCGCTCGGCGTAGGCGGTGATCCGCATCATCCACTGGGTCAGCGGGCGCCGGAACACCGGGAAGTTGCCCCGCTCGGAGCGGCCGTCGGGGGTGACCTCCTCGTTGGACAGCACCGTGCCCAGGCCCGGGCACCAGTTGACCGGCGCCTCGTGGCGGTAGGCCAGCCGGTGGGCGTCGACGACGCGGCGCTTGTCGGCGTCGGCCAGCTCGGCCCACGGTAGCCCCGAGGGGTTAGTGCCCGGCGCGGGCTCGCGGGTGCCGGCGTCCAGCTCGGCCACCAGCTCCTCGACGGGACGGGCGCGGCCGGCCTCCTCGTCGAACCAGGCGCCGAAGATCTTCAGGAAGATCCACTGGGTCCACCGGTAGTAGCCCGGGTCGATGGTGGCGAAGGTGCGGCGCTCGTCGTGGTCGACCCCCAGGCGGCGCAGCTGCGCCCGGATGGCGGCGATGTTGGCCTCGGTGGTGATCCGCGGGTGCTGACCGGTCTGCACGGCGTACTGCTCGGCCGGCAGACCGAAGGCGTCGTAGCCCATCGGGTGCAGCACGTTGTCGCCGTCCATGCGCCGGAACCGGCTGGTCACGTCGGTGCCCAGGTAGCCCAGCGGGTGCCCGACGTGCAGGCCCGCACCCGAGGGGTACGGGAACATGTCCATGAGGAACGCCTTGGGCCGGCCGGCGACCCGGTCGAAGCCCTCGGACAGCCGGCCCGTCGGGTTGGGCGTGTGGAAGGTGCCCTCGGCCGCCCACCGGTCCTGCCACGCCAGCTCGATCCGCTGGGCCAGCGCCGGCGTGTAGCGGTGCGGCGGCACCCCTTCCTCGGCAGGCTCGGTGGTGGGCTGGCTCGCCGTCTGGCTCATCGCGGTGCTCCCGGGGTCATCCGTCGGCGGACATGAAAAAACCCCTCACACAGGAGGGGTCGCCGTGCTGACAGGTCGATCAGGTCAGCACGGCCGGAGAAGCAGGCGTCCGCCGGTCACACCCCCAGCCTAGCGCGCGGCGCCGTCTCACCCGGAGGGGTCGGACCCGGTGCGTCCCGGTGCACCCGGCCGCCGCGCCCGCCGATGCAGTACCCGTGCGTCCCGCAGCGGTGTCCTCCCGGCTCCGGGGAGCCGGTCCCCGCGACCTCCTCCTGCTGGTCGCGGTCCTCGGCGTGGCTGCCTTCGCCACCGGCGTGGGCCCGCGACCCGCCGGCGCCGCGTGGGACGTCGTCTACGACGTCGTCGTCTACCACCTGCCGTGGCTGGCCGCCGGTGCCGCGTGCTGGCTGACCGCCCGCACGGCCCCGCGCGAGGCCCTCGGCTGGCGGGCGCTGGCGACCACGCTCGTCGCCGGGGCCCTCGGCAACGTGGTCCGCATCCTGGAGACCGGCCAGGCCGGCACGTCGCCCTCCCTGGTCGGCGACGCCAGCGTGGCGGTGGCCTACGTCAGCCTCTACGTGGCGCTGTTGGTCTTCATCCGCGCCCGCGTGACCCGGTTCCTCGCCAGCACGTGGCTCGACGGGATCGTCGTCGCGCTGGGGACGACGGCGGTCGGCATCGGCTTCGTGCTCGGTCCCTTCTCCGCCGCCACCGGCACCGTCTCGCTGCTGCAACTGGCCTGGCCGGCGGCCGACGTCCTGCTGCTGGGGGTGGTCGCCGGCGTGTGCGCCGTCCTCGGCGTCCACGTCGACCGCACGCTGCTGCTGGCCGCCGGGGCGGTCGCGTTCTTCGCCGTGGCCGACGCCGCCCTGTTCGTGCTCAGCGCCGCCGGCCGGTACACCGACGGGGGCCCGCTCGAGCTGGTCTGGCTGGCCGGCGTCCTCTGCGCCGCGGTCGCCGCCCAGCGCACCACCGGTGACCCGGCGCCGCGCGCCGATGACGGCGGGGTCCGGATCACCTGGCGGCTGGTGGCCCTGCCGCTGGCCGGAACGCTGGCCGCGCTCACCGTCCTCGCGGCCGGGTTCGGCGGGGACCTGCCCGCCGGCGCCGGGTGGGTCGCCGTCGCCTGCGTGCTCGCCGCGCTGGCCCGGACGGCGGTCACCTTCCGCGAGGTCCGCACCTTCACGGCGGTCCGCCAGGAGGCCCGTACCGACGAGCTGACCGGCCTGCCCAACCGCCGCGCCCTGCTCGAGACCGCCCGCAGGGTGCTCGCCGTGGCCACCACCACGCGCCCGGCCGCCCTGCTGCTGCTCGACCTCGACGGGTTCAAGGAGGTCAACGACAGCCTCGGACACGGCGCGGGCGACCAGCTGCTGCGCCAGGTGGGCCCGCGGCTGGCCCCCGCGCTGCGACCCGGTGAGGTGCTCGCCCGCCTCGGCGGCGACGAGTTCGCCGTGCTGCTGCCGCGCGCCGACCTGGGCACCGCCGCCGAGCGGGCCGGGGTCGTCCACGACCTGCTGCGCCGGCCCTTCACCGTCGACGGCATCCGGCTGCACGTCGGCGTGAGCATCGGCGTCTCGACCGCGCCGGTCCCGGCCGACGACGTGCAGGAGCTGCTGCGCTGCGCCGACGTCGCCATGTACGCGGCCAAGACCGAGCGGACCGGCGTCCACGTCTACGTGCCCGACCCCTCCAGCGGCTCGGGCGAGCGGCTGCGCACGATGGAGGAGCTGCGCACCGCCCTGGTCGCCGGCGAGCTCGACGTCCACCTGCAGCCGCAGGTCGCCATGGACGACGGCCGGGTGGTCGGCGTCGAGGCGCTGCTGCGCTGGCACCACCCCGAGCGCGGCCTGCTCGGCCCCGCCGCCGTGCTGCCCGCCGCCGAGCAGGCCGGCCTGCTGCGCCCGCTGACCGACGCGGTCCTGGAGCGCTCGCTCGACGCGGTCGCGCAGTGGTGGGACACCCACGGCGTCCCGGTGTCGGTGAACCTGTCGGCGGCCAACGTGGCCGACCTCGACCTGCCGGGGAAGGTCGGCGCGCAGCTGGCCCGCCGCGGGCTGCCCGCGGCGGCGCTGACCCTCGAGCTGGTCGAGGACACCCTCATGGCCGACCCCGAGCGCGGCCGCACCGTGCTCGCCGAGCTGCGCCGCCTGGGCGTGCGCACCTCGATCGACGACTACGGCACCGGTTACAGCTCACTGGCCTACCTGCGCCGGCTGCCGGCCGACGAGCTCAAGCTCGACCGCAGCCTCACCGCCGACGTGGCCGACGACGAGCGCGCCGCGGCGATCGTGCGGCACACCGTCGCGCTGGCCCACGACCTCGGGCTGAGCCTGGTGGCCGAGGGCATCGAGGACGAGGTCACCGCCGCCCGGCTGGCGGGCCTGGGCTGCGACGTCGCGCAGGGCTACGCCGTCGCTCGGCCGATGCCGGTCGGGGACCTGCTGCGCTGGTTGGCCGCCGAGCGCCGGCCGCTGGTGCGCAGCGCCTGACGGCGCCTGCCGGCGGCGGACGGACGGCGCCGGCTCGGGGTGTGCCGATCCGGTGGAGCGGGCAGGATGGCCGGAGTCGATCACCCGGAGGTACATCCCGTGTTCCGCTCACCGTCCCGGAACCAGGTCGTCGGGGCCGAGTCCCCCGGCCAGGTCATCGGGGCCGAGCTCCAGGAGAGCCTGACCCACCTCGGGGCCGCCGTCACCGAGGCCCGCCGGGCCGCCGCGGAGCAGCTGGCCCCCCGCGTCGACGCCGCCCGTGAGACGGCCGGCCCGGTCCTGGACGCCGCCCGCGTGGCGGTCGCCCCGAAGGTGGCCGCGGCGGTCGCCGTCGCCGCCCCCGCCGTCAGCTCCGCGCTGGAGGCGCTGGCCCCGCGCGTGGACGCCGCCCGCGACGCCGCCACCCCCGCGCTGGAGCTGGCCCGCGAGAAGGTCGACGCCGCCGTCGAGGCGCTCACCCCCCGCGTCGTGGTGGCCCGCGACACCGCCGGTCCCGCGGTCACCGCGGCGCTGACCGCCGCGGGCGCGGCGGCGGCCCGGGCCGCCGCCGACCTGGCGCCGCGCCTGGAGGCCGCGCAGGAGGCGACCCGCGCCGCGCTGGCCACCGAGGTCGCCCCCCGCGTCGCGGCCGCCCGCGACACCGTCGTCCCGGCGCTGGGCAGCGCCCGCGACAGCCTCGTCGCCGGCGTCGGCACCGCGCTGGGCGAGCTCGAGCACCGCCGCGCCGAGCTCGTCGGCGGGACGGCGAAGGCCGGGAGGAGGGCAGCGGTGAGGACGAGGAAGGCCAAGAGGAAGACCGCGCGGAAGGCCGGGAGGATCAGCCGTTCGGTGGGTACGCAGCCGGAGCCGCGGCGTTGGCCGTGGCTGCTGGCCGTGGTCGCGGCGGTCGCCGCGGCGACGGTGCTGATGCGCCGCAAGAAGGAGGACCCGTGGACGCCGGCTCCCGCCGGTGACGGGCCCGTGCCCAGCTACCGAGAGGACCCCGTGCCCAGCTCCCCGAGCAACGACCAGTCCGGCAAGACCGTCTCCGACGCGATGTTCGTCGCCGGCGACTCGGCACCCGCCGAGTCCGACATGGGCATCCGCGACGCCCAGAACGTGGCCGGTGACGACGACGCCGGCGACACCGACCCCACGCAGACCGCTCCCGAGCCGTTCACCAGCGGCGGCGGCGCGCAGGAGGGTCCGACCGCAGGCCCCGCGGCCGGGCAGGCCTGAGCCTCCCCGGAGCCGTTCCGTACCGCCCCCGCCGTCCCTCGTGGCCGCGGGGGCGGTGCGCGTCCGGGGGTACCGTGCAGGTCATGACCGAGACGGCGGCCCCCACCCCCTCCCCCGCGAAGGTCGAGCCCGCCGGACGGAAGCTGTTGCGCCTCGAGGTGCGCAACAGCCAGGTCCCCATCGAGCGCAAGCCCGAGTGGATCAAGACCCGGCTCAGGACCGGGCCGGAGTTCACCGAGCTGAGGTCGCTCGTCCGCCGCGAGGGCCTGCACACCGTCTGCGAAGAGGCCGGCTGCCCCAACATCTACGAGTGCTGGGAGGACCGCGAGGCCACCTTCCTCATCGGCGGTGACCAGTGCACCCGGCGCTGTGACTTCTGCCAGATCGACACCGGCAAGCCCGCCGACCTCGACACCGACGAGCCCCGCCGCGTGGCCGAGAGCGTCGCGACGATGCAGCTGAAGTACGCCACGGTCACCGGCGTCGCCCGCGACGACCTGCCCGACGGCGGCGCGTGGCTCTACGCCGAGACGGTGCGGCAGATCCACGCCGCCGTCCCCGGCTGCGGCGTCGAGCTGCTCATCCCCGACTTCAACGCCGACCCGGCCCAGCTCGCCGAGGTCTTCTCCTCCCGGCCCGAGGTGCTCGCCCACAACGTCGAGACCGTGCCGCGGATCTTCAAGCGGATCCGCCCGGGCTTCCGCTTCGAGCGGTCGCTGGCGGTCATCACCGCGGCCCGCGAGGCCGGCCTGGTCACCAAGTCCAACCTCATCCTCGGCATGGGCGAGGAGCCGCACGAGGTCGTGGAGACCATGCACGCCCTGCACGAGGCCGGCTGCGACCTGCTGACCATCACCCAGTACCTGCGCCCCTCGCCGCGGCACCACCCCGTCGTCCGCTGGGTGAAGCCCGACGAGTTCGTCGGCTTCCAGCAGCAGGCCGAGGAGATCGGCTTCCCCGGCGTGCTCGCCGGGCCGCTGGTGCGCAGCTCCTACCGGGCCGGACGGCTCTACCAGCAGGCCGTCGAGGCCCGCGGCCTGACCCGGTCGGTCTGACCCCTCGGGGCTGCTCGGCCCGCCGGTCCCCCGGGAGCCCGCCCGCACGCCCGTATCCTGGGGACATGGCACGCAGCAAGCCCACCGACCCCCCCGCCCCGACCGGCAAGGCGGGGCGCGGTCCCGGCGCCGCCGGACGCGGCCGGTCGACGGGCGGTGCCACCGCGTCGGGCGCCACCGCGGCCGGCGGCAAGGGCGAGGGCGGCCGGGCCGCGAAGGCCGGCAAGGCCCCCAAGCTCGGCAAGGACGGCCAGCCGAAGGTCGGCCGGCTCAAGCGGGTCGGCAACCAGGTCCGCATGATCCGGCAGGCCTACTCGCTGACGCGCAAGAACGACCCGAAGCTGCCCTGGCTGATGCTCATCGCCTTCGTGGCGGTGGCCGGCGTCGTCGAGCTGGTGGCGATCCTCTTCGGCGCCCCCTTCCTCCTCCTGCCGCTGGCCCTCATCCTCGGCCTGCTCGCCGCCATGATCGTCTTCGGCCGCCGGGCGCAGGGGTCGGCCTACCGCCAGGTGGAGGGCCAGCCCGGCGCCGCGGCGTGGGTGCTCGAGGGCATGCGCGGCGACTGGCGGGTCAGCGCCGGCGTCGCCGGCACCGCCCAGCTCGACGCCGTCCACCGGGTGCTCGGCCGGCCCGGGATCGTCCTGGTCGGCGAGGGCTCCCCCGCGCGGGTCCGCGGCCTGATCGCCCAGGAGAAGAAGAAGATCGCCCGCGTCGTCGGCGACACCCCGATCTACGACATCATGGTGGGTGACGGGGAGGGCCAGGTCCCCCTGCGCAAGCTCAGCACCCACGTGATGAAGCTGCCGCGCAACCTCTCCGCCGCCGAGGTCAACAGCCTCGGCCGGCGGATGGCCGCCCTCGGCGGCGCCCGGATGCCCGTCCCCGGCGGCCCGCTGCCCGGCGGCCGGCAGATGACGGTCAGCCAGCGGCAGGTCCGCCGCCGCTGACGGAGGACCTCCCTGCCCCACCGCTCGCAGGCTCGCGGCGGGCCCCTGCAGGGAGACCGTCAGAGCCGGCTGAGGGGCTCGGCGTAGCGGAACGTGCCGCGCTGCTCCGGGCCGGCCAGGCGGCGGGCCTGGAAGTGTCCGCCCCAGGCCGGGTCCGGCGGCTCGATGCCGAGGTCGGAGGCCCGGACGAAGCCGGCGCGCGAGTAGTAGGCCGGGTCCCCGAGCAGCGCGACCACCGACTCCCCCGCTGCCTCCGCGACGGCGACCAGCGCGTGCACGAGCACCGTGCCGACCCCCCGCCGCTGCCGCTCCGGCCGCACGCCGATCGGACCGAGGCCGAGGGCCGGGGCGCCCAGGGGTTCGATCCAGCCGCGGCTGGCGATCACGTGCCCGACGACGTCGTCACCGTCGACCGCGACGAGCGACAGGTGCGGCAGGAAGCCGGCGTCCTCCCGCAGCTCGCCGACCAGCCGGGCCTCGGCGTCCGTGGGGAACGCCGCCCGGTGCAGGGCCTCCACGGCCGCGTGCTCGGCGGGCCGCTCCCGGCGGACGATCACGTCAGCGATCGCGGACGACGGCGGTGTCGGTCAGCCGGTCGTGCAGGCCGCGGCCGTCGGAGTCGACGACGAGCGCGGGCACCAGCAGCACGAGCAGCCCGGTGCGCACGACCGCCCGCCAGAGCGCCAGCCGGGCCGCCGGGTTCGGGTGGGCCAGCCGCAGCCCCAGCAGCCGCATGCCCGGCGTCTGCCCGAGCGCCACGAGGAAGACGACGTACACGACCGCGAACGACAGCAGGCTCCAGTTGCCCGGCAGGTCGGGTGCGGTGAACAGGCCGGCGACGACGGCGGAGAGGAACGCGTCGACCAGGAACGCCAGGACCCGGGTGCCGAAGGGCGCGAGCGACCCCGGACCGTCGGCGGGCAGGCCCAGGGAGGCGCCCCGCCGTCGCTCCTGAGAGGGTGGCTGCGCGTCCCTGACCATGCCCACCAGCGTAGTGAAAGGACCCTCCTGCCCCCCACGCCTCGCTCCGCTCGGCGCGGGCCCCTGCAGGAGGGCCGTTCCAGGACCTCACTGCGACACGCCGGCGCCGTTGTTACCGCCCCGAAACAGACGGGACACCGCCGGGCAACCCCCCGGCCATAGCGTGCGAGCGGCTGTCCGCCCACTCCCGGAGGATCGATGTTCACCAGTCCCGACGAGGTCGCCGCCTACATCCGCGACAACGACGTCGAGTTCGTCGACGTGCGCTTCTGCGACCTGCCCGGCGTCATGCAGCACTTCACCATCCCGGCGTCGACGTTCGGCGAGGACACCTTCTCCGATGGCCTGGGCTTCGACGGCTCGTCGATCCGCGGCTTCCAGGCCATCAACGAGTCGGACATGCTGCTGCTGCCGGACGCCAAGAGCGCGTTCGTCGACCCGTTCCGGCAGCACAAGACGCTGAACGTGAACTTCTTCATCCACGACCCGATCACGCGGGAGGCCTACTCCCGCGACCCGCGGAACGTGGCGAAGAAGGCCGAGGCGTACCTGGCCAGCAGCGGCATCGCCGACACCGCCTACTTCGGCCCGGAGGCGGAGTTCTACGTCTTCGACTCCATCCGCCACTCGACCGGCATCAACGAGGGCTACTACCACATCGACTCGGTCGAGGGGTCGTGGAACTCCGGCTCGCTGACCGGCGTCAACGGCGGCCCCAACCTGGGCTACAAGACCCGGGCCAAGGGTGGCTACTTCCCGGTCGAGCCCTACGACCACTACAGCGACCTGCGCGCCTCGATGATGAAGAACCTCGAGGCCTGCGGCCTCCAGCTCGAGCGCGGGCACCACGAGGTGGGCACCGCCGGCCAGGCGGAGATCAACTACAAGTTCGACACCCTGCTGGCGGCCGCCGACAGCCTGATGCTGTTCAAGTACGTCATCAAGAACACCGCCTGGGCGGCCGGTAAGTCGGCGACCTTCATGCCCAAGCCGCTGTTCGGCGACAACGGTTCCGGCATGCACTGCCACCAGAGCCTCTGGAAGGACGGCGAGCCGCTCTTCCACGCCGAGACCGGGTACGCGGGCCTGTCCGACACCGCCCGCCACTACATCGGCGGCCTGCTGGCCCACGCCCCGTCGCTGCTGGCCTTCACCAACCCGACGACCAACAGCTACCACCGCCTCGTGCCGGGCTACGAGGCGCCGATCAACCTGGTCTACTCGGCCCGCAACCGCTCGGCCTGCTGTCGCATCCCGATCTCCGGGGACAGCCCCAAGGCCAAGCGCATCGAGTTCCGCGTGCCCGACCCGTCGGCCAACCCCTACCTCGCCTTCTCGGCGATGCTCATGGCCGGCCTCGACGGCATCAAGAACAAGATCGAGCCGCCCGCGCCGGTGGACAAGGACCTCTACGAGCTGCCGCCCGAGGAGGCCCTGGGCATCGAGAAGGTGCCCGCGTCGCTCGACGCCGTCCTCGACAACCTCGAGACCGACCACGAGTACCTGGTCGACGGCGGGGTCTTCACGCCCGACCTGATCGAGACGTGGATCGAGTACAAGCGGGAGAACGAGATCGACCCGATCCGCCTGCGCCCGCACCCGCACGAGTTCGCGATGTACTACGACATCTGAGTCCCACAAGGCGGCCTGACCCGGACTGTCGTCGTCCGGGTCAGGCCCCTCTCATGTCTCAGCGGTGTCTCAGGAGCCCTCGGCGCGCCTCAACGGGACGACGCCTCAGCGATGGAAGCCCTACGCCCCTGCCCCTTGGGGTGGCCCGGCCAACGCCGGACGCCAGCACGTGAACGGAGTCCCGCTGGCGTTGGTCCGCTCCGGCGGGGCTCCGCCTCGACGGGGTTGTCCGTGCGGCCGCAGGGAGGACTGCTGCCGCCACGAGGGACTGCTGAGGTCCTCGGCCGGATCGCGGGACAGCAGTCGAGGAGCGGCGCACCCGGGGCTGGCGCGGAAGCGGCACCGGGAAGAGAGTGGGACGCCCCCCACCCACCTGAACCCGGAGGACCGTCTCATGAAGGTGCGGATCACTCGCGGGACCTTCGACCCCAGCACGAGCGAGGAGCAGCTCATCGCGCTGACTGAAGCCTCCGCCGACGTCATCAAGAAGCAGCCGGGATTCGTCTCCTTCCAAGGCGCGCTGAACCGTCAGGCTGGCACCTCGGTGGCGATCAGCACTTGGCAGGACGAGGATTCGGCGAACTTTCCGCGGGAAGCGCTCGGCCCCGTCGTGTCCCAGATCCACGACCTCGGCGTCCGACTGGAAGCGCCTGAGATCTACGACATCGTTGCCACAGCCTGACGTCCATTCCCCCGACATCCGCCCTGAGCACACCTTCCGAGGCGCGCACCTGTCTGGTTGGCAACGCCGGGCGTCAACGTCACCGGGACCCGCCGGCTGGGCGCGGCATATTGCACGCCCGGAGCCATGGCAGCCCAGCGCCCCTGTCCCTGGGGTGGCTGACCAGCGCCGGAGCCAGAAGGTGAACGGAGCCCGGCCCGAGGATCGTTGCCTTGGGCCGGGCTCCGGTGTCACCGGCGACCGATGACCTCGGTGGCATGACCACAGGCCCACCGTCCTCTTCGGCGACTACCGATCATGGTCGATCGAGCTCTGGGATCACGCGATGTGCTACGACATCTGATCGACCGGGGCGGCACCGCCCCTGACCTGCAGCCTCCCCGCGGTCCCCGCCAGGGTTCTCCCTGACGGGGGCCGCGCTGGCTGCGGCGAGGACCGGGTGGCGCAGTGGTGCAGTGGTGCGGTGGTCGTCCGGTGCCCCTCCCGCACCGGCGCGGCCCCATCCACCGACGACCGCCACGACGGCGATCGCCGGACCCCCGTCAAGCCGACGTCCCCGTATGCGCCGAGCGCTCAGCGGTCCGGAGGTGGTGACGACGGACCCGGCGACAGCGCAACCCCAGGACCAGCCGCCTGCTCGGGGGCTCGGTCGCTCCAATCCCGGGGCGGCGGGACGAGGGACGATGTCACGGAGGTGGCCAGGTCCTGGAGCGCCGTACGCACCCCGTCGGCGAAGACCTCGACGTCCGGGCAGGTGTCCCGGCCGGCCACGGCGACGAGGGACAGCTGCCCGGCGTAGGACAGCGCGCCGACGCCGAGGGTGAGGTTCCCGCCGATCGGCACGACCGGGACGAGTTCCAGCAGCGGCGCGCCGGCGAGGAAGAGCCGCCGGGGCGGACCGGGCACGTCGGTGACCGACAGGTGGTACGTCCGCTGGCGGGTGGCCATGCGCCCGGCGGCCCGCTGCAGGAAGTCGACGGGCAGGGCGTTGAGCCCAGGCGAGCGGGTGCGCTGCTTGCGTGCACGGGTGTCGGCGGCGATCACCTCCAGCCGGCGCACCGGGTCGGGCTCGCCGACCGGCAGCGGCACCGCCATCACCCCGTCCTGATTGCCCTGCGGCCGGCCGACGCCCTCGGTGTGCAGCGACACCGGCACGAACGCCCGCAGCACCAGGCCGTCGACGGGTTCGTCCCGCGAGAGCAGCAGCTCCCGGAGGTCGCCGGCGACGGCGGTCAGCAGCACGTCGTTGACCTTGCCGCCGTGGCCGTGCGCGACCTGCCGGGCGGTGTCGAGACCGGCGCGGACGACGACGAGCCGCCGGTGACCGCCGATCGGGCGGTTCAGACTGCTGCGCGGTGCCCGTTCGCCGAGGATGCCGACCATCGCCGCCGGCCAGGCCCCCCGCACCCGTCTGGCGGTGGCGACGGGATGGGCCGCCACGCGCAGCGCGCGGCGCACCGTCCGGCCGCGGCGGCGCAGGTGGTCCCGCAGCAGCTCACCGGCCGCGGGCGGCTGCGCCGTCGTCCACTCCACGGCGGGCGGCGACGGCGGGTCCGGCACGGCGTCGAACAGCGCGCCCAGCGTCGCCACCCCGGCCACGCCGTCGGCGATCGCGTGGTGCACCCGGATGTAGACGCCCACCCGCCGCTGCGGCAGCCCGGTGAGGAACCACGTCTGCCACAGCGGCCGGGGTCGGTCGAACGGCCGGGCGCGCAGTTCCTCCACCGCGTCGAGCAACTGTCGCTCGCCGCCGGGCGGCGGCAGCCCGACCTCGTGCACGTGGTCCGCCAGTGCGAGCCGGGGCGCGTCCACCCACAGCGGTCCGCCCAGGAACCACCGCGGCGTGAGCAGCGTCCGGCGGAGTCTCGGCACCTCGGGCAGGCGGCGGGCGACCGCTTCCCGGACGGCGTCGAGGCGCAGCCGGTCGTCGGCATCCAGCAGTCGGGCGCCGTCGAGAACGGCCACTGCACCGATGTCCAACGGCCAGCCCAGCTCGTCGGGCCACAGGCCCATCCGGTCCTGCGCCGTCGACCTGTCCATCTCACCTCACCGGGCATGCCCCCCGGCCGGCGGTCGTGTCGCCCCTCTGGGCAGGCGAGCGAGGGCGGTCGCGACGGCGGCTCCGGCGGCGCCCGTGGCCCACCGCCGCGGGTTCTGCCAGTCGGGTCGCTTCTCGAACGACATCAGGTCGTGGAACAGCCGCGGCGGGTCGTCCTCGGTGAACACGACGCGCAGGTTCCAGCCGAACTGCGGGTGTGCGACGTGGTACACCCGCGGGTCGTCCGGATCGTCGGGGTGCAGCACCATCGCGGTGCGCATCCCCGGCACCGGCGTCAGCGGGGTCAGCACCAGCTGCCGGTGCCGGACGGCCACCTCCACGCCCGCGCCCATCGCCACCCGGGGGAACAGGTTGGTGATCGGGCCGGCGTCCGGGGCGTACCAGCCGCACAGCGCCGGCCACACCTCCGGGTGCGGGGGGACGTCGTCGCGGACGGGGTCCTCCGGCAGCCCGGCCAGGAGCCGCATCAGCGCGTCGGCGAGCGGCGCGGGCGCGCCCCGGGCGTCCAGCCCGCCGGTGTTGCCCAGGACGACGACGCCGACCCCCTCGTCGGGCGCCATCCCGATCGCCGACAGGAAGCCCGAGAGGATGCCGGTCTTGCCGACGAGCGTCCGGCCCCGCTCCTCGTGCCGGTCGAAGGCCAGGCCCATGCCGGCCATCCGCGGATCGGGCCGGAAGTGCGGGCGGAACATCGACGCGACGCTCTCCGCGGCGAGCACCCGGCCGTGCTCGCCGGCGCCGCCATGCAGCATCGCCGCCACGAGACGCGCCATGTCCGGGGCGGTCGAGCAGGCGCCGCCACTGCCGGGCGTGGGCACCTCCCGGGAGCGCACCGCCGACAGCCGGCCGCGACGCAGCGTGTACCCGGTGGCCAGCTGGACGCGCAGCCGCTCGGTGAGGACCAGCTCGGTGTCCGCCATCCCCAGCGGGCCGAAGACGTGTTCGCGCAGGTACCTGTCCAGCGGTTCGCCGGAGACCTCCTCCACGATCTGGCCGAGCGTGGCGAAGCCGTGGTTGCTGTAGGCCCATCTCGTCCCGGGCTGCACGTCGACGGGCAGGCCGTCGCGGTAGAACTCGGCCGGCGGCACGATCGAGCGGGCGACGTCCCCGGAGCCGACGCCCGGGTGCCGCAGCAGGTCGGACCGCCGCCGCCAGTACCCGACGCCGCCGGTGTGGGTGAGCAGGTGGCGCACCGTGGGTTGCCGGACACCGGCCCTGGTCGGGACGAGCCGGAAGGCCCGGAGGTGGTCGGCGGCCGGTGCGTCGAGGTCGACCACGCCCTGCTCGACCAGCTGCACCACCGCGACCGCGGTGAGCACCTTCGTCAGCGAGCCGACACGGAACACGGTGCGCTCGCCGACCGGGCGGCCGGAGGAGACGTCGGCCACGCCGTGGCCGAGGAACCGCGGCGGGAAGCCGTCGCGGACGACGGCGACCGCCACTCCGGCCGAGGGCCAGCGGCGCAGCACCCTCGCGATCGCGCGGTGGAGGTCGGGCTCCGTCACGGCCGGCTCGCTGCGGTCCACGTCGAGGGTGGTGGTCATGCGGCTGCTCCTCTCGGCGGCGCGGATCTGTCAGGGCTGTCGCGGGTCGATGGGGGTGAGGATCCCGAGCCGGTCCTCCAGGGCCGCCGCGGCGTCCAGGCACAGGTCCTCGCGATGGCGCGGGCCGATGACCTGCACCACCTGGGGCAGCCCGTCCGCGACGCCGACGGGCACGGCCGCCGCGGGCAGGCCGAGCGCGTTGACCGCGATCGCCATGCGCATGCTGCGCACGGTGTCGGGGGGGGGGGGGGGGCGGGGGGGGGTGGGGGGGCGGGTGGGGGTGGGGGTGGTGGGGGTGGAGTGGGGGGGGGGGGGGGGGGGCGTGG
>NZ_JBJGZA010000049.1:0-31955 GCF_054050255.1 Geodermatophilus sp. SYSU D00700 | reverse complement strand
CCCCCCCCCCCCCCCCCCCCCCCCCCCCCCCCCCCCCCCCCCCCCCCCCCCCCCCCCCCCCCCCCCCCCCCCCCCCCCCCCCCCCCCCCCCCCCCGCGGTGAGGGAGGACGCGCCGCGGTGAGGGAGGACGCGCCGCGGTGAGGGAGGACGCCGGCGGACACCCCCTCCGGGGGGCGCCGGAGGTCCCCGGCCTGGCTAGCCTCGTCGGATGAGCGAGCCGACGGCGCCCGACCCGGGGCCCCGGCCGCGCCGTCGGCGGACCGCCGGCCGCTGGCTGGTCCGGCTGGCGCTCGCCCTCACCGGCGCCCTGGTCGGCGTGCTGCTGTTCGGGCGGGTGGAGGAGCCGCTCGGCCCGTTCGACGCCACGTTCGCGCTCACCCCGTCCGGCGGCGGCGCCACCGTGGAGATCCCGCCGCTGGGCGCCCTCGACGTCGACGCCTTCGACGGCCCCTTCGGGCTCGACGTCCAGCTCACCCGGGTCGACGAGGCGCGGGTGCGGGCACTGGTGGCCGACCCCAGCCGCGTCGACGGCCTCGTCGACCGGGTCAGCGCGGACCTGCAGGACGCCGTCGTCCGGCTGGCCTGGGTCTCCGCCGCCGCCGCCGTCGGCGGTGCCGCGCTCACCTCGCTGGTCGTCCTGCGGCGCCGCCGGGAGCCGCTGCTGGCCGCCGGCCTGTCGGTGACCCTGCTCGCCGGCACGGCCGGCCTGGGCGCGCTCACCTGGCGACCTGAGGCGCTGTCCACGCCCACCTACACCGGGCTGCTGGTCAACGCGACCAGCCTGATCGGCGACGCCCGCGACATCGTCGCCCGCTTCGACGCCTACCGGGCCTCCCTCGAGGACCTCGTCACCAACGTCAGCACGCTGTACGCCACGATCTCGACCCTGCCCACCCCCACCCGCGACGACGACACCGTCGCCCTGCTGCACGTCTCCGACCTGCACCTCAACCCCGCCGGCTTCGACCTGGTGCGCCAGGTCGTCGACCAGTTCGACGTCGACGGCGTGCTGGACACCGGGGACATCACCGACTGGGGCAGCGAGCCCGAGAACCGGCTCATCTCCTCGATCGGGCAGCTCGGCGTGCCCTACGTCTTCATCCGCGGCAACCACGACTCCGTGGTCACCGCCGGGCTGGTCGCCGGGCAGCCGAACGCCACCGTCCTCGACACCTCGGCGACGACGGTGGCCGGGCTGACCGTGGTGGGGGCCCGCGACCCGCGCTTCACCCCCGACCAGACCGCCACCGGCGACACCCCGTCGCTCGAGCAGACCGGCGAGGACCTCGCGGAGCTGGCCGAGGAGCAGCCCGAGCCGCCGGCGATCGCGATGGTGCACGACCCGGAACAGGCGCTCCCGCTGGACGGCGTCGTGCCCCTGGTGCTGGCCGGGCACACGCACGAGCGCGAGGTCGAGACCCTCGACGAGGGCACGCTGCTCATGGTGCAGGGCTCCACCGGCGGCGCCGGCCTGCGCGCGCTGCAGGGCGAGTACCCCGAGCCGCTGACCTGCACGGTCCTCTACCTGGACCCCGACACCGGCGAGCTGGTCGCCTACGACGACATCACGCTCGGCGGCCTGGGCGAGACCGAGGTGACCATCGAGCGCACCGTCGTCCCGGAGGCCGAGCCGGCCGACGGCACGGGGAACGGCACACCGGACGGCGCCGGCGACGGGACCCCGGCCTCCCCGACCGGCTGACCCGCCCGCCCTACGCTCGCCGCCATGTCCACCACGTCCCGCCCCCGCCTGGCCGCCGGCCTCCTCGCCGGCGCCCTGGCGCTGGTCCCCCTCGCCGGCTGCTCGTTCACCTCGAACGGCGTCTCGTGCTCCGGCTCGGCCTGCACCGTCACGCTCGACGGCGAGGGCAGCGAGGTCGAGATCCTCGGCCAGACGGTGACCTTCGGCGGGGTGCAGGACGGGCGGGCCTCGATCAGCGTCGGGGGCGCCAGCGTCTCCTGCGGCGAGGGCGAGAGCGTCGCCGCCGGGCCGCTGGCACTGGAGTGCACCAGCGTGAGCGACGACGGGGTCGAGCTGCGCGCCAGCCTCAACTAGGCCGGGTCGGCGACCTCGACCACCACGCGCGCGGGGTCCTGCAGCGGGTACACGCGGAACGGGGACTCCGCGCGGGTGCCGACGAAGGCCACCGTCGCTCCCTCGAAGGTGGCGTCGAAGACGACCTCGGTGACGTTCGCGGTGCCCCGGCCCGGGAGCGGGTCGGGGCCGGCGAACTCCTCGACGCCGGTGTCGTAGGGGTACCCGGCGCCGGTGACGGTCACCTGCAGCACCGCCGCACCGGCCACCTCCACCTCGTCGCCGCTGCCCTGCGAGGCGGCGACGTCGACGTAGCGGACGTCCCAGCCGGGCGTGCCGGTGCCGGCCACCTCGAACACCACCCGGTCGAAGCCGTCGTGCCGGCCGGTGCGGATGTCGGTGACGGTCACCCGGGCGTCCGCGGAGGCCTCGGCGGTGTCGGGCGAGGTGTCGGCGGGGAACGGCGGTGCGGCGGTGCCGGCGTCCCCGCCGTCCGGCCCGGTGGGCTCCGCGGTGTCCCCGCCGCCGTCCGTCGCCGACGAGGTCGCCGGGGAGGTCGCCGGGGAGGTCGCCGGGGAGGTCGCCGTGGACGACGCCGCCGCCGGACCAGGCTCCCCGCCGCACCCGGTGAGCAGCAGGCCCGCGGTCAGGGCGGCGCAGAGGGACGGGGCGGCACGGCGGGTCACGCGGGGATCGTGACAGCCGGCCGGCCCGGCGCTCGGGACCGGCGCGCAGCGGCGCGGCACACCGGGGCCGGGGGTGGGTCCGGAGCACCTCTGGGGGCCGTGTATCGTTCTCCCTGCCCCCGGCGAACACGAGCCCCCATCGTCTAGCGGTCCAGGACGCCGCCCTTTCAAGGCGGTAGCACGGGTTCGAACCCCGTTGGGGGCACGCACCACACAGCAAGGCCCTGTAGCGCAGTTGGTTAGCGCGCCGCCCTGTCACGGCGGAGGTCGCGGGTTCGAGTCCCGTCAGGGTCGCTCTCCGGTGGAGACACCGGGAGGGGCAGGTAGCTCAGTCGGTACGAGCGCTCGCCTGAAAAGCGAGAGGTCGGCGGTTCGACCCCGCCCCTGCCCACACACTCCCCCCGCGGACGGAGCCCGGTGGTCGTCGAACGCCGCGACCCGGCGCGCGACCCCGTCCTCGCCACCCGCCTCCTCGAGGTCCAGCACGCCGCCTACGCCGTCGAGGCGCGGTTGATCGGCGACGACCGCATCCCCGCTCTCGCCGAGGACGTCCCCGCCCTTCTCGCCACGGGCCTGGACTGGCTGGTGGCACTCCGGGACGGCGCGGTCGTCGGCGCCCTCGGCCGGCGGGACACCCCCGGCGGGGTCGACATCGACCGGCTGGTCGTCGACCCTGCGTCCGCCCGGTGCGGCGCCGGCCGGGCCCTGGTGGCCGCCGTCCTCGCCGACGCCGCCGGTCGCCGGGTCACCGTCTCCACCGGCCGGGACAACCGCCCGGCCCGTCGCCTCTACGCGCAGGCGGGCTTCCGCGAGACCGGGGAGCGCGAGGTGCTGCCCGGACTGTGGCTGGTCGACGCCGTCCACGGCGGGTGACTCAGACGCCGACCACCCGGTCGGCCAGCACCTGCTCGTACACCTGACCATGCACCGCGCGCACCGCCGCGAGCTGTCCGTCGCGCCAGGCCCGGTCGGCCGGCCGGGGCATCGGCCGGGTCAGTGCCGCGCCGACCGCGGCGTTGAGCGACACCGGGTCGAACCCGGTCTCCTCGTCGTTGCCGTAGACGACCACGTCGGACCACTGGTCGGCGAACCAGCCGCAGCTGGGCGCGACCACGCGGGTGCCGACGTCGCGGCAGACCTCGAGGTCGCGCGAGTGCGTGCCGCAGCGCTCCGGCAGGACGGCGGCGTGCAGCTCCTGCAACTGCTGCGGCCACCGCACCGGGTCGCGGATCACCACCTCGAGCCCCTCGGCGCGGGCGAGCTCCGGCCCCCCGGGCAGCTCCTCGCCCGGCTCGAGGAACACCCGCAGCCGGCCGCCGCCGGACACCGCGCCCGACAATGCCGCCCGCACCAGTCCCGCGGGGTCGGGCACCGCCGTCCGCGAGGCGCCCAGCGCCAGCCCGACCAGGCCGCGCTCGGCGCCGATCTGCGGGTCGGCCGTCGCCACCGACGGGTGCGCCACGGCGATCGCCGTCCGCCCGAAGCGCTCGGCGATCTCGTCGGCGGCCCCGGGCGTGAGGGTGAGGACCACCTCGGCGGTGGCCAGCAGCGCGGCCAGGTGCGCGTCGTGGCGGCGCCGCTCGGGCTGGGCCGGGTCGCGCAGCTGGTGCACGGTCACCACCAGCGGCACCCCGGTGCGGCGCAGCGCCTCGGTCCAGCTCACGACCTCGTCCTCGGGCAGGTGCTCGTAGCCGGCGTGCACGTGGACGACGTCGACGCGGTGCGCCCAGGCGGTCAGGTAGCCCGGGTCCAGCCACGGGCTCGGCTCGTGGTCGGGTCCCACCCGGACGGCGTTCCCCGGCACCACGGCGTCGACGTAGGCGTCGCGGTGCGGCACCGTCACGAGGCGGACCGGTGCACGGGACGCGGAGGGCGGAAGTGCGTGGACCACGCGAGCCTGCACCCCTCCTGTGTCCGAGCACTGCGACAGCAGGGCGGTGCTCCTCGGTGAACGCCGTTGTCTCGGATACCCGAGGATGGTGCCGCACAACCGTGTGCGATCTCACCGAGTGGTCCACGTCACTCGTTCGGGGGTGTGCTCCTGCCCTCCCGCGCGGCGGCGTAGGCCGGGGCCCGGAAGCGGGCCATCGGGCCGTCGGCGAGCAGCCCCGGGGGCGGGTTGCGGACGGCGTCGAAGCGCAGGTCCGGGTCCGGCTCCCCGACCGGGGCGCCGAGCACGAGGCGGGCGAACGGCGTCCACTCCCCCGTCCCGCGTGCCACCAGCAGCCGGAAGACCGTGCCGGGCGCCTCGGTGCGGACGGGCCCGGGATCGGACGGGACGTGCACCGGTCCGTCCGGGACGGCGGCCAGGCGCAGAGTCCCGGCGGCCGACCGGTAGCCCATGAACGACGAGTAGGGAACAGCGGCGTCGGTGCGCGGCACGGGCAGGTAGCGGGTCCACCGGCCGCGGCCGGCGGTCGACAGGAGCAGGTCCACCGGCCGATCGCCGCCGGGGAGGCGGACGGCCAGCCCCAGGAGGTCGGGCAGCGGCGCCGGGAGTCCCGCCCCCCGGGAGAGCCGGACGACGGCGGGCTCGCGCGCCGGGCCGGTCAGCCAGGGCACGCCCCAGTCGGGCACCGCGCCGTCGCGCTCGAGGACGGCGCCGAGCACCGCCCCGCGGGGGTGCATGGGCTTGCCGGAGCGCCGACGCGCCAGGGTCCCCAGCGGTACCGCGGCGATCCGGCCGGCCAGTCGCGCCAGGTCCTCCACGCGCCCTCCCTACCCGCGTGCACTTCCGCGGAACTGCACGGCACGTCACGGTGCGACCCCGTGCACTTCCGCGGAAGTGCACGTCCCGACCCTCCGGCGGGGGTCGCGCGGTGGGCAGGACCTGCCGGAGTCCGCCGGCCTGTCCGTCGTTCCTTTCCCTGTGGTCAGGACCGGTCCGCTGCCTACCGTCTGTGAGTGCTCACGACGCTCCTGGTCATCGGCGGGGTCCTCCTCGGCCTCCTGGTCCTGCTCGCCCTGATCGTCAGCCTGAGCGCCCGGCCCGCCACCCGCAGCGACCGCCCCGCCGGCTGGGTCGCCGACGCCGGCCGGCCGCACCCCGACGCGTGGTCGCCCCTGACCGGTACGACCACCTCGGAGATCCCGACGGTCCGCTGACCGTCCCCGACCCGCCGTCCCGGCGGCTGCGGCCAGCGCGCCGCCGGGACGCGGCGGTCACCCCGTTCAGCGGGGCACCGGCTCCCAGGAGGTCTCCCGGCGCAGCACCGGCTTGAGCACCTTGCCGCCCGGGTTGCGCGGCAGCACCGCCGAGCGCACGGACACGAACTGCGGCACCTTGAAGTCGGCCAGGTGCGCCCGGGCGTGGGCCAGCACCGCGCCGACGTCGAGTTCGGTGCCCGGCAGGGGCACGACGACGGCGCCGACCTTCTCCCCCATCACCGGGTCGGGGACGCCCACCACCGCCACCTCGAAGACCCCCGGCGCGGCCGCGAGGGCGTTCTCGACCTCGACGCAGTACACGTTCTCGCCGCCCCGGTTGATCATGTCCTTGGCGCGGTCGACGACGTAGGTGAGGCCCTCGTCGTCGATCCGCGCGAGGTCGCCGGAGTGCAGCCAGCCGCCCGCGAACGCCTCCGCGGTGGCCTCGGGCTTCCCCCAGTAGCCCTGCACCACGTTCGCCCCGCGGATGAGCAGCTCCCCGACCCCGGTCTCCGGGTCGGGATCGGCCAGCCGCAGGTCGACCACCGGCGCCGGGAAGCCCACCGAGTCGGCGTGGGCGTCGGCGTACTCGTGCGGCAGGAAGGTGGAGATCGACGAGGTCTCCGACAGGCCGAAGCCGTTGCCCACCCGCGCCGCGGGGAACGCCCGCTTGATCCGCTGCACCAGGTCGGGGGCGATCGGCGCGCCGCCGTAGGTGGTGTACCGGACACCGCTCACGTCGACGTCGGCGAAACCCGCCGAGCTGATGGCGAGCCAGTACACCGCGGGCACCGAGGTGAGCACGGCGATCCGCTCCTCGGGCACGGCCCGCAGGAACCGGCCGACCTCGAAGGCCGGCATCACCACCGCCGCGGCGCCGCTCTCCAGCGCGACCAGCAGCTGGCTGTTGCAGCCGGTGACGTGGAACAGCGGCACGCTGACCAGGTTGCGCAGCGACGGGTCGTGCCCGGCCAGGCCGACCACGCGGCGGGCGTTCTCGGTGTTGGTCAGGAAGTTCTCGTGGCTGGTCATGGCGCCCTTGGGGAAGCCGGTGGTCCCCGAGGTGTAGAAGATCGCCGCCAGGTCCGAGCGGTCCAGTCCCTCCTCGGCGCACGGCGCGCCCTCGGGCAGCGGGGTGCCGGGCGCCAGGACGACGCGGGCGCCGCTGTCGTCGACGACGTAGCGCGCCTCGTCCTCGGTGAACCGGGTGTTGACCGGCACGGCCACGCCCCCGGCCAGCAGCGTGCCGAAGAAGCCCAGCACCCAGTCGGCGCCGTTGCCCAGCCGGATCGCCACCCGGTCGCCGCGGCCGACGCCGGCCTCACGCAGCCCGCCGGCGACCCGCGCGGCGCCGTCCCACAGCTCCCGGAAGGTCAGCCGCGGCCCGTCGAGCTCGACGACGGCCTCGCCGTCGGGGTCCCGCTCGACCGACGCGCGCAGCATCGCCACGACCGAGTCCGGCACCCCGGTGTAGTGCTTGACGCCCGCGGCGTCGCGCTCGATCCCGCTCTCGTCGAAGGGGGACGCGGCCATCAGTACACCCCGGTCTCCTCGAAGTACCGCCGCGGGACGTCGACGAGCATGGTGGTGATCTGCTCCTCGGTCACGCCGTGCTCGCGCAGGTAGGGCAGCACGTCCTCGTGGATGTGCGTGTAGTGCCACTGCGGCAGCAGGGCCATCACGCCGGGGTCCAGCCAGTCGATGTAGCAGGAGGCGTCCTGCGAGAGCACCATCTGGCCCGCGAAGCCGCGGCGGCACATCTCCACGACGATGTCGGCGCGCGCCTCGAACGTGGTGTCCAGGTTGATCCCGAACCGGTCCATGCCGAGCACGAAGCCGGCCTCGGCGAGCTCGGTGAGGTGGTCGGCGTCGGTGGTGTCGCCGCTGTGGCCGAGGACGACCCGGCGGGGGTCCACGCCCTCGTCGTCGAGCACCTTCTGCACCGCGAGACCGGTGCGGCTGCCCGGGTGGGTGTGCACGGTGATCGGGGTGCCGGTGGTGCGGTGCGCCTTCGCGACGGCGCGCATGACCCGCTCGACACCCGACGTCATGCCCTGGTGGTGGATCGCGCACTTGAGCAGGCCGGCGCGCACGCCGGTGTTCGCGATCCCCTCGGTGATGTCGCCGACGAACATGTCGACCATCGGGTCGGGCACCTCGGTGCCCAGGGCCTCGTTGAGCGCCGGGCCGCGGTGGTGGAAGAAGAACGGGACGTCGTCGTAGGTGTAGCAGCCGGTGGCCACGACGATGTTGAGGTCGACCTGCTCGGCGATCCGCTGGATGCGGGGGATGTAGCGGCCCAGCCCGATGACGGTCGGGTCGACGATGGTCCGCACCCCCGTCGAGGTCAGCTTGGTCAGCTTCTGCACCGCGTCGGCGACCCGGTCGTCCTCGCTGCCCCACTCGTCGGGGTAGTTCTGCTGGATCTCGGCGTCGAGCACGAACACGTGCTCGTGCATGAGCGTCTGGCCGAGCTCGGCGGTGTCGACGGGACCGCGGACGGTCTGCACCTGGGGCAACGGGCTCTCCTGCCGGTCGGGCCGCCGGGCGCCGGTGCCGGGCGGGCACGGCGACGCTATCGGTGCCGTGACCCGGATCGCACGGCGGTCAAGCCGGCGCCGTCACCAGCTCGGCGGCGCGCTCCCCGACCAGCACCGCGGTCGCCGCCGGGCCGCGGGTCGGCACCTCGGGCAGCACGGACGTGTCGGCCACCCGCAGCCCCGCGACACCGCGCACGCGCAGGTGCTGGTCGACGACGGCCCCGGGATCGCCGTCGGGGCCCATCCGCGCCCCGCCGGCGAGGTGGATCGCCGTCGCGAGGTGCGCGGCGATCCAGCCGTCGAGGGCGCGGTCGTCGGCGAGGACGTCGTCGTCCGGCCCGGGGCGATCGGAGACCAGCGGCGCCAGGGCCGGCGTCCGCAGCAGGCCGTCGGCCAGGCGCACCGCCTCGCGCAGCCGCCGCCGGTCGGCGGCGGTCGCGAGGTAGCGGTGCTCGATGCGCGGCGCCGCGGCGGGGTCGGCCGAGAGCAGTGACAGCCGGCCGCGGCTCTCCTCCCGGTACAGCCCGGCGCTCAGCGACAGCGTGCGGGCGTCCCCGCCGCTGCCGGGGACCACCACACCCCAGGGCCGCAGCCAGGGCAGCACCTCGAGGTCACCGGGCACCGGCGAGTCCGACGAGGTGGCGTTGAGGACGCCGTGCAGCGGCAGCGGCCAGTCGCCCGCCGGCAGGCCGGTGACGGGCACCCAGGGCAGGTGGACCAGCGGGTGGTCGCTGAGGTCGGCGCCCACCTCCGGCAGGTCGGCGACGACGTCGATCCCGAGCGCCCGCAGCTCGGCGGCCGGCCCGATGCCCGACAGCAGCAGCAGGTGCGGCGAACCCACGGCGCCGGCCGCGAGCACCACCTCGGCCGCCCGCACCGGCCCGGCGTCGGTGTCGACCCCCACGGCGCGGCTGCGCTCCACCAGCACCCGCCGCACCCGGACCCCGCCCCGCACGGTCAGCCGCGGGGAGCCGCGCCGGGGGGAGAGGTAGGCCATCGCGGTGTTGACGCGCGTGCCGCCGTCGACGGTCAGGGGCACCGGTCCGTACCCGGGCGGGCCGCCGGCGTTCTTGTCCGGCTCCGCGGGGACGCCGAGCTCGGCGGCCGCGGCGGCGAACGCGTCGGCCAGCGGCGACCGGCCGGTGGGCCGGGTGACCGGCACCGGCCCGCCGCTGCCGTGCCCGGGCCGGTGGCCGTACTGCCGGTCGTCCTCGAGCCGGCACCAGGCCGGCAGCGTGGCCTCCAGGCTCCACAGGTCGTTGCCCGCGGCGGCCCACCCGGCGTGGTCGGCGGGCGTGGCCCGGACGAAGTAGCCGCCGTTGACGGCGCTGGACCCGCCGACCACCCGCCCGCGGGGCAGCGGGGCGCGCACGCCGGGGGTCAGCTCGGTGGTCAGCGACCAGCTGGCCGGGTGCCCGGGGACGGCGGCGCGCAGCGTGGCGGCGTCGCGCAGGTCCGGCGGGAAGTCGCCGGGCCGGGCGTGGTCGGCGCCCGCCTCGAGCAGCAGGACCGACCGGCCGGCGTCGGCGAGGCGGGCGGCCAGCGCGCAGCCGGCCGAGCCCGCGCCGACCACGACGACGTCGGCCTCCCCGGTCACAGGCCCAGGACCCCCGGCAGGTCCAGCCGGCGCACCTTGCCGGTGGAGGTGCGCGGGAGCTCCCCCACCCGGTGCAGGCTCTTGGGCCGCTTGGCCGGGGCCAACCGCTCCCGCGCCCAGGCGCCGACTTCGGCCGGCTCGGCGCTGCCCACGTAGGCCGCGACCACCCGTTGGCCCCACTCCTCGTCGGCGACGCCGACCACCGCGCTCTCCACCACGTCCGGGTGCGCGTCGAGGACCGCCTCCACCTCGGCCGGGTAGACGTTCACCCCGCCGGAGATGACCAGGTCCTCGCGGCGGCCGTCGAGCCACACGGTGCCGTCGGGATCGACGCGTCCGAGGTCGCCGACGGTCACCCGGTCGCCCCGCCAGGCCGCCGCCGTCTTCTCCGGTGCCCGCCAGTACTCGAACCGCGCCCAGCGCGGGACGGCGCACCACAGCTGCCCGCGGTCGTCGGTCTCCAGCCGCCGGCCCGGGCGGGCCCGGCCCACGCTGCCGGGGTGCGCGAGCCAGTCCTCCGGGGAGCAGACGGTGAACTGCGCCTCCGTGGAGCCGTAGAACTCCCACACGGAGCCCGCCGGGAGCGCGCCGAGCACCACCCGCTTCAGCGGCTCGGGGCAGGGCGCACCGGCGTGCACGAGCCGGCGGAACGAGGACCAGTCGACGTCGTCGCGGGCCAGCAGCCGGCGCAGGTGCGTGGGCACGCAGAACGTCGTCGTCGGGGCGTGGCGGCCGATCGCCGCGGCGACCCGGGCGGCGTCGAACGGCCCGGGCAGCAGCACCTCGCCGCCGGCCAACAGGGTGGAGACGGCGAAGCGCAGCGGCGCGGAGTGGTGCAGCGGCGAGAGGACCAGGTGCCGGTCGGTGAGGGCAAAGCCCCACAGGTCGATCTCCTCGGCGGCCAGGGCGCGCGCGTCGGCGTCGTCCAGGACGCCGGACCACACGCCCTTGCGCCGCCCGGTGGTCCCCGACGTGTAGTGCATCGGCCGGGCCAGCGGCACGTCGGCGAGGTCCGCACCGTCCCGGCCGGCGAGCAGCCGGCCGGGCTCGTCCCCGACGTCGAGGGCCGGGTCGGCGTCGGCGGCCAGCGCCGCCCGCTCGGCCTGCGGCAGCGCCGGGTCGAGCACCACGGGCACGATCCCGGTCCGCAGCGCCCCCAGGACGACGGCGAGCAGGGCCGGCGACGACGCGGCCGACACCAGGAGCCGGTCACCGGCGCGCAGGCCGGCCGAGCGCAGCGCCGCCGCGGCGCGCCGCTGGTCACGCTCGCTGTCGGCGGCCCGGACGACCGCGACGCCCGCGGTCACGGCAGCGTGACGCGGTCGCCGTCGACGACGACGTGCCCGTCCGCGGCGAGCTTGGCCAGCGTGGCGCGGGTCGACTGTGCCGCCGCCGGCCACAGCTCCCGCGGCACCCCCGCGTAGACGTCGGCCACGAGCGCGTCGACCGTGCCGGCGCCGCGCACCAGCGCCGCGAGCAGCTGCGCCTCCCGGAACGCGCGGTGGGCGCGGTAGTAGTCGAGGACGGCGCCCGGGTCCTCGGTCAGCTCGGGGCCGTGCCCGCAGTACAGCGCGCTGGGGCCGAGGTCGTGCACCCGGCGCAGCGACTCCAGGTAGGCCACCACGTCCCCCTCGGGGTGGGTGACCACCGAGGTGCCGCGGCCGAGCACGTGGTCGCCGACCAGCACCGCGCCGGACTCCAGCCGGAAGGCCAGGTGGTCGGCGGTGTGCCCGGGCGTGGGCACGACCCCGAGGACGGTGCCGGCCAGGCGCAGCCGCTCGCCCGCCTCGAGCACCCGGCCGCGGGGTCCGGCCACGGCCGGGTCGGCCGCGCCCACCTGCGCGCCGAGCCGGGCGCCCCACGGCTGCGCGGCCTCGGCGTGGTCGACGTGGTGGTGGGTGACGAGGACGGCCACGCAGCGGGCGTCGCGGGCGGCCAGCGCCGCCTCCACCGCGGCCAGGTGGGCGGGGTCGTCGGGCCCGGGGTCGACCAGGACCGCCTGCCCGCTGCCGGGTGCGCCGACGACGTAGGTGTTGGTGCCGTCGAGGGTCATCCCCGAGGGGTTGGGCGCCAGCACCCGGGTGACCAGCGGCTCCAGCTCCGCCGTCCGGGGCAGCGAACCGGGGCGGGGGAGGTCCCACGTGACACGGGGGTCTGCCGGGGCGCGCACGTCCGGCACGGTAGCCGCGCGGCGGGGCGGGCCGCCCGCCCGGCGGCTAGCCTCGCCGCATGCGTTCCCTGACGTCCCGCTCCCGCTCCGCGCTGGTCGCCGCGGCTGCCGCCGTCCTGCTCACCTCCTGCAGCGGAGGAGGGTCCGAGGGCGAGGAGGCCGCGGAGTCCACCAGCGCCGACACCAGCTCGTCGAGCGCGTCGTCGTCCTCGCCGTCCCCGAGCGAGACCAGCAGCCCGGCCCCGACCACGAGCGACGACCCCGCCGTCGCCGAGTTCTGCGCCCAGGCCGCCGAGTTCAACGAGCTGGGCAACCAGCTCGGCGCCGCCACGCCCGAGCAGCTGCCGCCCCTGCTGCAGCAGGCCGCCGGCGCGTTCGACGCCGTCCAGCCGCCGGCGGAGATCGCCTCGTCGTGGCAGGTCGTGGGCGACGCCGTGCAGACCTTCGCCGACCAGGCCGGCTCGATCGACATCAGCACCCCCGAGGGCCAGGCCCAGCTGCAGACGGCCGCCCAGGAGTTCGTCGGCGTGGCCAACGGCCCCGACGGCACCGCCGTCCAGCAGTTCACGCAGGCCAACTGCACCGCGGCCGCCCCCACGAGCTAGGCGGGGACCTCCGCAGGAGGCCCGGACGACGAACGGCCCGTCCCCCGCACACGCGGGGGACGGGCCGTCGTCGTCCGTGCGGGTCAGCAGCCGCTGATGCTCACCCCGCGGGCCCGCAGCCACGGCACCGGGTCGACCTGGCCGCCGTACATGGCACCCGACGGGTGGACCTCGAAGTGCAGGTGCGGCCCGGTGGACTGGCCACGGTTGCCGACCTCGGCGATGAGCTCCCCGGCGACCACCCGCTCACCGGCCTGGACGTACTCGGTGTTGACGTGGCCGTACACGGTGACCGCGCCGTCGGAGCCGCGGATGTAGACGGCCAGGCCGAAGCCGGTCGCCGGGCCGGTGCGGACCACGGTGCCGGAGGTCGCGGCGTAGATGGGCGTGCCGATCGGGGCGGCGATGTCGACGCCGCCGTGCAGCACGCCCCAGCGCATGCCGTAGCAGCTCGACGTGCGCCCGGAGGTGGGCTTGACGTAGCCCGACCCGCTGACCGGGGCGCTGCTGCCGGCCGAGGCCGAGGACGAGGACGAGGACGAGGTCGGCGCCGGAGCGGCGGCCGCGGCGGCCGCGGCGGCGCGGGCGGCCGCGGCCGCGGCGGCGGCCTCCTCCGCGGCACGGGCCGCAGCCGCGGCGGCCGCGGCCTCCTCGGCCTCCTTCTGCCGCTGCCACTCGGCGTAGGCGTCCCGCGCCCCCTGCAGCTCCAGCAGCCGGATCTGGGCGTCCTGCAACTGCTGGTCGAGGGCGGCCTTGTTCGCCTCGGCGGCCGCGACCGCCTGCTGCTGCGCGGCCAGCTGCGCGTCGGCGGCGGCCTTGGCGGCGGCCGCCTCCTCCTCCGCGGCGGCCATCTGGTCGCGGGTGACCCGGGCCGAGGACTCGGCGTTGGCCTGCCGGACACGGGCGATCTCGAGTTCCTCGAGCACGTCGACCTGCGTGTCGGCGACGTAGTCGAGCATCGCGGCCCGCTGGATCAGCTCACCCGGGCCGGCGGAGTCCAGCAGCGCGGCCGCGGTGGTGAGGGTGGACCCGTTCATGTAGCTGTCGTGCGCGAAGCCGCCGATGCGGGCGATCGCGGCGTCGACGGCGGCGGCCGCGGCCGTGAGGTCGGCAGCCGCCTGGTCCGCGGCTGCCTGTGCCAGCGCCAGGGCCTCCTCGGCGGCCAGGTAGGCGGTGCCGGCGGCCTCGGCCTGCACGCCGAGCCGCTCGAGCTCGGTCTGGGCGAGGGCGACCTCGGCCTGCAACCGACCGACCTCGGCCGCGGCGGCGTCCTGCGCGGCCTGCGCGCCGGTGATCTCCTCGTCGGTCGGGTTGGGCGGCGGTGGCGGCACGGCCGACGCCGGCCCGGCGGTCCCGAGCAGGACCACGCCGGTGAGCAGTGCGGCCAGCACGGCGCGGGCCGGCCGGCGGTGCGTGCGGGCCGTGGCGGGGCGACGGGGAGGTCGCCGGCCGGGTCGGCACTGCAGCATCGAGCGCTCCCTGGAGCAGAGGGGGGCAGGTGGGCCGGGCCAGCGTCGCACCAGCCACAGCGTGTCACGGAGGCAACACGCGGCACGGGAGTCACACCGTGACCGCGCCGGGGGGTCACCGCCTTTCCGTCACACGACTTGTCGACAACGGGAAGGGGAACCTTGAGATACTGAGTCCGGCGTCACGTCCGGCCGGAGCTGCACTCTAGGCTCGGCGGACGTGGACGTCCTCGCCTCCGGCACCGAACAGGTGGTCTTCTGCTCCGATCCGGCCTCGGGCCTGCGGGCGGTGATCGCGATCCACTCCACCGCGCTGGGCCCGGCCCTGGGCGGCACCCGGTTCCACCCCTACGCCAGCGAGGACGAGGCGGTCGCCGACGCGCTGCGGCTGGCCCGGGCGATGTCGTACAAGAACAGCCTCGCCGGGCTCGACCTCGGCGGGGGCAAGGCCGTGGTCATCGGAGACCCCCGCACCGACAAGACCGAGCCGCTGCTGCGCGCCTACGGCCGGTTCGTCGAGTCCCTGGGCGGCCGGTACCTGACCGCCTGCGACGTCGGCACCACCAACGCCGACCTCGACCTGGTGGCCCGCGAGACGCGATTCGCCCACGGCCGCTCCGAGGTCTACGGGGGCTGCGGTGACTCCTCGGTGCTCACCGCCTTCGGCGTCTTCCAGGGCATGCGCGCGGCCGCGCAGCACCGCTGGGGCACCGCGTCGCTGGCCGGGCGCACGGTCGCCGTCGCCGGCGTCGGCAAGGTGGGCAGCTGGCTGGTCGACCGGCTGGTCAACGACGGCGCCGACGTCGTGGTCACCGACGTCGACACCGCCGCCGTCGAACGGGTGCTCGCCCGGCACCCCGGGGTCGACGCCGTCTCCGACACCGCCACGCTGGTGAGCACGCCGGCCGACGTGTACGCGCCGTGCGCGCTCGGCGGCGCCCTCGACGACGAGACGGTGGCCGTGCTGGCCGCGGAGATCGTCTGCGGCGGCGCCAACAACCAGCTGGCGCACGAGGGCATCCCCGACCAGCTGACCAAGCGCGGGATCCTCTACGCCCCCGACTACCTGGTGAACGCCGGCGGCGTCATCCAGGTCGAGGACGAGCGGCACGGCTTCTCCTTCGCGCGCGCCGAGGCCAAGGCGGCCGGCATCTTCGACGTCGCCCTGCGGGTCTTCGAGACCGCCGAGGCCGAGGGCGTCTCCCCGGCCGTGGCCGCCGACCGGCTGGCCGAGGAGCGCATCCGTGCGGTGGGCCGGCTGGCCACCATCCGCCTCCCCCGCTGACCGCGGCGGACCCGCTGCGACCGGGGCGTGGCCATCACCACGCCCCGGTCGGGGGACGGCGGGGGGAGGACCCGTGCCCGCGCCCGTCTCGTGTCGTAGTCTTGGTCAAGACACAGTCACTCAGTCGGGGTCGCCACGCGGGCCGTCCAGCCCGTGAGCTGGGCTCCCGTTCTCCGTTATGAGGGGGTCGAGCCGATGGGGCGCGGCCGAGCGAAGGCCAAGCAGACACGCGTGGCCCGTGAGCTCAAGTACAGCTCACCGAACACCGACCTCTCCGCGCTGCAGCGCGAGCTGGCCGGTTCTCCGTCGACGTACACCGCTCCGGCGGCCAAGGACGACGACGAGGACGACGACGAGTACACCGACCGCTGGGCGGACGACGACGCCGACGACGACTGGGCGGCCAGTCGCTGACGGTCGGCTGACCGCCGGTCCCCTGAGCACGCCGCACCGCTGAGCGCCACGCACCGTCGTCCTGCGAGGGACGGCGGTGCGTGCCGTCCTCACTGGTAGCGGCCCACCAGGCGTGTGCCGGTGCCTCCGGTGCGCACGGTCCCGGCCACCCACGCCGGCACGCCGCGCTCGGTGAGCAGGGCGACGGCGCGGTCGGCGGCCCCGGCCGCGACGACGGCGACCATGCCCACGCCGCAGTTGAACGCGCGCTCGGACTCCGTCCGCGGCACGCCGTGCTCCTCGAGCAGCGACACGGCCGCGGGCAGCGCCCAGGTGCCGCGGTCGAGCACGGCCTCCAGCCCGTCAGGTACGACCCGCGCGGTGTTGCCGGCCAGGCCTCCGCCGGTGACGTGCGCGAGGGCGTGCACGCCGTCGACACCGAGCTCGGCCACGAGCGCCAGGCAGTCGAGCGCGTAGATGCGGGTGGGCTCGAGCAGCACGTCGCCCAGCGGGCGGTCCAGGCCGGCCGGGGTGGCGCCGAGGTCGAGACCGGCGGCGGCGACCACGCGGCGGACCAGCGAGTAGCCGTTGGAGTGGAAGCCGCTGGCGGCCATCGCCACCACGGCGTCGCCGTCGCCGACCCGCTCGGGACCCAGCACCGCGTCGGCCTCGACGACGCCGACCGCGGTGGCGGCCAGGTCGTACTCGTCGGGGTCCATGAGGTCGCCGTGCTCGGCGGTCTCCCCGCCCACCAGCGAGGCGCCGGCCTGCTCGCAGCCGGCCGCGATGCCGGTGACGATCGCGGCGATGCGCTCGGGGACGACCTTCCCGCAGGCCACGTAGTCCTGCAGGAACAGCGGCTCGGCGCCGCAGGCCACCAGGTCGTCGACGACCATCGCGACCAGGTCGATGCCCACGGTGTCGTGCCGGTCCAACTGCCGCGCCAGCGCGATCTTCGTGCCGACGCCGTCGGTGGAGGAGGCCAGCAGCGGCCGCCGGTAGCGGGCGGTGTCGAGCGCGAACAGCCCGGCGAAGCCACCGAGGCCGCCCACGACCTCGGGACGCCGGGTCCGCTCGACCGCCGTCCGCATGAGGGTGACGGCGCGCTCACCCGCGTCGATGTCGACGCCGGACGCGGCGTAGGTGAACTCGCCCCCGCTCACGGACGGCGCAGGGCCTCGTCGGCGCCGCCGGCCACCGTGGGGCTGCCGGCCTGCCGGCCGGTCCACCCGCTGACCGCGCGCTGGTCGTCGACCCGGCGCTCGATCCCCTCGAGCACGTGCTTGCCCAGCCCGCCCGTCTCGGCCAGCGGGATCGGGTACTCGCCGGTGAAGCAGGCGGTGCACAGCCGGGTGGCCGGCTGCTCGGTCGCGGTGATCAGCCCCTGCTCGGAGACGTAGCCGAGGGAGTCGGCGTTGATCGAGGCGCGCACGCCGTCGACGTCGAGGCCGTTGGCGACCAGCTCGGCGCGGCTGGCGAAGTCGATGCCGTAGAAACAGGGCCACTTCACCGGCGGGCTGGAGATCCGGACGTGCACCTCGACCGCGCCGGCCTCGCGGAGCATGCGGATCAGCGCGCGCTGGGTGTTCCCGCGCACGATCGAGTCGTCGACGACGACCAGCCGCTTGCCGCGGATGACGTCGCGCAGCGGGTTGAGCTTCAGGCGGATGCCCAGCTGCCGGATGGTCTGGCTGGGCTGGATGAACGTGCGCCCGACGTAGGAGTTCTTGACCAGGCCCAGCCCGTAGGGGATGCCGCTGGCCTCGGCGTACCCGACGGCGGCCGGGGTGCCGGACTCCGGGACCGGGATCACCAGGTCGGCGTCGGCCGGGTGCTCCTTCGCCAGCCGGCGGCCGATCTCGACCCGGGCGGCGTGCACGCTGCGGCCGCCGATCGTGGTGTCGGGGCGGGCGAGGTAGACGTACTCGAACACGCAGCCCTTGGGCTCGGCGACGGCGAAGTGCTGGCTGCGCAGCCCGTTCTCGTCGATGGCGAGCAGCTCGCCGGGCTCGACCTCGCGGACGACGGAGGCACCCACGATGTCGAGGGCCGCGGTCTCGCTGGCGACCACCCAGCCGCGCTCGAGCCGGCCGAGCACCAGCGGGCGGACGCCCTGCGGGTCACGGGCGGCGTAGAGGGTGTCCTCGTCCATGAAGGTGAGGCTGAAGGCGCCGCGCAGCTGCGGGAGCACCTCCATGGCCGCCGCCTCGACGCTCATGTCGGGCCGGGCGGCGATGAGCGAGGTGACCAGGTCGGAGTCGGTGCTGGCGGTGAAGGCGCCGGGGACGCCGGCGTCGGCCGCCCTGCTCGCCAGCTCGGCGGTGTTGACCAGGTTGCCGTTGTGGCACAGCGCCAGGCCGGTGCCGGCGTCGGTGGTGCGGAACGTCGGCTGGGCGTTCTCCCAGGTGGAGGAGCCGGTGGTGGAGTACCGGGTGTGGCCGACGGCGAGGTGGCCGCGCAGGCTGCCCAGCGTCGACTCGTCGAACACCTGGCTGACCAGCCCGAGGTCCTTGTAGACGACGACCGACGCGCCGTCGGAGACCGCGATGCCCGCCGCCTCCTGACCGCGGTGCTGGAGCGCGTAGAGACCGAAGTAGGTCAGCTTGGCGACCTCCTCCCCCGGCGCCCAGACGCCGAAGACACCGCAGGCGTCCTGGGGTCCGGGGGCGTGGGGGTCGAGGGCCTGCGTCAAGCGTCCGTCACCGCGAGGCACCCCATGAGCCTACGCGCGACCCCGGGGGCACCAGCCGATCGCGCCGTGACCGTGACCACCCCCGCGGGGTCCGCCCAGGTCGGCCCGCCGGTCACCGCCGGTGGAACCCGAGCCCGGTTCGGCGCGTTGACCCTCGGCACGCACCAGAGAGGATCAGACATGAGCAGCGACCGGCCCGACCCGGCTGAGTTCCTCGAGATGGCCCAGCGGATGCTGCGCGGGCTGTTCGAGCAGTCCCGCGGCGACGACGACCCCTGGGCGCGGGCCACCGAGCGGGGCCCGTCCTCGTGGGAGCGCCGCCGTGAGCCCACCGCCGAGGAGCGGCGCGAGAACCTCTCGTTCGCGCTGGCCACCCGCGCCGTCGAGGCGCTCGAGGACCTCGCGCTGAACGTGGCGGCGATCCGCCAGCGGCTGGAGCGGTCGTCGGCCCCGGACGACCGGCCCGGCGGGGAGAGCGCGACGCGGGACGCCGACCCCGCGTGACCGCCGTCCGGCGCCGTCCTACCGGACGGTGCCGAGCTCGGCGGAGATGCGGGTGTCCTCGCCGTGGCCGGTGTGCACCACGGTGTCGCCGTGCAGGGTCAGCAGCTTGCTGCGGATCGACCGCACGATGGTCGGGTGGTCGCTGAAGCTGCGCCCCGTCGCGCCCGGCCCGCCGGAGAAGAGCGTGTCGCCGGTGAAGACGGCGGCCAGGTCGGGTGCGTGCAGGCAGGTGCTGCCCGGCGAGTGACCGGGGGTGTGCAGCGCGGTCAGCGACGTGCCGGCCACCCGGAACCGGGTGCCCTCGGCGAGGTCCTCGTCGGGGGTGGCGTCGGGGTGCACCATCTCCCACAGCATCCGGTCGGCGGGGTGGAACCAGATCGGCGCGCCGGTGGCCGCCCGCAGGTCGACCGCCGCCGTGACGTGGTCGTTGTGCCCGTGCGTGAGCACGATCGCGGTCACCCGCCGCCCGCCGACCGCCTCGACGATCGGCTTGACCCGGTGCGGCGCGTCGATCACGAGCACCTCGTCGTCGTCGCCGACCAGCCAGACGTTGTTGTCGACGTCGAAGTCCTGCCCGTCGAGGCTGAACACCCCGCTGACCACGGCCTTCTCGATGCGGGCGGTCATCAGAGCACCACCACGCTGCGCAGCACCTCGCCCTTGTGCATCTTCTCGAACGCGGCCTCGACGTCGTCGAGGCCGATGGTCTCGGTGACGAAGTCGGCCAGCGGGAAGCGGCCCTGCCGGTGCAGGTCGGCCAGCATCGGGAAGTCGCGGCTGGGCAGGCAGTCGCCGTACCAGGAGGACTTCAGCGCCCCGCCGCGGCCGAACAGCTCGATCATCGGCAGGGTCAGCTGCATGTCCGGCGTCGGGACCCCGACGAGGACGACGCGGCCGGCGAGGTCGCGGGCGTAGAAGGCCTGCTCGAACACCTCCGGACGGCCGACGGCGTCGATGGCGACGTCGACGCCGAACCCGCCGGTGTACCCCTTGATCGCCTCGACGGCGTCGGTGGACCGCGAGTTGACGGTGTGGGTGGCGCCGAACTGCTTCGCCCACTCCAGCTTCCGGTCGTCGACGTCGACGGCGACGATCGTCGTCGCCCCGGCCAGCCTCGCCCCGGCGATGGCGGCGTCGCCGACGCCGCCGCAGCCGAAGACGGCGACGGACTCGCCGCGCTGCACGCCGCCGGTGTTGATCGCGGCGCCGACGCCGGCCATCACGCCGCAGCCGAGCAGCCCCGCGGCGGTGGCGGGGGTCCCGGGGTCGACCTTCGTGCACTGCCCGGAGTGGACCAGCGTCTTCTCCACGAACGCGCCGATGCCCAGCGCCGGCGACAGCTCGGTGCCGTCGGTCAGGGTCATCTTCTGCGCCGCGTTGTGCGTGTCGAAGCAGTAGTGCACCTGGCCCTTGAGGCAGGCGCGGCACTGCCCGCACACCGCGCGCCAGTTCAGGACCACGAAGTCGCCGACCGCGACGTTGGTGACGCCCTCGCCGACGGCCGCCACGGTCCCGGCGGCCTCGTGGCCGAGCAGGAACGGGTACTCGTCGGTGATGCCGCCCTCGCGGTAGTGCAGGTCGGTGTGGCACACCCCGCAGGCCTGCACGTCGACCACCGCCTCCCCGGGCCCGGGATCGGGCACGACGACCGTCTCGACGCTCACCGGAGCACCCTTGCTGCGGGCGACCACGCCCCTCACCTCGTAGGCCATGCGCTGACCCTACGGGCGCCGCCGTCGGCCCCGCTCCCGCTGGTCAGGACCTGCTCGACGCGCGGGTTCCGGGACACCGACGTAGCGTTCTCGACTGGTCAGGACCCGTGCGGGGCCGGCCGTCCCGACCGAGCGGAGGTCACCGTGGCGCTACCCGGCTTCCTGCGGCGTGAGCGGATCGTCGCCCGCCCCGGCTTCAACCGCTGGCTCATCCCGCCGGCGGCGCTGGCGGTGCACCTGTGCATCGGCCAGGCGTACGCCACGAGCGTCTACAAGACCGCCCTGGTCGAGGACTTCCAGACCACGCAGACCGCGATCGGGATCGTCTTCTCGATCGCCATCGTGATGCTGGGCCTGTCGGCCGCGCTGTTCGGGACGTGGGTGGACCGCAACGGCCCGCGGGCGGCGATGTTCACCGCGGCCTGCCTCTGGGTCACCGGCTTCCTCGTGGGCGGGCTGGGCATCGAGACCCGCCAGCTGTGGCTGCTCTACCTGGGCTACGGCGTCATCGGCGGCATCGGCCTGGGCATCGGCTACATCTCGCCGGTCTCCACGCTGATCAAGTGGTTCCCCGACCGCCCGGGCCTGGCCACCGGCATGGCGATCATGGGCTTCGGCGGTGGCGCGCTCGTCGCCTCGCCGCTGTCCCGGCAGCTGATGAGCTGGTACGACCCCTCCTACGACCCCAGCACGCAGGGCTCGGTGCCCAACGGGGGCGCGGTGGCCGCGCTGTTCTTCACCTTCGCCGCCGTCTACCTGGTCTTCATGATGTTCGGCGCCTTCCTGGTGCGGGTGCCCGCCGAGGGCTGGAAGCCGGCCGGTTTCGACCCGTCGACGATCAAGCAGAAGGCGCTGGTCACCACCGAGAGCGTGTCGGCGAGGAACGCGGTCAAGACGCCGCAGTTCTGGCTGCTGTGGACGGTGCTGTTCTGCAACGTCACCGCGGGCATCGGGATCCTCGAGCAGGCCGCCCCGATGATCCAGGACTTCTTCCGCACCGGCGACACCTCGACGGTCGCCGCGACCGCCGCGGCCGGCTTCGTCGGCGTCCTGTCGCTGTTCAACATGGCCGGCCGGTTCGTGTGGTCCTCGACGTCGGACTACATCGGCCGCAAGCCGATCTACATGGTCTACCTCGGCGTCGGCCTGGTGCTCTACGTCGCGCTGGCCACCATCGGCAGCAGCGCCACCTGGGTGTTCGTGCTGCTCGCCGCGGTGATCATCTCGTTCTACGGCGGCGGTTTCGCCACCATCCCGGCGTACCTGCGCGACCTGTTCGGCACCTACCAGGTGGGTGCCATCCACGGCCGGCTGCTCACCGCGTGGTCGGCCGCCGGCGTCGCCGGGCCGCTCATCGTCAACAGCGTCCTCGACACCCAGGGCGAGCCGGGCAGCCTGGTCGCCGCCAACTACCGGCCGGCGCTGTTCATCATGGTCGGCCTGCTCGCCATCGGGTTCGTCGCCAACCTGCTGGTGCGCCCGGTGGCCAGCAAGTGGCACGAGCCCCGGCACGCCGACAGCCCCGCCACTGCCTCGACCCGCGAACGGAGCACCGTCCGATGAGCACGTCGATCTCGAGCGAGCAGTCCGCCGGTGACCAGCGGCCGGTGCACACCCCGGTCGGGCTGATCGCGTTCGCCTGGACGCTGGTCGGCGTCCCGCTCGCCTACGGCCTGTTCCAGACCGTGAAGACCGCGCTCACGCTCTTCACCGGCTGAGGCCCTCCGTGCACTTCCGCGGAAGTGCACGGGCTCAGGACCGGCGCAGGGGCGGCAGCGGCAGGTGCGCCGACAGGTCGGCGCGGTTGCCGCTGGCGCTGACCGCGCCGCTGTCCACGGCGTCGGCCCAGGTCGTCTCCCCCGTGGCCAGCCGCAGCCAGGTCGCCGCGTCGGTCTCGACGACGTTGGGCGGCGTCCCGCGGGTGTGCCGCGGTCCCGGCACGAGCTGGACGGCGACGTGCGGCGGCACCCGCAGTTCCACCGACCGGCCCGGCACCTGCTGGGCCAGCCAGCGCGCGCTGGTCTTCACCGCCGCGCCGAGCACCGGCCGGGCCGGCTGGTCGGCCTCGCCGACCAGCCACGGGCGGACGGCGTCGACGGCGGCGCGCAGCTCGTCGGCGGGGATCGGCTGCCGGCCGGGCATCAGCTCGTGGGGACGGTGCCCGCCGGCACGGTGCCCACGGTGGCCTCGGGCGTGCCGAACAGCGCGGGCAGGGTGGCCGTCCAGGCGGCGCGCAGCTCGGCCAGCGGCAGCTCGGCGACGCCGTCGACGGTGAGCGCGTCCCCGCCGGTGGTGCCGAGCTCGGTCACGGTCACCCCGGCCCACTCGGCGGTGGCGCGCACCGCCTCGGGGTCGGTCGTGGTGACGACGGCCCGGGCGCCGGACTCGCTGAACAGGGCGGTGAACGGGTCGTCGCCGAGCGCCAGCCGGGCGCCCACGCCGTACCGCAGCGCCGACTCGGCCAGCGCCTGCGCCAGGCCGCCGTCGGCGAGGTCGTGCGCGGAGCCGACCAGGCCCTCCCGGCCCAGCGCCCCGAGCACCTCACCCAGCGTCCGCTCGGCCTCGAGGTCGACCGCGGGCGGGCGGCCGCCGAGGTGGCCGTGGGCCACGGACGCCCAGGCCGACCCGCCGAACTCCGGCCGGGTCCGGCCCAGCAGCAGCACGGTCTCGCCGTCGGCCCGCCAGCCGGTGGGCACGCGGTGGCGGACGTCGTCGTGCACGCCGAGCACCCCGATGACCGGCGTCGGGTCGATGGCGACGTCGCCGGTCTGGTTGTAGAGGCTGACGTTGCCGCCGGTGACCGGCAGGCCCAGGTCGCGGCAGGCGTCGGCGAGGCCGCGGACGGCCTCGGCGAACTGCCACATGACCTCGGGCTCCTCCGGGGAGCCGAAGTTCAGGCAGTTGGTGACCGCCAGCGGGCGGGCGCCGGTGACGGCGACGTTGCGGTAGGCCTCGGCGAGGTTGAGCTGCGCGCCGGTGTAGGGGTCGAGGCGGGCGAAGCGAGCGTTGCCGTCGAGGCTCAGCGCGATGCCGCGGTGGGTGTCCTCGTCGATCCGGACGACGCCGGCGTCGTCGGGCTGGGCCAGCACGGTGTTGCCGCGCACGTAGCGGTCGTACTGCTCGGTGACCCACGTCTTGTCCGCGCCGTCGGGACGG
This sequence comes from Geodermatophilus sp. SYSU D00700, assembly GCF_054050255.1. Classification (NCBI taxonomy): domain Bacteria; kingdom Bacillati; phylum Actinomycetota; class Actinomycetes; order Geodermatophilales; family Geodermatophilaceae; genus Geodermatophilus; species Geodermatophilus sp. SYSU D00700. Next base: position 7,963 of record NZ_JBJGZA010000049.1, on the reverse strand, counting down.
GCGACGAGCGCCAGCCAGTGCGCGGCCAGCTCCTCCGGCGTGGCCGGCCGGGGCAGCGCGCCGGGGTCGTCGGCGTGCAGGTCGTCGAGGTCGGCGGGGCGCCGCATCGGCCGCTCGTAGACCGGGCCCTCGTGGGCGACGGTGCGCGGCGGGACGTCGACGATGCGCTCGCCGTGCCAGTCGACGGTGAGCCGGTCGCCGTCGGTGACCTCACCGATGACGGTGGCGAGCACGTCCCACCGCTCGCAGACGGCGAGGAAGTCGGCGACCTTCGCCGGCTCGACGATCGCGCACATGCGCTCCTGCGACTCGCTCATCAGGATCTCGGCCGGCGTCAGGGTGCTGTCGCGCAGCGGGACGCGGTCGAGGTCGACGTGCATGCCGCCGGTGCCGGCGCTGGCCAGCTCCGACGTCGCGCAGGACAGTCCGGCGCCGCCGAGGTCCTGGATCCCGGTGACCAGGTCGGCCGCGAAGATCTCCAGGCACGCCTCGATGAGCAGCTTCTCGGTGAACGGGTCGCCGACCTGCACGCTCGGGCGCTTGGCGGGGCCCTCCTCGTCGAAGGTCTCGCTGGCCAGCACGCTGACGCCGCCGATGCCGTCACCGCCGGTGCGGGCGCCGAACAGGACGACCTTGTTGCCGACGCCCTCGGCCTTGGCCAGCCGCACGTCCTCGTGCCGCATGACGCCGACGCACAGGGCGTTGACCAGCGGATTCCCGGCGTAGCAGTCGTCGAAGAGCAGCTCGCCGCCGATGTTGGGCAGCCCGAGGCAGTTGCCGTAGCCGCCGACGCCGGCGACGACGCCGGGCAGCACGCGGGCGGTGTCGGGTGCGTCGGCCGGGCCGAACCGCAGCGAGTCCATGACCGCCACCGGCCGCGCGCCCATGGTGAGGATGTCGCGGACGATCCCGCCGACGCCGGTGGCCGCGCCCTGGTAGGGCTCGACGTAGCTGGGGTGGTTGTGGCTCTCGACCTTGAAGGTGACCGCGTAACCGTCGCCGACGTCGACCACGCCGGCGTTCTCGCCGATGCCGACGAGCAGGTGCTCGCCGCGGGGCAGGTCGCCGAAGCGGCGCAGGTGCACCTTCGAGCTCTTGTAGGAGCAGTGCTCGCTCCACATGACCGAGTACATGGCCAGCTCGGCGGTGGTGGGGCGGCGGCCGAGGATGTCGCGGATGCGGGCGTACTCGTCGCTCTTCAGTCCCAGCTCGGCGTAGGGCTGCTCGAGGTCGGGCGAGCTCTGCGCGAGCGCGACGGTGTCGAGCCGGTGCGACAGCGGCCCGGGGCCGGTGTCGAGGTCGGAGAGGCCCGCGGTGGCCGACTCGGTCATGCGCCGACGACCGCCTTCAGGACGCTGGTGAAGAAGCCGAGCCCGTCGGTCGACGGCCCGGTGAGCTCCTCGACGGCGTGCTCGGGGTGGGGCATCAGCCCGACCACCCGGCCGTCGTCACTGGTGACACCGGCGATGTCGCGCAGGCTGCCGTTGGGGTTGCCGCCGACGTAGCGCACCGCGACCCGGCCCTCGCCCTCCAGTCGCTCGAGGTCGGCCGGGGCGGCGACGTAGCGGCCCTCACCGTTCTTGACCGGCACCACGATCTCCTGGCCGGACGCGTAGTCCGAGGTCCACGCGGTGTCGGCCCGCTCGATGCGCAGCCGCTGGTCCCGGTTGCGGAAGTGCAGGTGGCTGTTGCGGGTGAGCGCGCCCGGCAGCAGGCCCGCCTCGCACAGCACCTGGAAGCCGTTGCATATGCCGAGCACCGGGAGGCCGCTCCTCGCGGCCTGCACGACGTCCTGCACCAGCGGCGACCGGGCGGCGATCGCGCCGGCGCGCAGGTAGTCGCCGTAGGAGAACCCGCCGGGGAGGACGACGGCGTCGACGTCCCTCAGGTCGTGGTCGGCGTGCCAGAGGGAGACCGGCTCGGCTCCGGCGAGGCGCACCGCGCGGGCGGCGTCGACGTCGTCCAGGGAGCCCGGGAAGGTGATGACACCGATGCGCACGGGGGTCCTCGTCAGTCGGTGGGCAGGTGCAGCTCGACGTCCTCGATGACCGGGTTGGCCAGCAGCGTCTCGGCGATCTGCTCCAGCTCGGCCCGGTCGGGCGTGCCCTCGACGTCGAGGACGAAGTGCTTGCCCTGGCGGACGCCGGTCACCCGGGTGTGCCCCAGCCGGCCCAGTGCGCCGAGCACCGCCTGGCCCTGGGGGTCGGAGATCTCCGGCTTGAGGACGATGTCGACGACCACCTGCGGCACGGCTCCCGAGCGTACCGGGACGCCCTGTCGCCCCGAGATCGGCGGTCTCGTGGCGATGAGCCGGCGATGGCCACGAGACCGCCGATCTCGTCAGCGCAGGGCCCGGCGGATCTCCGCGATGACCTCGTCGGGCCGGCCGAGGACGTCGGCGGAGGTGAAGCGCAGGACCGTCCACCCAGCGGCGACCAGGCGGTTCTGCCGACGCAGGTCGCTGACGAAGACGTCCCGCTCACGGTGGACGTCGCCGTCGAACTCGACGATCACCCGCCGGTCGGGCCACGCCAGGTCCGCGCGGCCGAGCTGTCGCCCGGCGTCGTCGCGGACGACGTGCTGCAGGACCGGGTCGGGCAGACCGGCGGCGTGCACCAGCCATCGCAGCACCGACTCCATCGGGGACTCCGCGCGCGGGTCGGCGACCGGCAGGACGGCGCGGGCGCGGGCCGACCCACGTCCGGTCGGCCGTCGTTCCAGCTGGCGCTCGAGGTCGGCCCGCGACACCCGACGATCGAGGAGCTGGTCGGTCACGGCGAGCAGGGCTGGCGGCTGCAGGACCCCGGCGAGGTCGCGCCACGTCCGCTCCGGCGTGGTGACCGGCATCGAGCCACACCGGGTCACGTCCTCGGCCGGAAGCGGCGTGCGGTGCACCCGGCGGTCACGGCGGCTCCCGGACCGGGAGTCCATCGGGACCGTCACGTCGACCCGCCGGTCCGAGCGGTCCTGCAGCGGGATCTCGACGTCCCAGAGGACCGCGGCGGTCGCATGGCTGGCCACGGCGCCGGGCGGCGCGGTCAGCAGGACGGCGGCGAGCCGGGAGCGCACCTCCCCGGACAGCGCACGCGGCAGGTAGGTGTCACGGGAGAGGCGCTCGACGTCGGCATGTCGCAGCTGCCAGTCGCGGACGCCGGCGTCGAGCGCCTGAGCCCGGGTCGCCGGACCGGTGAGACGGGATCGGACACGACGGGTCGGCACCCGCGCACTCTGTCGCGAACGACAGGCGTCCCGCTCCCGTCGTCCACAGGCCCTGCCCGAGATCGGCGATCTCGTGGCGGTCAGCGACTGATGGCCACGAGACCGCCGATCTCGCGTAGACGAAGCGGGTCAGGAGTCGACGACGAGGCGCCAGACCGCGTCGGGGTCCTCCCAGTGGGCGTTGTGCCCGGCGCCCTCGAGCAGCACCGCGTCGGGGTCGACCCGCCGCATCGCGGGAAGCCCCACCATCGGGTCGGCCGAGCCGGCCGCCAGGCGCAGCGGCGCCTGCGCGCGGGACAGGACCTCCTCCACCGGCGGGCCGACGGCGCCGAACACCCGCGGGTCCAGGGCCGGGGTGAAGCCGCCGGCGGTCTCCCGGACCCCCGCGGCGGCCACCTCGGACGAGGGGTCCACGAGTCCGGTCAGCCCGGCCAGCCGCAGGTGCCGCTCGGCGGCCTCGGCGGCGGTGGGGAACACCTGTGCCGGGCGGGCGGCCAGCGCACGGGCCCGCGCGACCTCGTCGTCGGTCCAGTCGATCTTGACGCCGACCGCCACGACCCGCGCCACCTCGACGCCGTACCAGCCACCGGCGAGCACCGCGCCGACCACCCCGCCGAACGAGTGCCCGAGCACCGTCACCCGGGTGGCACCGGACTCGGCCGCGAGCGACGCCACGTCCGCGGCGTGCACCGCGTACCCGTAGGGCGGCTCGGTGAGGGACGCCCCGTGCCCGCGCAGGTCGGGCACCGCCCAGGAGCCCGGCCAGGAGCGCTCGACCAGCGGCAGCAGCCGGTTCCAGACGGCGCCGGTCGCACCGAGCCCGTGGAGCAGGAGCAGCAGGTCCCCGCCGGACCCGCCGGTGCGGGCGGACAGACCGGTACGCGTCGACGGCACGTCAGCGGAACGTAGTGCCCGTCAGCTGCTCGTAGGCGGCGACGTACCGCTCGCGCGTGGCGGCCACGACGTCGTCGGGCAGCTCGGGCGGCGGCGAGACGCGGTCCCAGCCCGAGGCGGTCAGCCAGTCGCGGACGTACTGCTTGTCGAACGAGGGCTGCGCCGTGCCCGGGTACCACGACGCCGCGGGCCAGAAGCGGGACGAGTCGGGCGTGAGCACCTCGTCGCCGAGCACCAGCCCCCCGTCGGCGGACAGCCCGAACTCGACCTTGGTGTCGGCCAGCAGGATGCCCGCGCCGGCGGCGATCTCGGCCCCGCGCCGGTACAGCGCCAGCGTCAGCTCGCGCAGCTCCGCGGCCCGGGCCGCGCCCACCAGCGACTCGACGCGCGCGAAGTCGATCGCCTCGTCGTGCGCGCCGGCGGCGGCCTTCGTCGACGGCGTGAACACCGGCTCGGGCAGTCGCGACCCCTCGACCAGCCCCGCAGGCAGCGGCACGTCGCGGATCGAGCCCGTGCGCGAGTACTCCGCCGTCCCCGAGCCCGACAGGTAGCCGCGGGCGACGCACTCCACCGGCAGCATCTCCAGCCGCCGCACCAGCATCGCCCGGCCGGCCACGGCGGCGGGCACGTCGGACGCCGACAGCAGGTGGTGGGTGGCGCCGAACGAGGAGAGCACCGGTGTCAGCTGCTCGAACCACCACACCGACAGCGCGGTGAGCACCCGCCCCTTGTCGGGGATCGGCGTGGGCAGCACGTGGTCGTAGGCCGAGATCCGGTCGGAGGCGACCAGCAGCAGCCGGTCGTCCCCGGCGTCGTAGACCTCGCGCACCTTGCCCCGCGCGACGAGGGGCAGCCCGAGGCTCACGTCAGCCGGGCCAGCCGGTCGAACAGCGGGCCGAGGTTGCGCACGTAGCCCTCGGGCCGGCAGACGTCGTCCAGCCGTGCCTCGTCGAGCGCCACGCCGGCGGCGGCCGCGCGGTCCCGCAGCGTCGACCGGAACGGGGTCCCGGTGTTCCACGTCTCCATCGCCGCGCCCTGGACCAGCGCGTACGCGTCCTCCCGTGATGACCCGGACTCGACCAGCTCCAGCAGGACGGCGGAGGTGTAGATCAGCCCGCCGGTGAGGTCGAGGTTGGCCCGCATCCGGTCGACGTCGACCACCAGGTTCTCCACCAGGCCGGTGGTGAGGTGCAGCAGGTAGTCGGTGGTGATGGCGGCGTCGGGCAGGAAGACCCGCTCGGTGGAGGAGTGCGAGATGTCGCGCTCGTGCCACAGCGGGATGCCCTCCATCACCGGCACGACGGCGGCGCGCACCACCCGCGCGAGTCCGGCGATCCGCTCGGAGCGGATGGGGTTCTTCTTGTGCGGCATCGCGCTGGAGCCCTTCTGGCCCGAGCCGAACGCCTCCGACAGCTCCCGCACCTCGGTGCGCTGCCCGTGCCGGACCTCCAGGGCGATCGCCTCGCACACCGTCGCGATCACCGCCAGCGCGGCCACCCACTCGCTGATCGAGTCGCGGAGGACCACCTGGGTGGACGCGTCGGCCGGCCGCAGGTCCAGCGCCTCGGCGACCACCACCTCCACCGAGGGGTCGATCAGCGAGTAGGTGCCGACGGCGCCGGAGATGGCGACGACGCCCACGCGCTCGCGGGCCGCGCGCAGCCGGTCGCGGGACCGGGCCATGGCGAAGGCCAGGTCGGCCACCCGGTGCCCCCACACCACCGGCTCGGCGTGCACGCCGTGCGTGCGCCCGACGCGGAGGGTGTCGCGGTGCGCCAGCCCGTGGTCGCGCAGCGCGGCCACCAACCGGTCGGCCTTGGTCAGCAGCACGTCGGTGGCCTCCGTGAGCTGTACGGCCAGCGCGGTGTCGAGCAGGTCCGACGACGTCATGCCGTGGTGCACGTACGCCGCGGCGGACCGGGGCTCGGTGTTGTCGGCCCACGCGGTGAGGAAGGCGATGACGTCGTGCTGCGTCGTCTCCTCGATCTCCGCCACGCGCTGCGGCGTGGGTGGTGGCGCGGCGCGCACCGGCTCGACGACGTCGGCCGGCACCCGTCCCGCGGCCGCGTGCGCCTCGAGCACCAGCGTCTCGACCCGGCACCAGAGCTCGTACTTGTGCTCGTCGCTCCAGACCCGGCCCATCTCGGGGAGCGTGTAGCGGTCGATCACGCGGGTACCGCCCGCACCCGGTCAGCTCGTCGAGGCACGGGGCCATCCTCTCGCAGGGCTAGCGTGATCGAGAACGGCGGCCCACTCCCGCGGAAGGACCCCCATGCTGCGACGGGCCAACCACCTGGTCGCCCGGGCGCGCGAGCGCATCCGGGCCGCGAGCGAGCGCGATCCCTACGCGTGGCCGGAGCGCGACGACGACCGCGCGATCCTCGTCCACGACGCCGGGACCGACGCCGGGACCGACGCCGGGAACGGCGCCGTCCCCGACGACCTCCCCGCCAACGGCGACCCGCCCCTGGGCAGCCCCGAGCCGGGGGCGCCCGACCTCGACGGCCCGCTCGCGCCCGGCGGGGTCAGCGGGCCACCCGACGGCGGCCGCGCGCACCGCCGCTCCGAGCGTGGCCGACGGCTGCTCGGCCCCGGCCGGGAGGCGCCCAGCGGCGACGCGTCGGTGCCCAGCGGCCTGCGGACGGCGGCCGCGTGGTCGTGGCGGCTGATCGCCGTCCTGGCCGGCCTCTACGTGCTGCTGTACGTGGCCTCCCACGTCGCCGTGGTCCTCGTCCCGGTGATGGTCGGGCTGCTGCTGGCGGCCCTGTTCCAGCCCGGTGCGGCTGCTCTGATCCGGCACGGCTGGCCCCGATCCCTGGCTGCCACCGTGATGCTCCTGGTCGGGCTGTCGGTGGTGGCCGGGATCATCACGATGGTCGTCCAGCAGGTGACCGCCGGCTTCACCGACCTCGCCGACCAGGTCACCGAGGGGCTCGACCAGATCCGCGACTTCGTCGTCGAGACCTTCCCGGTCAGCCAGCGGCAGATCGACGAGGCGCTCACCCAGGTGCAGGACTTCTTCACCGCCAACCAGGAGACGCTCGCCAGCGGCGCGCTCACCACGGCCGCCACGGTCGGTGAGGTGTTCACCGGGATCGTCCTGACGCTGTTCACGCTGTTCTTCTTCCTCAAGGACGGCCGGTCCATCTGGCTGTGGCTGGTCGGCCTGTTCCCCCGCGACTCACGCGCGTACATCGACGAGGCCGCCCGCCGCTCCTGGCGCACGCTGATCTCCTACGTCCGCGCCACCGTCGTCGTCGCGGCCTTCGACGCCGTCGGCATCGGCATCGGCCTGGCGATCCTGGGCGTCCCGCTGGTGGTCCCGCTGGCCGCGCTGGTCTTCCTCGGGGCGTTCATCCCGCTCATCGGGTCGTTCCTGGCCGGCACGATCGCGGTGCTCGTGGCGCTGGTCTCCGTCGGCCTGGTGAAGGCCCTGATCGCCCTGGCGATCGTCGTCCTGGTCATGCAGATCGAGGCGCACCTGCTGCAGCCGCTGCTGCTGGGCAGGGCCGTGCACGTGCACCCGCTGGCCGTCGTGCTGGCGATCGCGGCCGGAGTGCTCCTCGCGGGCATCTTCGGCGCGCTCATCGCGGTCCCCGTGGTGGCCTGCGCCAACGTGGCCGGCACCTACCTGTCCCGCCGGCACGAGGGCCCGCGGCCGCCCGAGCCGCGCCCCGAGCGCGCCCGCCCGGCGGTGGGGGTCCGGGGCTGACGGTCGGCGCCACGATCAGGTGACCTGATCGTCGGGGGGGGGGGCGCCCCGCGGGGGGGGGGGGGGGGGGGGGGGCGGGGGGGGGGGGGGGGGGGGGGGGGGGGGGGGGGCGGGCGGGGGGGGGGGGGGGGTGTGCGC
>NZ_JBJGZA010000048.1:0-33355 GCF_054050255.1 Geodermatophilus sp. SYSU D00700 | reverse complement strand
CCCCCGCCCGCCCGCCCCGCCCCCCCCCCCCCCCCCCCCCCCCCCCCCCCGCCCCCCCCCCCCCCCCCCCCCCCCCCCCCCCCCCCCCCCCCCCCCCCCCCCCCCCCCCCCCCCCCCCCCCGGGGGAGGGGAAGCGGGACCTCAGGTGCCCAGCAGCTCGCGCACCAGCGCGCCGACGGCGTCGGCCTCGACGAGGAAGCCGTCGTGCCCGTACGGCGAGGACAGCACCCGCAGCGGCACCCCGAGCGCGTCGGCCACCCGCTGCTGCAGCCCCAGCGGGTAGAGCCGGTCGCTGTCGACCCCGGCCACGACGGCGCGGGCCGTCACGCGGGCCAGCGCCGCCTCCACGCCGCCGCGGCCGCGGCCGACGTCCCAGGTGTTCATCGCCTCGGTGAGCACCACGTAGCTGCCGGCGTCGAAGCGGCGGGCGAGCTTGTCGGCGTGGTGGTCGAGGTAGGAGGCGACGGCGAAGCGGCCGTCGTCCTGGACCGTGGCGCCGAACCGCTCCTCGAGCTCGAACGCGCTGCGGTAGGTGAGGTGCGCGATCCGCCGCGCGACACCGAGGCCCGCGACCGGTCCCGGACCCGGGAGGTGGTCACCGCCCGCCCACGCGGGGTCGGCGCGGATGGCGGCCTGCTGGGTGGTCTGGGTGCCCAGCTGGTCGGCGGTGACCGCGGCACCCGAGGCGAGGAAGAACAGCCCGGCCACCCGGTCGGGCAGCGCGACCGCCCACTCCAGCGCCCGCATGCCGCCCATCGACCCGCCGACGACGGCGGCCCACCGGCGGACGCCGAGCGCGTCGGCCAGCGCGGCCTCGACCAGCACCTGGTCAGCGACGGTCACCTCGGGGAACCGCGATCCCCACGGGCGGCCGTCGGGCGCCGTCGACGACGGCCCGGTGGTGCCCTGGCAGCCGCCGAGCACGTTGGCGCAGACGACGAAGAGCCGGTCGGTGTCCAGCGGCGCGCCCGGCCCGACCAGCGGCGCCCACCAGCCCGGCGTCGGGTGGCCGGGTCCGGCGGGGCCGGTGACGTGGCTGTCGCCGGTCAGCGCGTGCTCGACCAGCACCGCGTTGCCGCCGTCGGGCGCGAGCGTCCCCCACGTCTCGTAGGCGACCCGGACGCCGGGCAGCACCCCGCCGCGCTCCAGCCGGACCGGGCCGTCCAGGTCGAGGAACAGCCGGTCCCCGGTGGGGTCGCCGTCGCGCCACCCGCCGGTGTGCGGCGGGGTGAGGGACGCCGGGGCGTCCCTCACCCCCGTCACGTCAGGCCCCCTTGGCGCTGCGGAACCCGGCCTCGAGGTCGGCCAGGATGTCCTCGATGCCCTCCAGGCCGGCGGCCAGCCGCACCAGACCGGGCGTGACGCCGGTGGTCAGCTGCTCCTCCGCGGTCAGCTGCGAGTGCGTCGTGGACGCCGGGTGGATGACCAGGCTGCGCACGTCGCCGATGTTGGCGACGTGGCTGTGCAGCTCCAGGCCCTCGACGAACCGCCGGCCGGCCTCGATCCCGCCGCGGATCTCGAAGGCGAGCACCGCCCCGGCGCCCTTCGGGGCGTAGCGCTGGTGGGCGGCGTACCACGGCGAGGACGGCAGGCCGGCGTAGTGCACCGACTCCACCTCGTCGTGGGCCTCGAGGAACTCGGCCACCCGCTGGGCGTTGGCCACGTGCCGCTCCATCCGCAGCGACAGCGTCTCGATGCCCTGGACGACCAGCCAGGCGTTGAACGGGCTGATCGCCGGGCCGAGGTCGCGCAGCAGCTGCACCCGGGCCTTGAGCGCGTAGGCCGGGGCGCCGAGGTCGGCGTAGACGACGCCGTGGTAGGTCGGGTCCGGCGTGGTGAAGCCGGGGAACTTCCCGCTGGTCCAGTCGAAGCCGCCGCCGTCGACGATGAGCCCGGCGATCGCGGTGCCGTGGCCGCCGAGGTACTTGGTGGCCGAGTGGACGACGACGTCGGCGCCGTGCTCGAGCGGGCGCACCAGGTAGGGCGTGGCGATGGTGTTGTCGACGATCAGCGGCACGCCGTTGCGGTGGGCCACCTCGGCGACCGCGGCGATGTCGAGGACGTCGCCCTTGGGGTTGCCGATCGACTCGCCGTAGAACGCCTTGGTGTTCTCGCGGACGAGCGCCTGCCAGTTCTGCGGGTCGTCGGGGTCCTCCACGAAGGAGACCTCGACGCCGAGCTTGGGCAGCGAGTGGTGCAGCAGGTTGTACGTGCCGCCGTAGAGCGAGGCGGAGGCGACGACGTGGCTGCCGGCCTCGGCGACGTTGAGCAGTGCGAGGGTCTCCGCCGCCTGGCCGCTGGCCACCGCGAGCGCCGCGACCCCGCCCTCGAGGGAGGCCACGCGCTGCTCGAGCGCGTCCTGCGTGGGGTTCATGATCCGCGTGTAGATGTTGCCCAGCTCGGCCAGCGCGAACAGGTCCGCGGCGTGCTGGGTGTCGCGGAACTGGTAGCTGGTGGTGGCGTAGATGGGCAGCGCCCGGGCGCCCGTCGTGGGGTCGGGGCTGGTGCCGGCGTGGATCTGCCGGGTCTCGAAGCTCCAGCTCTTCGGGTCGGTCACGCGCCGTCTCCTCTCGCTCCGGAGGACCTGCGGCGCACAGGTGCTCCGTCCTTGCCGGGCAGCGGGCGCCGCACGGCCGGCTCTTCCCCTGGGAGCACCTCAGACGGAGGAAGAGGTTGCCGGGCAGCAAGCCAGGTGCTTCGCGCTGCCTCTCGTGAGCCTGCCCCGACGATAGCCCAGGTCAGCGGCGGTCGTTCCCGGGGTGCACGCGGGCGAGCGCGGCCCGGGCGTCGTCGTCGAGGCGCCGCACCAGCTCGGCGGCGGGGACGGCCTCGGCCAGGCGGTGCGCCTGCCCGGCCCACATGCTCTGCCCCCCGGGGTCGCCGGCCCGCCGGGCCGCCGCGCGCAGCGGCGAGGTCAGGTGGTGGACCTGGGGGTAGGCCGCCGGGGCGGCGGGGGAGTGCTCGGTGAGGAAGCGGTTGACCAGCCCGCGGGCGCGCCGGCCGCTGAAGGCGCGGGTCAGCGCCGTGCGCCCGGAGGTGGTGAGCGCCTCGCGGTGCGCCGGGGCGGTGCCCGCCTCGGGGCAGCGGAGGAACGCCGTGCCCAGTTGCGCGGCCTCCGCCCCGGCCACCAGGACCGCGGCGACGGCGGCGCCGTCGGGGATCCCGCCGGCGGCGACCAGCGGCAGGTCGACGGCCCGGGCGACGAGGCGGAGCAGCGGCAGCAGCCCGTACTCGCCCTCGCCGTCCCGGTCGGACGGTCCGCCCCGGTGCCCGCCGGCCTCGATGCCCTGCACGACCAGCGCGTCGGCGCCGCCGTCGCGGGCCGCGACCGCCTCCTCGGGGGTGGTGACGGTGACGAGCACGGTGGACCCGGCGGCGTGCAGCGCGGCGACCACGTCCGGGCGGGGCAGGCCGAAGGTGAACGAGACCACCGGCACCCGCTCCTCGGCGAGCAGGGCGACCTTGTCCTCCCAGGCGTCGTCGTCGGCCCGGGGCTCGCCCAGGTCGACGCCCCAGCGCCGGGCCTCGGGCCGGAGCCGCTCGGCGTAGCGGCGCACGGCGTCGGCGTCGGCCGGCGGTCCGGGCAGGAAGACGTTGACCGCGAACCGCTGCCCGGTCAGCGCCCGGACGGCGTGCACCTCCTCGCGCACCGCCGACGGCGTCCGGTACCCGGCAGCGAGGCAGCCCAGCCCGCCCCCTTCGGACACCGCAGCCGCGAGCGCGGGCGTGGAGGGCCCGCCGGCCATCGGTGCCTGCACGACCGGCCGGCGCAGTCCCAGGACCATGCCGCTCATCCTCCGCCCGTCCGGGTCAGCCGGGCGGGGAGACGGTCGTCGGTCCCGACCCGGGCGTCGTCGCCGGCCCGCGGGTGGTCGTCGGGACCGGCTCGGACGGCGTCTCCCCGGTCGTGCCGGCCGGGGGCTCCGTCGTCGGCGGGGCGGTCTCCTCCGGCGTGGTCGCCGGCGCCTCGCTGGTCGGGTCCGCGGTGGTGGGCGCCTCGGTGGTGGGGGCCTCGGTGGTGGGGGCCTCGGTGGCGGGCGGCGTGGTGCCGGCCGGCGCGGGGGCGGGCGTGGTCACCGTCGTGGTGCCCGCCGGGTCGGTGCCGGCCGGGGCGGGCCGCACGTAGAGGTAGAGCAGGCCCAGGCCGAGGAAGAGCAGGACCAGCACCACGGTCGAGGTGCGGGCCCGTCCGATGTGGCCGGGCGTGCGGCGCAGGACGGACAGGCCGAAGCGGCCGCGGGCGGCCGGGTCGCCGCCGGAGCCGGGTCCGCCGGTGGGCTCGGCGGGGCGGGGGGCGCCGGGGACGGTCACGGCTTCGCCGCCGGCGCGGGGCGAACGGGCAGGGCAGCCGGCTCGGGACTCGGCGTCAGCGTCAGCCCGGCGCGGGCGAAGGCCAGCACGATCCGCTCGCGCAGGTCGCGGCCCACGTCGAACTGCCGCCCGGGCAGGGTCCGCGCCACCACCCGCACGTTGACCTGCTCGAGGTCGATGCTCTCCACGCCCATGACGCTGGGCTCGTCGAGCAGCAGCCGGCGCAGCCCGGCGTCGGCGAAGGCCTCCCGGCCGACCTCGTGGAGGATCTCGTTGACCCGGGTGACGTCGGCGCTGGTCGGCACGGGGACGTCGACCACCGCGCGCGCCCAGTCGCGGGAGAGGTTGACGACCTTGACGATCTGCCCGTTCGGGAGGGTGACCACCTCGCCGTCGGCCGAGCGCAGCCGGGTGATCCGCAGCGTGACGTCCTCGACCGTGCCCTCGGCCGGGTCACCGCCGCCGACCACCTGGATCGAGACGACGTCGCCGAAGCCGTACTGCCGCTCGGTGATGAGGAAGAACCCGGCCAGGACGTCGCCGACGATGCGCTGCGCGCCGAAGCCCAGCCCGACGCCGAGCACGGTGGCCGGCGCCACCAGCCCGGTGACCGGGACGCCGAGGCGGGCGAGCACGTAGAAGACCGCCACCGCGTAGACCATGACGATCAGCGCCCAGGTGATCACCTGGGTCAGCGAGTGCCGGTGCTTGGCGGCCTCCGAGCGGACCAGCACGTCGCCGTCGGTGGAGCGCGCGTCGATGCGGTCGGTGATCCGCGTGCCCACCCAGGTGATGAAGCGGGCGATCAGCACCGAGCCGAGGATGATCAGCACGATCTCCAGGCCGCGGCCGGCGAGCCAGTCGAGCAGGTCGGTCAGCGGCCCCATGGCGGTCAGGTCCTCCGTCCGTGTCGCGTCCTGCCCCCATCCAACCGGTCCGCCCGGGCGGGCCGCTCAGCGCGGCTCGACGAACAGCGAGGCGACCGAGCGGCCGACCTGCCCCTCCGTGTCGTAGAGGTCGGCCGCGCACTGCCCGATCCCGGTGGGCCCCAGCGTGGTGACGGCGTCCATCGCCAGCCACTGCCCGGCCGGCTGCCGGAACAGCGCGACGACGAGGTCGACGTTGGCGAAGGTGGCCTGCGACCAGTCCAGCGCCGCGGAGATGCCGCTGGCCGCGTCGGTCATCACCAGCAGGTGCTGCAGCGGCGTGATCGGCTCGCCGTCGACGAGGGCGCACAGCGGCCGGGTCCACGTCGCGGCCGGGCCGGTCCCTCTGATCGAGCCGCCGGCCTCGCGCCACTCCAGCGACCGGTGGTAGGCGACCTCCTGGCGGAAGACCGAGAACGCCGCGGGCCGGCCGTCCTGCGGCCCGACCGGGAACCGCTGCGGCGGGTGCGCGGCGGCGGCGGAGTCGCGGGCGCGCATCCGCCAGGCGGTCAGCCGCATCACCGGCCGCCCGCCGGCCTGAAGCGTCGCCTCGACCAGCTCGATCCGGCGGCCCGGGCGCAGCACCCGCGCGCCCACCCGCACCGGGCCCACCGGCACCGGGCCGAGGACGTCGAAGGCCAGCCGCACCGGCTGGCCGCCGTCGATCCCGCCGGTGCGCTCGACCTCGCGCGCCAGCAGCGCGGCGGGCGGGCCGGCGTGCTGCAGGCCCGGGTCCCACGGCCCGATGGTCAGCGCGGTGGCGGCGAACCCGTCGCCGTCGTTGAGGTAGAAGGCGGGGGGCAGGTCCACGCCGGGCAGTCTCGCCGGGTGCCGCCCGGTCAGCTGCGGCGGGTCAGCCACGCCGCCGTGGCGACCCACACGGCGGCCGCGCCCGCGGCGGTCCACCACAGCCAGCGCAGCGACTGACCCTCGGTCGACAGCGCCAGCAGGGCGGCCACGACGCACACCGCGCCGGCCAGCGGCGTGGAGCGCAGCAGCGTGCCGACCGTGTCCGGCCCGGGGACCGCGAAGAAGAGCACCGCCGCCATGACGAGCAGCAGCGCGCACAACGCGCCCAGGTAGGCCGCCGTCACCCCGGCCTCCGCGGGCAGCGTGACCGCGCCCAGGCCGCCGGCCGCCGCGCCGAGCGCGAGCCAGGTGAGCAGCCGGCGACGGCGGCGGGACCAGGGCGGCCGGGGTTCGCTCACGCCGTCGAGGGTGCCCGGCGTCCCCGGGCGCCACGCGCGCGATGAGTTCCGCGGCACCGGGCCGTCTCCCCTCGCGACGGGCCCGCCGGGCCCCCGACGGACGGAGTGCCCCGTGCGCATGGTCTTCCTCAACCTGCCGGTCGCCGACGTGGCGGCCAGCCGCGCCTTCTACACCGTGCTCGGCTTCTCGATCAACGAGCAGTTCTCCGACGACTCGTCGGCCTCGGTGGTCGTCAGCGACACGATCTTCCTCCAGCTGATGACCCGCGAGAAGATGCGCGGCTTCGTCCCCGACGGGACGCAGGTCGCCGACCCGCGGGCGGCGACGGCGGCGCTGTACGCGCTCTCCTGCGAGAGCCGCGAGGAGGTCGACCAGCTGGTGGAGAAGGCCCTCGGCGCCGGTGGCGGGCGCTGGATGCCGGCCCAGGACCACGGCTTCCTGTACGGCTCGAGCTTCACCGACCCCGACGGCCACGTCTGGGAGGTCATGTGGATGGACCCGGCTCAGGGACAGTGACCCCCCGGTAGGCGGCGTTTGCCGCTACGCCCGCTACAGTCGGACGGGTGCCGCTCATCCGCCGGCCCGCCGTCGGCTACCTGCTCACCCTCGCCGCGGCGGGCCTGTTCGCCGTCAACGGCACGGTGTCCGCGCTGGCGCTGCGGGCCGGCGTCCCGCCGACCTGGCTGACGGCGATGCGCTGCGCCGGTGCGGCGGCCGGGCTGCTGGTCGCGCTCGCGGTCCTCGCGCCGCGGCGGCTGCGGCTGACCTGGCGCGAGGTGCCGCTGGTCGCCGCGTTCGGCGTGGTCGGCGTCGCCCTGACGCAGTTCCTGTACTACGTCGCCATCGGGCGGCTGCCGGTCGGTATCGCGCTGGTCTTCGAGATGATCGCGCCGGTCTGGATCGCGCTGTGGGTGCGGCTGGTGCGGAAGGAGCCGGTGCGCCCGCGCATCTGGCTGGCGCTGACGCTGTCACTGGGCGGCCTGGTGCTGGTCGCGCAGGTGTGGCAGGGCGGGGGCTCGCTGGACCTGCTCGGCGTCGTCGCGGGCCTGGCCGCGGCGGTCTGCCTGGCCACCTACTACCTGCTGGGCGAGCGCGGCACGGCCGAGCGCGACCCGGTGGCGCTGACCTGCTGGAGCTTCGTGACCGCGGCGTTGTTCTGGGCGGTCGCCGCGCCGTGGACGCCCTTCGACCCCGCCGTCCTCGCCGACCGGGTGCCGGTCTCGCTGGGTGCGGTGGCGCTGCCGCTGTGGGTGCTGGTGCTGTGGATCGTCGTCCTGGGGGCGATCACGCCGTTCTGGCTGTCGATCGCCGCGCTGCGGCACCTGCCGCCCACGACCGCCGGGCTGGTGGCCACGATCGAGCCGGTGTTCGCCTCGGTGGTCGCGTGGCTGTGGCTGGAGCAGGTGCTCACCGGCTGGCAGGTCCTCGGCGGGCTGGTCGTCCTCGGCGGCATCGCGCTCGCCCAGACCGCCCGCGCCCGCGCCCGTCCGGCGCCGGCGCCCCTCCCGGAGACGCCGGCGCCGCTGCCCTCCTAGGTCACCTTCCGGGCGTCGCGCAGCCAGCCGGCCAGCCGTTCCATGTAGCGGGCCTGGGCGGCGTGGTCCATGCCGATGTACTCCCACGGGTGCACCTGTCCGGCCTGCACGGCCGGCAGCAGCCGGTAGGTGGGCTGGCCGGACATCTGCTCGGGCGTCATCGCGCCGCGCAGCGAGTACAGCAGGACGTCGCTGGGGTGCTGCGGCACGCGCTCCCAGCCCGCCGTCTGCCAGAAGTACCCCTCGCCGCCCGGGTCGACGAACCGGACGCCGAGGTCCCGGTAGAGGCGCAGCGACGGGTCGTCGGCGGCCTTGGCCATGTAGAAGCCCTCGTCGGGGTAGGCCGCCACCGGCAGCACGGTGACGCCGGAGGAGGCGGCCTCGGTGAGTTCGGCCGACGCCTGCTCGTAGGCCTGCCGGGCCGCGCTGGCCTCCGGGCCGTCCAGGTCGGCTCCGAGCGCCCCGGCCAGCTCGGCGGTGCGCTCGATGACGTCGGCGGCCGACCCGCGCCAGGCGATCGCGATCACCGGGGCGATCCGCGCGACCTGCTCCTGCTGCTCCAGCGACTCGAACCCGTACAGCGGCTGGGTCCCGTCCAGCGTCCCCTCGGAGTCCACCGGGTAGACCGTGGTCACGACGACGTCGGGATCGGCGGCGGCCAGCGCCTCGAGGTCGATCGCGCCGTAGCTCTCGCCGACGATCTCCACCCCGGACAGGTCGCGCCCCTCGAACTGCACGTCGTCGGCGGCCGAGGTCTGGCCGAAGGTCGCCACCGGCTCGATGCCGAGGTTCCACAGCGACGACGCGACGTCGTTGAGGCCGGCGACCCGCTCGGGCCGCGCGTCGAGCTCGACGGTGGTGCCGACGTCGTCGGTGAACGACCAGCCCGGCCCGGACGAGGCGGCCGCCTGGGTGTCCTCGGCGGTCGAGCAGGCGCTCGCGGCGAGCAGCGCGGTGAGCGCCAGGGCGGCGCCGAGCGGGCGCGGGGGTCGGGACACGGGGTCTCCTCGCAGGTCGGGCAGGGGGACTCCCCTGCGGGCAGCGGAGAGGTTAGCCTTGCCTTACTCGCGGTCCGCCCGGGCCGTCCGACCGGGAGAGCGGAGACCGCAGTGACCACGACCGAGACCGCGACGACCGAGGCCCCGGCCGCCGCGCTGCCGCAGTGGCTGTTCTTCGAGACGGTCGTCGCGCGGGTGCGCCCGCTGGGCCCGTCGATGGTCCGGGTCACCCTCACCGGGCCGCGGCTGGGCGGGTTCGGCGTGGCCGGTGACGACCAGCGGGTCAAGCTCGTCCTCGCCCCCGACCCGAGCGCGCTGGCCGAGCTGCACGCCGCCGGCTCCGAGTGGTACCCCGCCTGGTGCGCGCTGCCGGAGGAGCGCCGGCCGGTGCTGCGCACCTACACCGTGCGCGCGGCGCGGCCGGAGGTGGCCGAGGTCGACCTCGACGTCGTCCTGCACGGCGTCGACGACGGGCACGCCGGCCCGGCCGCGACCTGGGCCGCGCACGCCGCGCCGGGCGACCCGGTCGTGCTCATGGGCCCGGATCGGCCCGGTCGCGGCCGCGCCTGGGGGGTCGAGTGGGCGCCGCCCGCGACCGCGCGCTGCCTGCTGCTGGCCGGCGACGAGACCGCCGTCCCCGCGGTCGGCGCGATCCTGGAGTCCCTGCCGACCGGGCGGCGCGCCGTCGCCGTCCTGGAGGTGCCGCAGGCCGGCGACGTGCAGGACCTGCGGCTGCCCGAGGGGGTGAGCGTGCGCTGGCTGGCCCGCGCCGACCGCCCGCGCGGCGAGCTGCTCGTCCCCGCCGTCCACGCCGCGCTGGTCGACCTCGGCGTCGCCGCGGCGCCGGGCGCCGCCCCGGAGGACGTCGACCTCGATGCCGAGCCGCTGTGGGAGGTCCCCGAGGACCCGGAGGCGGGCGCGGGCTGCTACGCGTGGCTGGCCGGTGAGGCCGGGGTGGTCAAGCGGCTGCGCCGGCACCTGGTCGCCGACCTCGGCGTCGACCGGCGCGCGGTGGCGTTCATGGGCTACTGGCGCGAGGGCCGCTCGGAGTCCTGACGGGATGCCGTTCCACGATCAGGGTCCCTGATCGTGGAGCGTCCTCCCCCACGGTGGGACGAGAGGGAGGACGCCCGGGGATCAGGGACCCTGATCCCCGGTCACCCCCCCCGCGGGGTCAGCGGAGGCGGCGGACCGGGACCACCATCGGCGTGCCGGTCACCGGGTCGGGCACCACGCGGGCCTCGAGGTCGAAGACGTCGGCCAGCAGCTGCTCGGTCAGCACCTCGTGCGGCGTGCCCGACGCGACCAGGACGCCGTCGCGCATGGCCACCAGCCGCTGCGCGTACCGGGCGGCGAGGTTGAGGTCGTGCAGCACGACGACCACCGTGCGGCCCCGCTCGGCGTGCAGCCGGGACACCAGCTCCAGCACGTCGATCTGGTGGGAGAGGTCCAGGTAGGTCGTCGGCTCGTCGAGCAGGAGCAGGTCGGTCTGCTGCGCCAGCGCCATGGAGATCCAGGCCCGCTGCCGCTGCCCGCCGGAGAGCTCGTCGACCGGGCGGTCGCCGAGGTCGGCCATGTCGGTCCAGGCCAGCGCCTCGGCGACGACGGCCTCGTCCTCGCGCGACCACTGCTGCAGCCAGCTCTGGTGCGGGTGCCGGCCGCGGGCGACCAGGTCGGCCACGGTCAGGCCGGCCGGCGCCACCGGCGTCTGCGGCAGCAGGCCGAGGACGCGGGCCACCTCGCGGGTCGGCGTCCTCGCGATCGACCGGCCGTCGAGCAGCACCCGGCCGGCCGCCGGGCGCAGCAACCGGCCCAGCGCGCGCAGCAGCGTGGACTTGCCGCAGCCGTTGGGGCCGACGATCGCGGTGAACGAGCCGTCGGTGAGGGTGAGGTCGAGCCCGTCGACGACCACCCGGTCGTCGTAGGCCAGGCGCAGGTCCTCGGCGGCCAGGCGGACCGGGGGGACGGGGGTGGGCACGTGCACGGGCGCCTCGGAGGTGGAGGTGGTCATGCGGGGGTCCGCCTCCCGCGGACGAGCAGCCAGAGGAGGTAGGGCGCGCCGACGGCGGCGGTGAGGATGCCGACCGGGAGCGCCTCGGGCAGGACGGTGCGGGTGAGCAGGTCGGCGCCGGTGACCAGCGCGGCGCCGAGCAGGCCCGAGGCCAGCAGCGGCGGCCGCGAGCCCCCGGTCAGCCGGACGGCGATCTGCGGCACGACGAGCGCCACGAACGCGATCGGACCGGCCGCGGCCACCGCCGCCGCGACCAGCAGGACCGCGACGACGACCACCGCCGCCTGTGCCCTGGCCAGCCGGACGCCGAGACCGCGGGCGGTGTCGTCGCCGAACTGCAGGACGCCCAGGACGCGCCCGGCGGCCAGCGCGAGGGGGACCAGCACCGCGAGGGAGAGCGCCAGCTGCGCGGCCTGGTCCCAGGTGCGGGCGTTGAGCGAGCCGGTGATCCACACGTACGCGGCCGCGGCGTCGTAGATCTCCGCGCGGGTGAGCAGCCAGTCGGTGAGCGCCTGGCCGGCGGTCCACAGCGCGATGCCCACCAGCACGAGGCGGAAGCCGTCGAGCCCGGCGCGCCAGGCGAGGACGAACAGCAGGGCACCCGCGACCAGCGCACCGAGCAGCGCGGCCAGCGGCACCCCGAGGCCGCCGAGCAGCGCGCCGGCCGAGCCGCTGCCGCCGAGCACGATCGCCGCGACCGCGCCGACCGAGGCGCCCTGGGTGATGCCGAGGACGTCGGGGGAGGCCAGCGGGTTGCGGGCGAAGGTCTGGAACACCGCCCCGGCCAGGCCCAGCGCCAGGCCCACCAGCACCCCGACCAGCGTCCGCGGGGCACGCAGCTCCAGCACGATGAACCGGTGGCTCTCCACGCCGGCGCCCACCAGCGTCCGCAGCACGTCACCGATGCCGAGGGGGTAGTCGCCGCGGCCCAGGCTGGCCGCCGCCAGCAGCACGACGACGGCGAGCGCGGCCAGCGGGACGACGACCGAGCGCCAGCGGAACCGCGCCGAGACCGGCCCGATCCGCACCGTGACCGCGCGGCCGGCCGGGCGCCCGCCGGGCTCGGGCGGCGTCGTCTGCCGGACGGCGTCGACGGAGGCGGTCACGGCTCGGCCCTCACAGTGTCGCCGTCCGGCGGCGGCGGACCAGCGCCACGAAGAACGGGCTGCCGACGAGCGCGAGCACGATGCCCACCTGCAGCTCACCGGGACGGGCGACCACCCGGCCGACGACGTCGGCGGAGAGCAGCAGCACCGCGCCCAGCAGGCCGGAGCAGGGCACCAGCCACCGGTGCGCCGGCCCGGTGAACGCCCGGACCACGTGCGGCACCACCAGCCCGACGAAGGCGATCGGGCCGCAGGCGGCGGTGGCCGCGCCGGCCAGCAGGGTGACCGCGGCCAGCCCGAGCCCGCGGGCCAGCCACACCTGCTGGCCCAGGCCGCGGGCGACGTCCTCGCCCATGCCGAGCAGGTCCAGGGCGGGCGCGTTGAGCAGCGCGAGCACCAGGCCGGCGGCGATGAACGGCGCCACCTGCCAGGCGACGTCGGCACCGCGGCCGGCCAGCGCGCCGACCACCCAGAACCGGAAGGCGTCGAGGGAGTCGGAGTCGCTGACCAGCAGTGCCCGGACCAGCGCGAACAGCAGCGCGGACAGCGCCGCCCCGGCCAGCGCGAGGGTGACCGGGGTGGCCCCGCCCTTGCCCACCGAGCCGAGCACGAACACGGCGACCGTGCCGGCCAGGGCCCCGGCGAAGGCGAACCACACGTAGCCCGACGGCGTGCCGACGCCCAGCAGCGTGATCGCCAGGACGACGGCGAACGAGGCCCCGGCGGTGATGCCCAGCAGGCCGGGGTCGCCCAGCGGGTTGCGGGTGTGGCCCTGCATCAGCGCG
Source organism: Geodermatophilus sp. SYSU D00700 (assembly GCF_054050255.1). Taxonomy (NCBI): domain Bacteria; kingdom Bacillati; phylum Actinomycetota; class Actinomycetes; order Geodermatophilales; family Geodermatophilaceae; genus Geodermatophilus; species Geodermatophilus sp. SYSU D00700. The sequence continues at coordinate 20,474 of NZ_JBJGZA010000048.1, read as the reverse complement.
CCGGAGACGCCGAGCGCGGCGCCGACCATGAGGCCCAGCGCCGTCCGCGGGACCCGCAGGTCCCAGACGATCACCGCCTCCTCGGTGCCCAGCGAGCGGTCGGTGAGCGCGGTCCAGACGGTGCCCAGGCCCAGCGGGCGGGTGCCGATCGCGATGCTCGCCGCACAGGCGACGACGACCAGCCCGGCCAGGACGAGGACGCCGAGCACGCGGCGCCGGGTGCGGGTGGCGCGGGCCGGGCGCCCGACGGTCCCCGGGGTCGCCGCAGGGGGGCAGGTGGCGCTGGGGACGGGCACCGGCGAGCTCCGGACGGCGGGGGCTAGGTGAGGCTCACCTTAGTCCGTGGCCGGACGGTGTGCTCACCCGTCCAGCCGGCGGCTCCCTGCGCGCCACTCCTCCTCCACCCCGACCTGGCCGGGTGCCACGCCCGCCGCGGGCAGCTGCGGCCGCTCGCGCAGGCTGCGCTTGAGCTCGGCGAAGCCCGGGAAGCGGGCCAGGCCCACCACGTGGTCCCACAGCTCCGCCGCGCGGTCCTCCGCGGGCACCCGGCTGATCACCGGGCCGAAGAACGCGATGCCGTCCGGCGGCTCGAAGTGCAGGATCGGCGTGCCGACGTCGCGGCCGGTCAGGCTCAGTGCCTCGTCGGTCTCGGCCTGCAGCACGCCGTCCCAGCGGTCGTCGTCGAGCGCGGCGGCCAGGTCCCGCGGCAGCCCGGCCCGGTCGAGGACCGGCTCCAGGTAGGCGGCGGTGCCGCGCCGGGCCGCGGTGCCGGGACGGTCGGGCTCGGTCTCGAACACCCGCTGCCCGAGGTGCTCGTAGAGGACGCCGACCGCCGCCCGCCCGTGCTGCTCGCGCGTCTGCGCGAACACCCGCAGCAGCCGCAGGCCCGCGGTGTGGCCCTCCTCGTACTCGGGCGGGAAGTGCGCGGCGTAGTCGACGTGCGCGTTGAGCAGCCGCAGCGAGATCAGCCGCCAGTCGACGCCGTAGGCGCGCCGCGCGGCGACCAGGCGCACCCACCTGCTGGTCAGCCAGGCGAAGGGGCAGACGGGGTCGAAGTAGAAGTGCAGGTCGGCCACGGCTCCATGCTGCACCTGCCGCCGCGATCCCGTGCCTTCATCGCGACATCGGCTGCGCCCCGCGGGGCGTCAGCTCGGCAGGAGGGCCTCGATCGCGGTGCGGACCTCGGGTGCGCCCGGGTCGGTCGTCGGCCGGAACCGCGCGACGACCGCGCCGTCGGCGTCGACCAGGAACTTCTCGAAGTTCCACTGCACCGGGCCGGCCTCGCCGTTCGCGTCGGCGGCCGTGGCCAGCCGCTGGTACACCGGGTGCGCTCCCTCCCCGTTGACCTCGATCTTGTCCGTCATGGGGAACGTGACGCCGTAGGTGGCCGAGCAGAAGCCGGCGATCTCCTCGGCGGTGCCCGGCTCCTGTCCGGCGAACTGGTTGCAGGGCAGGCCGACGACGGTGAACCCGCGGGGGCCGTACTCGCGCTGCAGCTGCTCGAGCTGGGTGTACTGCGGGGTCAGGCCGCACCGGCTGGCCACGTTGACCAGCAGCGCCGGGCGGCGGCCGGTCAGCTCGCCGAGCGTGGTGTCCTCGCCCTGCAGGGTCGCGACGGGCAGGTCGAGCAGGTCGGTCACGGGGGCTCCTCGGTGCGGGACGGGGTGCGGGCGCCCCGCCGATCATCCCCTCAGTCCAGACCGCGGACGTCGTCGGGGACGTCGACGGCGTGCTGGCGCAGCGCCGACAGCGGTACCACCTCCAGCGCCCGCGCGTTGGTGGCCGCCAGCACCACGCCGGCCGCCGCCCCGGCGCGGTAGGCCTGCAGCCAGCGCACCGCGACGACGCACCAGCGGTCACCGGGGCGCAGGCCCGGGAACCCGTACTCCGGGCGCGGCGTGGTGAGGTCGTTGCCGAGCTCGCGCTGCAGGGCGAGGAACTCCCGCGACACCACGGCGCACACCGTGTGGCTCCCGAGGTCCTCCGGCCCGCTGCGGCAGGTCCCGTCGCGGAAGAAGCCGGTCAGCGGCTCGGTCCCGCAGGGCTCGAGTTCCCCACCCAGCACGTTGCGCTCGGTCTCCGGCTCGGTCATGGGCGGATGGTGGCAGAGCGGGCGTGCCGCGGGCCCGGCCGACGGTGCGGTCGGCCGGGCCCGCGGGTGGTCAGCCGGTCACCGGCCGGCGCCGGGCGGACAGGGTCAGCACCGCGCCCAGCAGCAGGGCCAGCAGGCCCTTGCCCAGCACCCCGGTGGTGTCGGTGCCGGTGTAGGCCAGGCGCCCGCCGGCGGTGCCGGAGTCCCCGGCCGCCGCGCTACCGGAGTCGGACCACGCGCCGGACGACGCGGCCGACCAGGTCCCGGTCCACGGGCCGGTCCAGGAGCCCGTCCACGGGCCGGTCCACGGGCCGGGCCAGATACCGCTCCGGGAGCCGGTCCAGGCGGCCGGCCGGGAGGGCGCCCCGTCGGCGGGCCGGTCCCCGGCCTGGCCGCCGGCCTGCGGGTGACCCGGCTGCAGACCCGGCTGCTGCGGGCCGGCCGGTGGCGTGGGGCCGGCGGACGGCGAGCAGTCGGCCGACGCGTCGCCGAGCAGGCCGAGCCCCACGCCGCAGACGGTCACCGGGACGTCGATGCCGGTCCCGTCACCGCCGCCGGTGCCGTCACCACCACCGGTGCCGGCGCCGTCCGCCGGCGGGGCGCAGTCGGCCGACGCGTCGCCGAGCAGGCCGACGACGGTGCCGCACACGGTCACGGGCACGTCGACGTCGACGAGGGCGCCGTCACCCGCGCCGTCCCCGGACCCGCTGCCGCCCGGCAGGGCGCAGTCCGCGGCGGCGTCGCCGAGCACGCCCACGCCGGTGCCGCAGACGGTGACCGGCACGGCGACGTCGAGCAGGTCACCGGCCGGACCGTCGATCCCGGTCGTGCCGCCGCCGGCCGGGGTGCACTGGCCGGCCGCGTCGCCGAGCACGCCGGCGCCGGTGCCGCAGACGGTCACGGGCACGGCCACCGCGGCCGGCGGCGCCGCCGGGGCGGTGCCGGTGGCCGACGCGTCGCCGAGGACGCCGACGGCGTTGCCCGTCACGGTGACCGGGACGGCGACGTCGGCCGGTTCGGCGGGCGGGGGCGCGGCCGGCGCCTGGGCGACCTCGCCGCCGGCGACCGCGGCGTCGTTGCCGCCGATCGTCACGGGCACCGAGACGGTGGCGGGGCCGAGGTCGGCGGTGAGCTCGGCCGAGACGGCGGGCAGCTCGAGGCCGCCGTCGACGGGGACGTCGCCGAGGACGCCCACCGCGTTGTCGGTGACGGTGACCGGCACGGTCACGTCGAGGTCGTCGGACGCCGAGGCGACGCCGGTCCCGACGGCCAGCAGGCCGCCGGTCAGCAACGCCACGCGCAGGGCACGGGTGGCCCATCGGTCCATGAGAGGTCTCCTGACTGGGTGCTGGGGACCCCGGTCCCGGACGGGACGGCGGGGGTCGTGCGCTCGGCCGGCGGGGGAGCCGGCGGCGCAGCACTCAGTCGGGAGAGGTGGCGGGGTCGACCGGGTCGGCGGCCGCGGCCTCGCGGGCGCCGGCGGAGACGGCACCGGCCGCGCGGACGAGCGCGGCGCGGGCGGCCTCGGCGAGGTCGGCGGAGGGCTGGTCGCGGTCGGCGCCGGCCCCGGACGCCGCCGTGCCCGCCGGCGCCGGCACGGCCGGGACCACCGGCGCGGCCGGGGCGACCGGCGGGACGGGCAGCGGCTGCGCGGGGACGACGGCGGCGGCGGGCGCGGACGGCGCGGGGACGACCGGGCCGGCGGGGGTGGCCGTCGGCCCGGCGTCCGGCGACCCCGGGCTCGGGGCCACGGCGCCCGGGGCCGCCGGGGCGGAGGCGTCCACCGGCGCGGCGGCGGACGGCGGCGCGGTCGGTGCGGGGGAGGCCGCGGGAGCGGCGCCGGGCGGCGGCACGTCGCCCTGACCGGGGACGGGCGGCAGCACCCCGGTCACCGGCTCGAGGACCTCGGGAACGGGCGCGACCGCGTCGGTGACCGGGGCCAGGACGTCGGTGACGGGCGCCAGGGCCTCGGTGACCGGTGCGAGGGCCTCGCCCACGGGCGCGAGCACCGGGTCGAGCGCGTCGGTCACCGGGGCGAGCGCGCCGGTCACGGGCGCGACGACCGGCGCCACCGTCTCGGTCACCGTCTCGACGACCGGCGGCACGACCGGGGGCAGGACCTCGGGCAGCGGCGCCGTCGCCCCACCCAGGAGCTGCTGTACCGAGGCGGGCGCGGGGACGACGTCGTCCGCGGCGGCGGCCGTCTGGCCGGCCAGCCACACGCCGGCACCGACGCCGGCCAGGACCATCACGCGGCCGCTCCACCGGCGCAGGCGGGCGCGACGGCCTCCCGGTCCGGGTCGTCCGGCCATCGCACCTCCCCCGCCGTGCCGTCGTGACACTCAGCACATGGATTGCAACCCACGGTCACCGCGAAACGGGAGTCGCCCGATCAGGGGAACCGGGCCGACGGGACGTGACCGTCCGGTCCACCGGGGCACCGCCCCGGTCACCCGATGGGCGCCCGGCGGTGGCAGAGTCCCGGCGTGACCCTCGACACTCCCGGCGCCGCGACCGGCCCCGCCGTCCTGTGGCAGCCGACGCAGGAGTCCCGGGAGGCGACCCGGCTGGCGGGGTTCGCCCGCGAGGTGGCCGCGCGCCGCGGGCTCGACCTCGACCCGACGGACTACGACGCGATCTGGCGCTGGTCGGTCGGACACCTCGACCAGTTCTGGGCCGACGTCGCCGCCTGGTCCGGGGTGCTGCCCGGCGTCCCCGACGACCGGGTGCTCCCCCACCGGAGCATGCCCGGCGCGGTCTGGTTCCCCGGCGCCACGCTGAACTACGCCGAGCAGGCGCTGCGGCACGCCACCGACGCGCATCCGGCGCTGGTCGCGGTGGCCGAGGACGCCGAGCCGGTCGAGGTCTCCTGGGCCGACCTGCGCGGCCGGGTCGGCGCGTTCGCCGCCACCCTGCGCCGGCTCGGGGTGCGGCGCGGGGACCGCGTCGCCGGGTACCTGCCCAACGTCCCCGAGGCGGTCGTCGCGTTCCTCGGCGCCGCGTCGATCGGCGCGGTGTGGTCCTCGTGCGCACCGGACTTCGGCACCCGCGCCGTCCTCGACCGGTTCGCCCAGATCGAGCCGACCGTGCTGGTCGCCGTCGACGGGTACCGGTTCAACGGCAGGTCCTACGACCGGCGCGACGTCGTCGCGGAGCTGCGCGCGGCCCTGCCCAGCGTGCGGACGACGGTCGCCGTCCCCCGGCTGTTCCCCGGCGAACTGCCCGACGACGCGCTGGCCTGGGCCGACGTCGTCGCCGAGGTGCAGGAGCCGGAGTTCGAGGCGCTGCCGTTCGACGCCCCGCTGTGGATCGTCTACTCCTCGGGCACCACGGGCCTGCCGAAGGGCATCGTGCACGGGCACGGCGGGGTCGTGCTCGAGCAGCACAAGCAGCTGGGCCTGCACGGCGACGTCGGCCCGGGCGACCGCTTCTACTGGTACGCCTCCACCGCCTGGATCATGTGGAACATCGCCACCTCGGCGCTGCTGCGCGGCGCCACCGTGGTCGTCCACGACGGCGCCCCGGCGTACCCCTCGGTCGACGCCCAGTTCGCCCTCGCCGCGCGCACCGGCATCACCTACCTCGGCACCAGCGCCGGGTACCTCGTCGCCTGCGAGAAGGCCGGCGTCCGGCCGGGGGAGACCCACGACCTCTCGGCGCTGCGGACGATCGGGTCGACCGGCTCACCGCTGCCGGAGTCGGCGTTCCACTGGGTGTACGACGCGGTGGGCAGCGACGTCTTCCTCGCCTCGGTGTCGGGCGGCACCGACGTCGCGACCGGGTTCATCGGCAGCACCCTGCTGCTCCCGGTCACCGCCGGGGAGCTGCAGCGGCCGATGCTCGGCGTCGCCGCGGCGGCGTGGGACGAGGACGGCCGGCCCGTCGTCGGCGAGCTCGGCGAGCTGGTCATCACCGAGCCGATGCCCACGATGCCGCTGCACTTCTGGAACGACCCCGACGGCAGCCGCTACCGCGAGGCCTACTTCGAGCCGTGGCCGGGCGTGTGGCGGCACGGCGACTGGATGGAGGTCACCGAGCGCGGCACCTGCGTCATCACCGGCCGCTCGGACTCCACGCTCAACCGCGGCGGCGTGCGCATGGGCACCGCCGACATCTACGCCGCCGTCGAGGGCTTCCCCGAGGTCGCCGACTGCGTCGTCCTCGGCGTCGAGCAGCGCGACGGCGGCTACTGGATGCCGCTGTTCGTGCAGCTGGCGCCCGGCGCCGAGCTCACCGACGACCTCGCCGGGCGCATCCGCGCCGCGATCCGGACCTCGGCCAGCCCGCGGCACGTGCCCGACGAGATCGTCGTCGTCCCCGGCGTCCCGCACACCCGCACCGGCAAGCGGCTGGAGGTGCCGCTCAAGCGGCTGTTCCAGGGCGTGCCGCCGGAGATGGCGGTCAACCCCGGAGCGGTCGACGACGCCTCGCTGGTCGAGCACTACGTCGCGCTGGCCCGGGAGCGCGGCGCTCGCTGACCGGACCGGCCGGGGTCACCGGGTCACCGCCGGCACCTCCTCGAGGCTGGTGTAGACCGCGGCGCCGCGGGCGCGGGCCAGCGCGACCATCTCGTCGGACCCGGCCGAGGCGCCGGGTAGCCGCAGCACGGCGTCGACGCGGGCGACCAGCCGCCGGCCCATCGGGTGGAACACCTCGTCGAAGGCGGCGTCGCCCACCCGGGTCGAGCCCGCGAGCTCGGCCAGCGGCAGCGCGAGGTCCTCCCCGTTGACGGCGAGGTGGCCGGCGCGGAACAGCTCCAGGCAGGCCCGCTGGATGGCGCGGTGGTTGGCCGCGATCTCCTCCGGGTCGTCGCCGGTGCCCCCGCGGTAGGGGCCGGCGACCAGGATCATCAGGGGCTGCGTCACGAGAAGTCGACCTCCACGCCGGCGTCGTCGAGCGCGGCGAGGGTGTCCTGCGCCGCGGGGCTGAGCTGCGGGTCGCGGGCGCTGGCGTCGGTGACCAGCCGGCCGACGGCGTCCAGCGGCGCCACCGAGGCGAACGCGCGCACGCCGAGCTTGGCGGCGTCGGCAACGACGAGGGTGGCGCGCGCCTGCGCCAGCCCCACCTGCTTGACCGCGGCGTCCTCGAGGGTGAACTCCGACCAGCCGGCCTGCGCGCTCACGGCCCCGATCGACATGACGAACAGGTCGAAGGTGAGCTGCCGCAGCACCGCGGCGGTCAGCGGCCCGGACAGGCTGCGCTCGCCCGGCCGCGACTCCCCGCCGACGACGAGCAGCCGCACCCCCGGCCGGTCGGCGAGCGCCTCGGCCACCGGCAGGCTCACGACGGCGGCGGTGAACGGGCCCTCGCCCGCGGCGGCGCGGGCGGCCAGCGCCCGCGCGACGTGCACCGTCGTCGTCCCGGCGTCGAGCAGCACGGTGGAGCCTGGCTCGACCAGCGCGGCCGCGGCCCGGCCGATGCGCTCCTTGAGCCCGGCCTGCCAGCCGGCCCGCGCGGCGAACCCGGCCGCGCTCTCGGGTCCGGCGACGGCGACCGCGCCACCGCGCACCCGCTCGACCAGCCCCCGGGCCTGCAGCGCGTCGAGGTCGCGGCGGACGGTCATCTCCGAGACGCCGAGACGGGCCGCGAGGTCGGCCAGGGGCACCCGGCCGGCGTTGCGCACCAGCCGCAGGGTGACGTCGAGCCGGTCCGGGACGCCCATGCCGTCTTCCTATCAGGCCGTTGTGAGATGTGTGAAGTACCTGTGAAGTGCGACCTGCTCGTCGACCGGGATCGGCGCGCACGGATCCGGTGACGGGGCGCATTCGCTCGGCTACCTTCCCGCGCGGCCCGCCGCCGGACCGCCCTCCTGGGCGGCGCGGCGGGCCGGTCCCGGGCAGCCGCACGGGGCCTGACGACGCCCGAGGAGAACCGTGTACCGCACCCGCCCGACCGCCCCCCGCGCCCTCGCCGGGGCCCTGCTCGGCACCGCCCTGCTGCTCTCGGCCTGCAGCGGGGACGACGACGTGGCCGCCGCCGGGGAGGACACCGCCGCCGCGGCGGGCGACGCCGTGGGCGCCGACGTGCCCGAGGAGTGCACCGCGGCCTTCCCGCTGACCGTCACCGGGGACGCCGACATCGCCGACGTCGAGTCCGTCCCCGCCGACTTCCCGGAGCCGCCGGCCGGGGCCACCCTGTGCGAAACCGGCGGGACGGCGGACGGCGGGCAGGAGTACGCCAACTACGCCTCGGACCTCGGCGCCGAGGAGGTCCTCGCGCACTACGAGTCGGCCGCGCCGGGCGCCGAGCGCACCGAGACCGGCCTCGGCGAGCCCGCGGTCTCCGGGAGCGCCGGGGACGTGTTCTGGCAGGTCGAGACGGTCGACGGCGGCTTCCGCCTGGTCTTCGCCGCCGCCTGACCTCCTCGTCCCGCGGACGCTCGTGCTCTGCACACAGCCGTGTGCAGAGCACGAGCGGGCGGCGGGGACCTCAGCCGGCCGCGAGTGCGGCCTCGTCGGCGTGGGCGACGTGCCCGAGTTCCCGCCAGACCAGGGCCAGCAGCACCGCCGACCCCGCGAAGGCGAACCAGAACGGCCCGGTCACGCCCCAGACCCGGGCCACCACCCCGCCGACGCCCTGACCGGCCACGATGCCGCCGAACACGCCCATCGCGTAGAGGCTGCCCACCCGGCCCTGCAGCTCCATCGGCACCGCCCGCATCCGCACCGTGCGCGAGGTCGTCCCCCAGACGAAGGCGTGCACCCCGAAGACGAACAGCACCACCAGCGCCACCCACACGGTGGTGGTGAGGGCGAGCACGAGGTGGGTCAGCGTCTCCAGGGCCAGGCCGACCCGCATGAGCGTGGCCAGCCGGACGTGCCGCTCGAGCCAGCCGTAGGACGCCGTCCCGACCATGCCGCCGAGCGCGCCGACGGTGGTGAGCAGGCCGTACCCGGCCGCGCCGAGGCCCAGCCGCTGGTCGGCCCACAGCACCAGCACCGACCACGCCGCGCCCCAGGTGACGTTGAACAGCACGATGGTCAGCGTCAGCGTGCGGACGGCCGGGTCGTGCCAGGTCCAGCGCAGGCCCTCGGCGATCGACCGGTGGACCGGCGGGTGCCGCTCCACCGGCGTCCGCGCCGGCAGCCGCATCCGCGAGACCAGCACCGCCCCCAGCGCGACGCACACCGCCTGGGTGAGGAAGGGCCAGGCGGTGCCGGCGGCGAACAGCAGGCCGCCCAGGGCGGGGCCGGCGAACTGGTCCATCATCAGCGTGCCGGCCATCAGCCGGGCGTTGCCGGTGCCCAGGTCCGCGCGCGGCACCACCATCGGCAGCAGCGTGCCGCCGGTGGTGTCGGCGAAGACCTCGGCGGTCCCCAGGACGAACAGCGTGGCCAGGACGACGGGCAGACCGACGTCGCCGGTGGCCAGTGCGAGGGTCAGGACGGCGAGCACGACGGCGCGGGTGCAGTCGACCGCGACGAGCAGCCGGCGCCGGTCCACCCGGTCGGCGAGCACGCCGGCGTGCAGGCCGAACAGCAGCCACGGGAGCTGCTGCAGCAGGGCACCCAGCGCGACCAGCAGCGGGTCCTGGGTGAGCCCGGCCACCAGCAGCGGCCCGGCGGCCAGCGCGATCCCGTCACCGAGGTTGCCCGCCCACGAGGAGGCCACCAGCCAGCGGAACGGGATCCCCATCCGCGCCGGGAACACCGCCTCCACGACCCCGCCCACGGGGCCGGGACCCTACCCGCCGACCGCTCGTGCGCTCCTCAGGAAATCCGGCTGCTCCTGTCGGTGTCGTCGGCGAGCATGGGCCGACGGCGCCGACGGTGCGCCGCCCCCCGAGGAGGAACCGACATGTCCGGCCTGCCGCGCGCACTCGCGCCCCTGCGGCACCGCTCCTACCGGCTGCTGGCCGCCTCGATGGGGCTGTCGCTGCTCGCCCAGGGGCTGTGGACCGTGGCGCTGGTCTGGCAGGTCGTCGACCTCGGCGGCGGCCCCGCGGCGCTGTCGGTGGCCACCGCGCTGTCGGCCGGCGGGATGCTGGCCAGCACGCTGCTCGGCGGCGCACTGGCCGACCGGGTGCCGCAGCGGCGGATCCTGCTCGGCGTCGCGTTGCTGCAGACGGTGGCGGTCGGGCTGGTCGCCGTCCTCTCGCTGACCGGCACCCTCGCGCTCGGTCCGCTCGCCGCCGCCTCGCTGGCCGGCGGCGTGGCCACCGGGCTGTACTACCCCGCCTACTCCGCGCTCGTCCCCGGTGTCGTGCCGCCGGCGGACCTGCTGGCCGCCAACGGTCTCGAGGGCGTCGTCCGTCCCGCGCTGGCGATGGCGGCCGGGCCGGCGGCCGGCGGCCTGCTGGTCGGCGCGTTCTCCCCGGGGGTCGCCCTGCTCGCCACGGCGCTCACCTCGGCCGCCGCGGCCGTCTGCGTGGCGGCGCTCCCCACGCTGCCGGTGCGCCGCGAGGAGATCGGCTCGGGCCTGCTCGCCGACGTCCGCGAGGGCGTGGGCTACATGGTCCGCACGCCGTGGCTGCTGGCGACGCTGCTGTTCGCCTCGCTGATGGTCCTCGTGGTGATCGGCCCGTTCGAGGTGCTGGTGCCCTTCGCCGTCCGCGACCAGGCCGGCGGCGGGCCCGCCGAGCACGCGCTGGTGCTGGCCGCGTTCGGGATCGGCGGCGCGGTCGGGTCGGCCGTCGTCGCCTCGTTCCCGCTGCCGCGGCGCTACCTGACGGTGATGAACCTGCTCTGGGGCGCGGGCTGCCTGCCGCTGGTCGTCTTCGGCTGGACCTCGTCGCTGTGGGTCATGATCGCGGCGGCCACGGTGCTGGGGGCTGCGTTCGAGTCGGCCACGGTCATCTGGGGCACGCTGCTGCAGCGGCGGGTCCCCCCGGCGCTGCTGGGACGGGTGTCCAGCCTCGACTTCTTCGTCTCGCTGGCGTTCATGCCGCTGTCGATGGCGCTGGCCGGGCCGGTCAGCGAGGCGGTCGGGCTGACCGGCACCTTCCTGCTGGCCGGGCTGGTGCCGCCGGTGCTCGCCGTCGCCGCGGTCCTCGCCTGGCGGCTGCACGTCGACGAGCTGGCCCACCCGCTCGACCTGCCCGCCGGGGAACCGGCGGGCAGCGAGCCGGTCAGCGAGTCGGTCGGCGAGCCGGAAGGCGCAGGACTCGGGCCTCCCAGGGCCTGAGCACCGCGGGGTCGTCCTCGGGCAGGTTGCCGAGGACGACCCCGGCGGACACGGCCTCGGGCAGCAGGTCGCCCAGGGGCTGCGGGGCGCCGCCGAGGTTGCAGACGACCAGCAGCGTCTCCCCGTCGAGGCAGCGGGTGAACGCATACACCTGGTCGTGCTCGGGCAGCAGTATGGTGAAGTCGCCCAGCGCCACGACCGGGTCCTCGTGCCGGAGCGCGATCAAGGCCCGGTGGTGGGCCAGCACCGACGCCGGGTCGTCCCGCTGCGCCGCGGCGTTCCACTCGACGTGGTCGGGGTTGACCGGCAGCCAGGGCGTGCCGGTGGTGAACCCGGCGTTCGGGGAGTCGTCCCACTGCACCGGCGTGCGCGCGTTGTCGCGGCTCATCCGGCGCAGCGCGGCGAGCACGGCGTCCGGGTCCTCCCCGTGCGCGACGGCCTGCGCGAAGTGGTTGAGCGACTCGACGTCGCGGAAGTCCTCGATCGTGGCGAACGGGGCGTTGGCCATCCCGAACTCCTCGCCCTGGTAGACGTAGGGCGTCCCCCGGTGCAGGTGCAGCAGCGTGGCCAGGCAGGTGGCGGAGTCCCGGCGGGCCCCGGGCGAGTCGTCGCCGAAGCGGGAGACCGCGCGCGGCTGGTCGTGGTTGTCCCAGTAGAGGGAGTTCCACCCGACGTCGGCCAGGCCGGTCTGCCAGCGGCCGAGCGAGGCCTTGAGGTCGCGCATCCGCAGCGGCCGCGGGGAGAACTTCGAGCCCTCGAAGTCCAGTCCGACGTGCTCGAACTGGAAGACCATGTCCAGCTCCTCGCGCGCCGGGTCGGTGAACAGCAGCGCGTCCTCGACCGTCGCGCCGGGTGTCTCACCGACCAGGAGCAGCTGCTCGCGGCGGCCGGTGAACACCTCGCGGTGCATCTCCTGCAGGAACTCGTGGATGCGCGGCCCGCACACCACCGACGGCGTCGCGTCGCCGTAGGGCAGTCCCGGCAGCGGCGGGCCGTCGTGCAGCCGGCCGTCGGGGCCGACGTCCTTGCTGACCAGGTTGATGACGTCCATGCGGAACCCGTCGACCCCGCGGTCGAGCCACCACCGCATCATCGCGTAGACCGCCTGCCGGACCTCGGGGTTCTCCCAGTTGAGGTCGGGCTGCTTGCGGTCGAACAGGTGCAGGTAGTACTCGCCGCTGGCCTCGTCGAGCTCCCACGTGGAGCCGGAGAAGAAGCCGTGCCAGTTCGTCGGCTCGGCGCCCGGCTGCCCGGCCGCCATCCCCTCCCGCGGCGGCCGCCACCAGTACCAGTCCCGCTTGGGCGAGTCCGGCGACGAGCGGCTCTCGACGAACCAGGGGTGCTCGTCGCTGGTGTGGTTGACCACCAGGTCCATGAGCAGCTTCATCCCGCGCCCGTGCAGCGCGGCGACCAGCTCGTCGAGCTGGGCCAGCGTGCCGAACACCGGGTCCACGTCCTGGTAGTCGCTGATGTCGTAGCCGTTGTCGGCCTGCGGCGAGGGGTAGACCGGGGACAGCCAGACGACGTCGACGCCGAGGTCGGCCAGGTGGTCGACCCGCTGCAGCACCCCGCCGAGGTCGCCGATGCCGTCGCCGTCGGAGTCCTGGAAGGAGCGGGGGTAGACCTGGTACACGACGGCGCGCGTCCACCACGGCGGCTGGTCGGGATCCACCCGACCACCCCAGCACGGCCGCCGCGGCGCCGCACCCGGTCGGCCCGGCGGGGCGGGCGGCGGACACCGCTGTTTGGATGGACCGGATCGTCGGGACCATCCCGGCACCGACCCGAGGAGAACCGATGGCCCAGCCCCTGAGCCGCCCCGACGTCGAGCCGCCGACCGGGCCCGCGCCCGACGACATGGTGGCCGAGGACCTCGTGGTGGGTGACGGCCCCGAGGCCAAGGCCGGCGACCTCGTCAGCGCGCACTACGTCGGCGTCACCCACGCTGGCGGCGAGCAGTTCGACGCCTCCTGGGACCGCGGCGACCCGCTGGAGTTCCGCCTCGGCGTCGGCATGGTCATCCAGGGCTGGGACGAGGGCATCCAGGGCATGCGCGTGGGCGGCCGCCGGCGGCTGACCATCCCGCCGCACAAGGCCTACGGCGACCGCGGCGCGGGCGGCGTGATCAAGCCCGGCGCGACGCTCGTCTTCGTCGTCGACCTCGTCGGCATCCGCTAGTCCCCGTCACTCCTCGTGCTCTGCCCCGGACCGGGGGCAGAGCACGAGGACGCGTGGTGGTTGCACGGGGCAACCGGGGGGCACCGACGCGGGCATGAGCGAGCCGGTCCCCACCCGTGACCACGCCCTGGCCTCGGCCGCCGAGGGCGACCCGGGCGGGGAGTCCACCGGCACCGTCGTCGTCGCGGGCCTGGCCAACCTGGGCATCGCCGTCGCCAAGCTGGTCGGCGGCCTGATCAGCCACTCCTCGGCCATGCTGTCCGAGGCGGCACACTCGATGGCCGACACGGTCACCGAGGTGCTGCTGTTCGTCGCGCTCAAGCGCGGTGACAAGCCGCCCGACCCCCGCCACCCGGTCGGCTACGGCCGGGAGACCTACTTCTGGGCGCTGCTCGCCTGCCTGGCCACGTTCACCCTCGGCGCCGGCTTCTCCCTCTACCAGGGCGTCGAGACCATCGTCGAGGGCGAGGAGCAGGGCTCCCCGCTGGTGGCGTACGTCGTCCTGGCGGTGTCGTTCGTGCTCGAGGGCGCCTCCTGGCTCAAGGCCGTCCGCCAGGTGCGCGGCGCGGCGCGCCGGTGGGGGACGACGCCGCGGCGCTACCTGGCCGCGACCACCGACACCACGGTCAAGGCCGTGACCTTCGAGGACAGCGCCGCGCTGGTCGGCCTGGTGCTCGCCGCGCTGGGGCTCGTCCTCGAGCGGGTGACCGGCGACCCGGTCTGGGACGGCGTCGCGGCGATCCTCATCGGCGTCCTCCTGCTGCTGGTCGCCGGCTCGCTGGCCCGGGCCAACGTCTCCCTGCTCATCGGCCAGTCGATCCCGCGCCGGCTGCAGGACGAGCTCCGCGAGGAGCTCCTCGGACTGCCGCAGGTCGACGACGTCCCGGTCTTCCTGACCACGGTCATCGGGCCGGGCCGGCTGGCCGTCATGGCCAAGGTCGACTTCGCCGACACCGCGACCGTCGCCGACGTCGAGCGGGCCTCCGACGAGGCCGAGCGGCGCCTCGTCGCGCGGCACGGCGGGGTGCGGTTCGTCTTCCTCGACCCCACGCCCGGCGACGGCCGCGCCCGTGCGGAGGCGGACCGTCCGGAATGACCCCGCCCGGCCCGCGGTTGAGCCGGCCGTGCGCATCGAGGTCTGGTCCGACGTCGTCTGTCCGTGGTGCTACATCGGCAAGCGCCGGCTGGAGGCCGCGCTCGAGCGGTTCCCGCACCGCGACCAGGTCGAGGTGGTGTGGCCCTCCTTCCAGCTCGACCCGTCGGTCCCCGAGGGCGAGACCCACGCGACCCTCCCGGCGCTGGCCGCCAAGTACGGCCGCCCGGTCGAGGAGATGCGGGCGATGATGCGCCACGTCGAGGAGACCGCCGCCGGTGAGGGGCTGCACTACCGCCTGGAGGAGGGCGTCGGCGGCAACACGCTGCTGGCCCACGAGCTGCTGCACCTGGCCGCCGAGCGGGGCCGGCAGGGCGAGGTGAAGGAGCGGCTGCTGCACGCCTACTTCGAGCAGGCCCGCCCGGTCTTCGACGTCGACTCGCTGGCCGCGCTGGCCGTCGAGACGGGGCTCGACGAGGCCGAGGTCCGCGCCGCGCTGGCCGACCACCGGTACCGGCCCGCCGTGCTCGAGGACGCCCGCACCGCGCAGGCGCTGGGGGCCACCGGCGTCCCGTTCTTCGTCGTCGACCGCCGTTACGGCGCCGCCGGCGCGCAGCCGGCCGACCTGCTGCTGCAGCTGCTCGAGCGGGCCTGGGCCGACGCCCACCCGCTGACCACCGTCCCCGCCGCCGAGGGCTGCGAGGGCGACAGCTGCGCCGTCTGACGCGTCGGACGCGACGGAGGCCCTGCCCCCGCGCGGGGGGTGGGCCTCCGCTGTCTCACTGGGTGGCCGGGCCGCCCTGCTCGGTGCCGGAGATCTTGCGGAGCAGCTCGTGGCAGCGCCGGGCGCGCGCCGAGTCCTGCTCCATGACCTCGCGGAAGAACGCGGCGATGTCGTCGAGGCCCGCGTTCTCGGCGTCCCGGACGTACTGGCCGTAGTCGTGCCCGGCCTTCAGCGAGTGGTACTGCACGGAGATCAGGTCGAAGGTGACGTCCTCGAATCCGGTCTCACCGGTGGCCATGGTGTCCTCCTCGTCGTCGGGGGATGGGCGTCCGGACGGGTTCCCCGCTCCTCCCGGCCGAAACGAGCCGGTCCGTCACGGCGCGTTGGAGAACGCGCCTCCCGCGACGTCGCCCCCGCCGGCGTCGTCGGCCAGGGTGCGGCCGGCCGTCGTCTCCGGGTCGTCGGCGGCCGGCTCGTCCTGCCCGGCCGACACCGGGTCGTCCCCGGCCGAGGCGAGGTCGGCGCCCTGGCCGTAGGTGCCGGGGTCGGCCTGGGTCGTCCGGGGGTCGTTCATCGGGTCCGGGACGTCGGGGTCGGTGACGCTCATGCGACCTCCCTGCCCTCCGGTCGAGGACGGCAATCCCTGGCCTGATGCGTAACTCCTGTGTTACACATCAGTCGTGGAGGCGCTCGCGGCCCTCGCGGACCCGACCCGGCGGCGGCTGCTCGCGTTGCTCCGGGACGGCGAGCTGCCCGCCGGGGAGCTGGCCGGCCGGTTCGCGGTCAGCCGCCCGGCGATCAGCCGCCACCTGCGCGTGCTGCGCGAGGCCGGGCTGGTGAGCAGCCGGGTCGAGGGACGCCGGCGGCTCTACGCGCTGGACCCGCGCCCGCTGCGGGAGCTCGACGACTGGCTGGGGTCCTACCGCGACCTCTGGGCCCAGCGGTTGGACGCCCTCGACACCGAGATCGCCCGCGGCCGCCGGGCCCGGGCCCACCCCCCGACGGACGGAGACGCCCCGTGACCGACCTCCAGACCCCCGCCGACCCGCCGACCGGCCGCCGCGGCGCGGTCACCGAGCTCCCCGACGGGCGTCTCCGGCTGGAGTTCCGCCGCTCCTGGTCCGACGGTCCCGACGCCGTCTGGGCGGCGCTCACCGAGCCCGACCGGCTGGCCCGCTGGTTCGGCACCTACGAGGGCGAGCGGAGCCCCGGCGGCCGCGGGACGCTGACGATGACGCACGAGGCCGAGCCGGTCGGCGAGCCGGTGCGGATCGCCGACTGCGACCCGCCGCGCCGGCTGGTCGTCGAGTGGGTCGACCAGGCCGACTGGCGGGTGGAGCTGGCCCTCGTCGTCGAGAGCGGCCGCACCACGCTGCACTTCGTGCAGGTCTTCGCCGCCGGCGCCGACGTCACCGACTTCGCCCTCGGCTGGCACTGGTACCTCGACAAGTTCGACGCCGAGGCCGGTGGCCGCCCGGCGCCCGGCGACTGGGACACCTTCCTGGCCCGCACCGGCCCCGACTACGGCCGCACCCCGGAGGGCTGAACGCCGAGCACGGCCATCGCGGCGGCCGCGGCGAGCCCGACGGCGACCACCCCGGTCTCGACCGGGTCGGCGCCGGCCGGGGTCAGCCGCCGGCGCACGAGCCGCTCGGCCAGGTAGCCGGGCACGAGGGCGGCGCCGGTGGCGGCCAGCACCCGGCGGGCGCGCAGGTCGTCGCGCGCGGCCAGTCGGGCCAGCGCCCGCGCGTGGACCGCCAGGGTCCAGGCCGGCGGGCCGAGCGCCGTCCCGGCCCACCAGGCGTCGCGGCCGACCGTCGCCGGGGAGCCGGCGAGCACGGGTGTGGAGAACGGGTGCCGGCGGCGCAGCGACAGGACCGTGCCGGCCAGGCCCGCCCCCAGCTGGACGGCGGACGTCGCGAGCAGCGCCCGCCGGCGACCCGTCACCGGGCCCGCTCGGGGACCTGCACCGGTGCCGGGCCGGTCCACGGGCCCAGCCGGCCGAGGAAGGCGTTGCGCCGGTCCAGCCGCTCGCTCGCCTGCACCGGGTAGGCGTCGTAGGCGCCGGTGAGGTCGCGCGCGGCGTGGACGGCGAAGTTGGGGTCCTCCTGCGCCTCCCGTCCGACGGCCACCAGGTCGGCCAGGCCCCCGGCGACGACGGCCTCGGCCTGCCGCGCGTCGACGATCAGCCCCACGGCCATCGTGGGGACGGCGGCTCCCTCGCGGACGCCGGCGGCGAAGGGCACCTGGTAGCCGTAGCCGAGCGGGTGCTCCCAGCCGCCCAGGCCACCGCCGGAGACGTCGACGACGTCGACGCCGCGGGCCCGCAGCTCCCGGGCGAAGGCGACGGTGTCCTCGAGCGTGATCCCGTCCGCGGTGCCGTCGACGGCCGAGACCCGCACGAACAGGGGCCGGTCCGCGGGCCAGGCGGCGCGGACCGCCTCGACCACCTCCAGCGGGAAGCGCCACCGGGCCTCGCGCGAGCCGCCGTAGTCGTCGGTGCGCCGGTTGGACAGCGGGGAGAGGAACTGGTGCAGCAGGTAGCCGTGCGCGGCGTGCACCTCGATGACGTCGAACCCGGCCGCGAGCGACCGGCGGGTGGCCGCGACGAACGCCTCGCGCACCTCCGCCAGCTCCCCGACGGTGAGCTCGTGCGGCACCGGCCGGCCGGGACCGGCGGGCACGGGGCTGGCCGAGACGGTCGGCCATGGTTCCTCGCCCGGCCGGGCGTCGGCCGCCGTCAGCGGGCCGTCGCCCTCCCACGGGCGCCGGCTGCTGGCCTTGGCGCCGGCGTGGGCCAGCTGGATGCCCGCGACGGCTCCGGAGGCGCGCAGGAAGGCGGCGACCCGGGCCAGGCCCGGCACGTGCGCGTCGGACCACAGGCCCACGTCACCGTGGCTGATCCGCCCCGCGGGCGTCACCGCCGTCGCCTCGACGAGGACGGCGCCGAAGCCGCCGAGCGCGAACCGGCCGAGGTGCACGAGGTGGTAGTCGCCGACCAGCCCGTCGGTCACCGAGTACTGGCACATCGGGGCGACGACGAGCCGGTTCGGGAGGGTCACGCCGCGCAGGGTCAGGGGCGTGAGGAGGGCCGGGGACGGCGCAGAGCCGCTCGTGAGACTGGTCACGTCACGGCGCCAACACCGCGCTCACCTGCGGTGTTCCCGGTCACCGCCCGACCCCGGGGTAGACGTCCTAGACGTAACACCTCTCACCATTACGAAGAGCTATCACCGCTTGTACGCTGACCCGACCCGGACGGCCGGACCCGCACCGCCGCCCCGGGACGCAGCTCGCACCGGCGCCGGTGTCCCCGCACCCGGCGTGCGCCCCACAGGATGGAGACGCCGTGACTTCCGTGGCCACCCCCGGTCTCGAGAACGCCCCCACTACCCACGCCCGGCTGCTGGCCTGGGTGCAGGAGATGGCGGAGCTGACCACCCCGGACCGGGTCGTGTGGGTCGACGGCAGTGACGAGGAGTGGGAGCGGCTGACCCAGCGGCTGGTCGACGCCGGCACCTTCACCCGGCTGGAGCGCAAGCCCAACTCCTTCTGGTGCGCCTCCGACCCCAGCGACGTCGCGCGCGTCGAGGACCGCACGTTCATCTGCTCGGTCGACGAGGCCGACGCGGGGCCGACCAACAACTGGATGGCCCCCGACGAGATGAAGGCGATCATGACCGAGCTCTACCGGGGCTCGATGCGTGGCCGCACGATGTACGTCATCCCGTTCTGCATGGGCCCGGTCGAGGCCGAGAACCCCATGTTCGGCGTCGAGCTCACCGACTCCGAGTACGTCGTCGTCTCCATGCGGGTGATGGCCCGGATCGGCAGCCGGATCCTCGAGGCGATGGGCACCGACCGGCCGTTCGTGCCGGCCATGCACTCCCTCGGCGCGCCGCTGGAGCCGGGCCAGGAGGACGTGCCCTGGCCCTGCAGCCAGACCAAGTACATCGTGCACTTCCCCGAGGAGCGGGCCATCTGGTCCTACGGCTCGGGCTACGGCGGCAACGCCCTGCTGGGCAAGAAGTGCTACTCGCTGCGGATCGCCTCGGCGATGGCCCGTGACGAGGGCTGGCTCGCCGAGCACATGCTCATCCTGAAGCTGACCAGCCCCCAGCAGCGCACGTACTACATCGCGGCCGCCTTCCCGAGCGCCTGCGGCAAGACCAACCTGGCGATGCTCGAGCCGACCATCCCCGGCTGGCAGGTCGAGACCCTCGGCGACGACATCGCCTGGATGCGGTTCGGCGAGGACGGCCGGCTCTACGCGCTCAACCCCGAGTACGGCCTGTTCGGCGTCGCGCCCGGCACCGGCTGGGACACCAACCCCAACGCGATGCGCACCATCGACCGGGGCAACTCGGTGTTCACCAACGTCGCGCTCACCGACGACGGCGACGTCTGGTGGGAGGGCATGACCGAGGAGCCCCCGGCCCACCTGACCAGCTGGAAGAAGCAGGACTGGACGCCGGACTCCGACGAGCCCTCCTCGCATCCGAACTCGCGGTTCTGCACGCCGATCACCCAGTGCCCGATCCTCGCCCCGGAGTACGAGGACCCGCGGGGCGTGCCGATCTCGGCCATCCTCTTCGGCGGCCGCCGCAAGACCACGATCCCGCTGGTCACCGAGGCGCGTGACTGGAACCACGGCGTCTTCATGGGCGCCACGCTGTCGTCGGAGACGACGGCGGCGGCCACCGGCGCGGTCGGGGTCGTGCGCCGCGACCCGTTCGCCATGCTGCCGTTCATCGGCTACAACGCCGGCGACTACTTCCGGCACTGGGTCGAGACCGGCAAGGCCCACGACGCCACCAAGCTGCCGCGGATCTTCTACGTGAACTGGTTCCGCCGCGACGAGGACGGCGGCTTCCTGTGGCCGGGCTTCGGCGAGAACAGCCGGGTCCTCAAGTGGGTCGTCGAGCGCATTGAGGGCACCGCCGCCGCCGAGGAGACCCCGGTCGGCCACGTCCCGACGCCGGACTCCCTCGACGTCTCCGGGCTGGACCTGACCGAGGACCGGGTGCGCAAGGCGCTCGCCGTCGACCGGGACGAGTGGCGCGCGGAGGTCCCGCAGATCACCGAGTGGTTCGAGAAGTTCGGGGACAAGCTCCCCAGCACCATGTGGGACGAGCTCGCCATCCTCGAGAGCCGGCTCGCCTAGCGGGAGGCCCCGCCCCGACTCCCGGCGCGTGGGCCCGCCCCCGCGCCCCCGGGCCCCCCGTCCGAAACTCTCGTACTGGGGGGGGGCCGTGTTCGTTCGC
>NZ_JBJGZA010000047.1:0-34830 GCF_054050255.1 Geodermatophilus sp. SYSU D00700 | reverse complement strand
CGCCGGCGCACCCGCCGCGCGCGGGGGGGGGCGGAGAGGCCCCCCCCCACCCCGCCCCGCCACGTCGTCACCGGTGCACCAGGAGGGTCGGCCTGCCGCAGGCCGCCGAACCCCCCGGGCAGCCCGGGGGACAATGAGGACATGAGCGAGCAGAGCACCGAACAGCGCAGCGTCGGCAAGCGGGCCAACGAGCTCAACGCCCTCGTCCGCTACACGATGTGGTCGGTGTTCCGGCTGGCCCGCCCGCTCGCCGACGAGCAGCGCACCGCCGTCGCCGACGAGGTGGCCGGGCTGTTCGAGGAGCTCGCGGGCAAGGGCGTCGTCGTCCGCGGCACCTACGACGTCGCGGGCCTGCGCGCCGACGCCGACCTCATGGTCTGGTGGCACGCCGAGTCGCCCGAGGCGCTGCAGGAGGCCTACACCCGGCTGCGCCGCACCGCGCTGGGCCGGCACCTGGAGCCGGTGTGGTCGCAGATGGCGCTGCACCGCCCGGCCGAGTTCAACCGCAGCCACATCCCGGCGTTCCTCGCCGAGGAGGAGCCGCGCCGCTACGTCTGCGTCTACCCGTTCGTGCGGTCCTACGAGTGGTACCTGCTGCCCGACGAGGAGCGGCGGGACATGCTCAAGGAGCACGGCATGCAGGCCCGGCCCTACCCCGACGTCCGCGCCAACACCGTCGCCTCGTTCGGCCTGGGCGACTACGAGTGGATGCTGGCCTTCGAGGCCGACGAGCTGCACCGCATCGTCGACCTCATGCGCGACCTGCGGGCCAGCCGGGCCCGTCGGCACGTGCGCGAGGAGGTCCCCTTCTACACCGGCACCCGCAAGCCGGTGACCGAGCTGGTCGCCGACCTGCCCTGACCTCCCGGAGGGACGCCGACGTGCGGACCGTACGACGCAGCACCGTCCTCGCCGCACCCGCCGACGTCGTCTGGTCGGCGGTACGCATGCCCGCGGCCCTCGTGCACGTCGCGGCACCGGTCCTGCGCTTCCCCGCCCTGGAGGCGCGGATCCGGCCGTGGCAGGCGGGGGAGTCGGTGACGACCTGGCTGCTGCTGTTCGGGCTGCTGCCGGTGTCCCGGCACACGCTGCGGGTCGAGTCCGTCGACGACGACGCCCGCGCGGTCCGGTCGGACGAGCACGGCTCGCTCGTCCGGTCCTGGCGGCACCTGATCACGGTGACACCGCTGGACGAGGGCGGCTGCCGGTACACCGACGAGGTCGAGATCGACGCCGGACCGCTCACCGGGCCCGTGTGGCTCTTCGCCGAGGCGCTCTACCGCTGGCGGCAGCGGCGCTGGCGCCGGCTCGCGCTCGTGCTCGCCGGCGCCCGTGCCGCCGACCGGACCCGCACCGCGGGACCCGGGTCGGCGGCCTGAGCCCGCGGGCGTCAGCCCTCGGCGGGCACCAGCCGGACGGACACCGAGTTGATGCAGTAGCGGTCGCCGGTCGGCGTCTGCGGCGCGTCGTCGAAGACGTGCCCGAGGTGGCTGTGGCAGGTGCCGCAGAGGACCTCGGTGCGGACCATGCCGTGGCTGCGGTCCTCGCGGAGCACCACGTCGTCGGCCGACGACGGCTCGTAGAACGACGGCCAGCCGCAGTGCGAGTCGAACTTGGTCTCCGAGCGGAACAGCTCGGCTCCGCACGCGCGGCAGGTGTAGACGCCGACGGTCTTCGTGTCGACGTACTCGCCGGTGAACGGGCGCTCGGTGCCGGCCTGGCGCAGCACGGCGTACTCCTGCGGTGAGAGCTGGGCCCGCCACTCCTCGTCGGTCCTGGTCAGCTTGGGCTGGGGAGTGGTCGTCATGCCAGGGGGAACGGCCCGGGCGACGGGCGGATTCCCCGCCGCCACCCGCTCGACCAGGCGTCCGAGCAGGCCGGAGGGGTCGTGCAGCACCACGAGGCCGTCCCCGACGACCCGCGCCGTCCCGGGGTCCACCGGGTCGGCGGCCCAGCCCTCCGGCACGAACCCGACCTCCACCTCCAGTCCGCCGGGCAGCCGGAGGCGCCGCTCGAGCAGCGGCCCCCACCGCCGGGTCCGCACGTCGGCCACCCCGGCGCCGAACAGCCCCGCGACCGCATCCGGCCCGCGGTAGCCGTCCCGGTCCCGGGTGACGACGACGAGGTCGACGTCGGAGTCGGGCCGCGCCGTGCCGCGGGCCTGCGACCCGGCGAGCCCGACGGCGACGACGTCCGGGCGGCCCGCCGCCCAGCGGACCACCCGCCGCAGGACGCCGCGCACGTCCTCGGCGCCGCCGGCCGTCACCGGCCCAGGCCGGCCTCGCGGGCCCGCACGATGGCCTGCGCGCGGTCGGTGACCTGCAGCTTGGTCAGCACGTTGGACACGACGTTGCGCACCGTCTTCGGCGACAGGTACAGCACCGCGGCGATCTGCGCGTTGGACCGCCCGGCGGCCACCAGGTCGAGCACCTCGCGCTCCCGGGCGGTCAGCTGCGGGAACGCCGCCTCGGGGCCGGCCGGACCGGCGGCGAAGAACTCCGCGATCCGCCGGGCCAGCGCCGCGCCGAACACCGCCCCGCCGGAGGCCACGGTGGTGATCGCGCGGACGACCTCCTCCTGGTCGGCGCCCTTGAGCAGGTAGCCGCGGGCCCCGGCGCGGACGGCGGCGAACACCGTGCCGTCGTCCTCGCTCATCGTCAGCACCACCACGCCCGCCGACGGCACCTCGGCGGCGATCCGCCGCGTGGCCTCGATGCCGTCGAGCACCGGCATCTGCACGTCCATGACCACGACGTCGGGCAGGTGCTCGCGGACCACCGCGACCGCCTCGGCCCCGTCGGCGGCGGTGCCGACGACGGTCAGCCCCGGCACCGAGCCGAGCAGCAGCGCCAGCCCGTCCCGGTAGACCGGGTGGTCGTCGGCGACCACGATCCGCAGCGGCTCACCGGGCTCGGTCACCGGGCGCTCCTCCCTCGACGGGCAGCACGGCCCGCACCTCCGTGCCGCCCTCCGGCGGGCAGCTGACCGTGCAGTGTCCGCCCAGCTCGGCCGCCCGCTCGCGCAGCGACACGAGCCCGACGCCGGCGGCGCGGTCGGGCGCGATCCCGACGCCGTCGTCGGCGACGGTCACCACCAGGTCGCCGTCCTCGCGGCCGAGGGTCGCCCGCACCCGGGTGGCCCGCGCGTGCCGGGCGGCGTTGGCCAGCGCCTCCGAGGCGATCCGGTAGGCCGCCACCTCGACCGCCGCGGGCAGCTCGCCGAGGTCCACGGCGTCGACGATCACGGTGACCTGCGGCGCCAGGAGCCGCTCGGCCTGCTGGCGGACCGCGCCGGCCAGCCCGACGTCGTCGAGGGCGGGCGGGCGCAGGTCGTGCACGAGCCGCCGGACGTCGCCCAGCGCGGCGGCGACGTCGTCGCGCGCCTGGCGCAGCAGCCGGTCGGCGTCCTCGGGCCGGGTGGCGGCGAGGTTGCGGGCGGTGTCGATCCGCAGCACCACCGCACCGAGCGAGGGGCCCAGCCCGTCGTGCAGGTCGCGGCGCAGCCGGCGGCGCTCCTCCTCCCGGGCGGTGACCAGCTGCTCCCGGCTGGCCTGCAGCTGCGCGGCCAGCGACCCGGCCCGCGCGGCCGCGGCGGCCTGCCGGACGACGTCGGCGAGCAGCCGCTCGTCCCGCGTCACCAGGTGCGCGCGGACGCCGTCGCGGGGCAGCAGCAGCCGGCCCACCTGCTCGCCGCGGTAGGCGATGGGCAGCGACTGGACCGCGTCTGGCCGCCGCCCGTGCTCGGCGACCAGCCGCCCTCCGTCGGCGGCGTCGACCTCGACGCCGACGTAGGGGACGCGGAAGGCCTCGGCGATGCCGGCAGCGACCGCCATGAGCTGCTCCTCGGCGCCGTCGGTGCGCTCGAGCCGCTCGGCCAGGTCCGACACGACGCGGTAGGGGTCCTCCCGCTCGCCGAGCACCCACCGGCGGACCAGCCGCCACAGCGGCGCCCGCAGCGGGACGTAGACCACCGCGACCAGCAGCAGGGTGAGCAGGGTGGCGTCGCGCTCACCGAGGGCGTCGCCGAGCAGCGCGCCGGCCGCGCCCAGCACGGCGAGGTCGAGCAGCACCACGCCGACGGCCAGCCCGCCGTACACCAGCGTGCCGCCGAGCAGCCGGTCGACGTCGACCGCCCGCGGCCACAGGATGCCGGCGGCCACCGCCGTCCCGGTCAGCGCGACCGCGAGGACCAGCGCCAGCGTGCTCGGCTCGGAGGGCAGCAGCAGCGTGGTGAGCATGACGAGCAGGTCGACGACGGCGGCCCACAGCAGCCAGCGCATCCGCGTGCGGTCCTCGCCGGCCGCCTGCCGGTACCGGGCGACCACCGAGGCGGCCGCGACCGCGGTGCCGAGGACGGCGAGCGGGAAGCCGATCCGCAGCAGCGGCAGCGTCAGCGCCGCGGGGAGCGGGAGGGAGGTGAGGTCGAGGTCGAGGGTGCGGTAGACGGCGGGGACCCCGGTGCCCTCGTCGTCGGTGAACGCCACCTCGGCCGGGGTGACGAGCAGCAGCACCGGCAGCAGCGCGGTGGCGGCCAGGCCGGCCAGGCTCGCTCCGCGCCAGCGGCCACCCGGGAGCCGCCCGTCGGGGTAGAGCAGGAGCAGCAGCGGCAGGCCCAGCAGCAGGCCCGACCCCAGCCGCTCGACGGTCCAGAACGCCAAGCTCGCGCCGGCCCGCGGCGGGTCGTCCTGCAGCGCCCAGGCCAGCCACGACTCGGCCAGCCCGTTGACCGCCCAGAACACCGCGGTGCCGGCGGCCACCCAGGACACCGCGTTGCGCGGCGCCCGCAGCAGCAGCGCGGCCGCCGGGACGGCGAGCACGAGGCCCGGCACGGTGGCCAGCCAGCCGGGTTCCCGCTGCAGCGCCGAGCGCACCGCCGACGGTGTCGTGGCGTCGAGGACGGCGGCGGTGACCGCCGAGCCGGCCACCACGACGATGACGACGGCGACCGCCGACCACCGCAGCCGGGGGTCCGGGACACCGGGCCGGAGGAGGGGCTCCGGTGCCGATCGGGTCCGCCCGGTCGCCGGGGCCTGTGCCTGCACGCGCGCATCCTCGCCCGGCGGCGTCCCCGCCGTCACGGGTCAGCCGTCCCGTGTCACCCGGGACACCGAGGGGGACCGGATCCGTGGCGGCCGGCCCTGTCGGCCCGGGACGCGTCCCCACGACGGTTCTCCCCGGACGGCGCACCGGGCGCCGCACGACGACGGAGGACCCGATGTCCCTCACCACCACCCCCGCTCCCGCCCGCACCGACCTCGCCGCACCGGCCGGCGCTGCCCCCGGCGCCTCGACCCGCTCGGTCCGCAGGGCCGGGATCGCGGTCGCCGCCGGGTCGCTCTCGTGGGCGGTCGCCTGCGCTGCGCTCGGGACCACCCCGCCGGCCGGGACCTGGCAGGCCCTCGTGGTGAACCTGACCGCGTTCGCGTTCCAGGGCGGCCTGGTCTTCCTCGTGGCCGCGCAGATGCGGACCGGCGCCATCGGCACCGGCCGGCTGGCCCGCCGGCTGCTGCACGTCGAGCACGCCCTGCTCGCGGTGGCCATGGTCTCGTCACTGATGTGGGCGCTGACCCCCGGCCTCTACGACACCGGCTTCTTCTTCGTGATCGACCTCTTCTGGCCGCTGTCGATGCTCGGCATGGCCGTGATCGGCGTGCGGATCGCGATCGCCGGCCGGTGGAGGGGCGCGGCCCGGTTCTGGCCGATGGTCGCCGAGAGCTGGGCGCCGGTCACCGTCCCGACCGCGTTCCTGCTGCCCGCGATCACCCAGTACGTCGGCGCCGCGCACCTGCTGGTCGGCTACGTCGTCCTCGGCGTGATCCTGGCCCGCCGTCCCGAGCTCACCGGCGCCCGCGACCGCTGAACGACCCCCACCGGCGCCCCGTCACCCCGTGCACCCGGGTGGCGGGGCGCCGTCGCGCGCGGCGGAGACTGGGCCGGTGACAGCGCCCGACCGGCCCCTGCCCGACACCTGGTTCCGCCGCGACCTGCCCGTGCTGCGGGCGGTGGCCCGGCTGGTCGACGGCCCCGAGCACGGCGGCAACCCCTACCTCGGCCAGGTGGTCCCGGCCAGCGGCCTGCCCAAGCCCGACGTGCTGGCCGCCGCCCGCGCGCTCGCCGCCGCCGGCTACGTCGAGGTGCTGACCACCTACTCGGGGGAGATCGTCCGGTTCACCGGCATCTCCCCGGAGGCGCGCCGGCTGGCCGGGCTCTGGCCGACGCCGCAGTCGGAGTGGGAGCGGCTGGTCGAGCAGCTCACCGCGCGGGCGGCCCACGCCCGGACCGACGTCGAGCGGGCCCGCTGGCGGGCCTTCGCCGACGCCGCGGTCGCCGTGGGCCCTGACGACGGCGCCCTGCTGATGTCGGCGCTGGTCGGCGGGTACGTGCCCCGCGCGCGCTGACCGGCGCCGCACACGACAGCGCCCCCGCCCGGTGGACCGGACGGGGGCGCTGTGCTGATCAGGAGATCAGAGCGGGTTGACGTTCGCCGCCTGCGGGCCCTTCTGGCCCTGCTCGATGTCGAACGAGATCCGCTGGCCTTCGTCGAGCGAGCGGTACCCGCTGGTCTGGATGGCCGAGTAGTGGACGAACACGTCAGGTCCGCCACCGTCAGGAGTGGCGAAGCCGAACCCCTTCTCCGCGTTGAACCACTTGACAGTTCCTTCGGGCATTGCTCGCTCCTAGCTGCGATGGTGCATCGGGGTCCTGCCAGAGCGCAGGGCCTTCCCGACGCGACGACCCTAGCCGTCCCGGACCCCGTGTGGGGGACCGGGGCGGCGCGTTCGGGGTCCGCCGGTCCGGCAGGCGCCGGACCTCGTCGTCGGTGGCCCCGCCCGGGACCCCCCACACCCGCGGCGGGCCGGAGTCACCCGATCGGGTCGGGCGGCCCGGCCCCGCCACCGGTCTTGCGGGGATCGTGCGGTTCCGCAGAGCCGCCGCTGAGGGAGGGCGCCCAGGGTCGGTGGTGCCGGGGACCGAGCCCGGCCCGACCCCGAGGAGCAGCCCGTGGAGACCGACCCGACCGCCACCGGCGCGCCGCTCGTGCTGGTCGACCTGGCCGACCTCCACCCGGCCGACCTCGACGCGCTGCTGGCCGCCGAGCTCGACGAGCACCCCGCGGACGCCACCGAGCTGGCCGCGCTGCTGGCCGACGTCCTGCGCGCCACCGGCACCGCCGCCGCCCTGGCACACCGCCTCGGCGCGCACGCCGCCCTGCTGGCCGACTGAGCCGGCGCCCCGAGCCCGCCGGTCCCGGCCCCCGCACCACGGGGGCGCGGGGTCCAGGACCGGCGGTCACTCGCAGCCGACGCCGTCGCCGTCCCGGTCGAACTTCGGGTCCCAGCCCGGGTCGCCCCGGGTGATCGGGGCGGCGCCGGCGGCGCGGACGGCGTCGCAGTTCGCGTAGGACGTCGCGACCGGAGGGGGCGGCGGGGCGGGCACCGGAGCCGGCGGGGGAGCCGGCTCCGGTGCCGGCGCGGGTGCCGGAGCCGGAGCCGGCCGCGGGGTCGTGGGGGCGGGCCGTGCCGCCGGAGGGGCAGCCGCGGTGGTCGGCGCCGCGGTCTGCCGGGCCGGGGCGACCACACCGCCGGGCAGCGGCTCGGCCGGGCAGCCGGCGAGCACCGTGGCGATCGCGTTGCGCTCGGCCTGCGTCGTCCACAGCCCGTAGCTGACCTTCACCGCGACCTGGCGGGCCACGTAGGCGCAGCGGTGGGAGCGGTCCGGCGGCAGCCAGGTGGCCGCGTCACCGTCGCCCTTCTGCAGGTTGAGCGGCCCGTCGACGGCGAGCAGGTTGAGCGGGTCGTTGGCGAACTGCGTGCGCCGGGCGTCGTCCCACTGCTGGGCGCCCTTCTGCCAGGCGTCCGACAGCGCGACGACGTGGTCGATCTGGACGTCGTCGCTGGTGCCCTGGCCGCGCTGGAAGGCGATGGTCCGGCCGGAGTAGGGGTCGTCCAGCGTCCCGGTGAGGACGACGCAGTCGCGGGTGCCGGGCTTGAACGTCTCGCCGGTGAGGTCGCGGGCGAGCACGTCGTTGCGGGTGTCACAGCCGTTGCGGTCGGTGTCGACCCAGCCGGCGCCGAACAGGTCGCGGTCGTAGCCGGTGCGCGGCGCCCGGCCCTGCACCGGGAGGGCGGCCAGCGCGGCCAGCGCGGTGGCCGGGGCGGCGCCGTCGACGGCGGCCTGGGTGGCGCCGTCCGAGAGCAGGCCGGTGGCCGGGTCGGCCACCGGGACGGCGGTCTCGCTGGTCTCGGCCCGGGTCGCCGCGGCGTCCGCGGCGGCGGCCGCCGACTCGGCCGCGGCGCTCGCCTGGGCGGCGGAGGTGGTCGGCGCGGCCGACGAGGAGGGCGCCGCGGGCTGCGCGGCCGCGGTGGGCGCGGGCGGCGGGACGGTCGCCCCGCCGATCCCGGTGGTCACCAGCCCGGCGGCCAGCACCGCACCGCCGACCCGGCGGGAGGCGATGAACGCCCACCGCGCGCGGCCGACGACGACGGCGCCCAGGCCCACCAGCAGCAGCGCGAGCCCGACGGCGAGCAGCCCGCCGGCCGCGCCGGAGGTGGCGGCCGCGATCACCACGACCAGCAGGACGACGGCCGCGACGACGCCGAGCACGACCGGCCCGCGCCGCGGCGTGCCGGCGGGGGCGGGTGCGGGCGTGGGAGGCAGCGGCCAGGGCTGGGGCGAGGGCTGGGGCGAGGGCTGGGGCCGTGGCGCCGTCCCGGCCGGCCAGGACGCAGGCACAGGCGGGGCCACCGGAGGCGCGACCGGGGCGGGGGCCGGGTCGGCCGGCCGCGCGGCGTGACCGGAGAAGGCGACCAGCACCTCGAACGGGTCCGCGCCGGTGAAGGGGAACTGCACGTCGACGGTGGTCTCGACCGCCCCCGGCAGCCCGGCCGCGAACGACCGGTCGGCCCGGCCGTTGGAGCTCAGCTTGGCGCCGTCGACGTAGAGCGTGGTCCGCCGGCCGGTCGGCGCGGTGGCGACCAGTCGCAGGTAGGTCGCGCTGCTGCCCTCCCTCGGCGCGACGACCTCGTAGCCGAGCGCGGCGGCCTTGGACACCACCGCCCGCATCGGCGTCCCCGGCGAGCGCTGCGCGTGGTGGCGCAGCACCTGCTGGACGGCATCCGGCAACGACGACATGCGCAGGCCTCCCCGTGGTGCCCGGTGCACCGTGCCGCCCATGCTCGGCCACGCGGACCGGCGCGTACAGGAACGGCGGAGGGCGGAGCGACGGGAGTGACCCGTGGGGCGGGGTCGGGATACTGGGCCCGGCCAGCCCTGGGACCGGTGGAGGTCAGATGGCGATCGATCCCGTGCCGCTGGCTGCCGCGGCGGACAGCGCGGTGTCGGTCGGCGGGGTCTTCGAGGTGCTCGGTCTGGTCCTCGTGGTCGCGGCCGGGGCCGCGCTCGGCCGCCGGGTGCCGGTGGCCGGCCCGATCCTGCTCGTCCTCGTCGGTGTCGCGCTGTCCTACGTGCCCGGCGTGCCCGACTACAGCATCGACCCCAACATGGTCCTGCTGCTGTTCCTCCCGCCGCTGCTCTACGCCGCGGCCTGGCGCACCTCCAACCGCTCGCTGAGGGCCAACCTGCGCCCGATCGCCCTGCTGTCGGTCGGGCTGGTGCTGTTCACCACGCTCGTCGTCGGGCTCGTGGCCTGGGCCGTGGTCCCCGGCCTCCCGCTGGCCGCGGCATTCGCCCTCGGGGCGGTGGTGGCACCCCCGGACGCCGTCGCGGCCACCGCGGTGGCCCGGCGCACCGGCCTGCCGCGGCGGGCGGTGAGCATCCTCGAGGGGGAGAGCCTGGTCAACGACGCGACCGCGCTGACCACGCTGCGCGTCGCGATCGCCGGGGTGGCCGGGTCGGTCACCGTCCTGGACTTCCTCGGGGAGTTCGTCCTCGCCGCGGCCGGCGGGGCGGCGATCGGGCTGGGCAGCGCCTGGGTCGCCGCCCACCTGCACCGGCGCAACGAGGAACCGATGATCGACGTCGTCCTCAGCCTGGTGACGCCGTTCACCTCCTACCTGCTCGCCGAGGCCGTCGGCGCCTCCGGCGTGGTCGCGGTGGTCACCACCGGCCTGTGGCTGAGCACGCGGTGGTACGGCTTCTTCTCCCCGACGTCGCGGACCCTGGCCGACCCGCTGTGGAGCGTCATCGAGTTCGTCCTCACCGGGGTCGTGTTCCTGCTGATCGGGCTGGAGCTGCCGGCCATCCTCGACGAGATCCGGGGACTGCCGGCCGGCACCGTCGTCGGGAGTGCGGTCGCGGTGACGCTCGCGGTGGTCCTCAGCCGCCCGCTGTGGGTCTTCCCGGCCACCTACCTGGCGCGGCTGTTCCCGCGGGTGCGCCGGCGCGAGGCGGCACCGCCGTGGCAGTTCCCCGCCGTCATCTCATGGGCCGGGATGCGCGGCGTGGTCTCGCTGGCGGCGGCGCTGGCCTACCTGTCCACGGCGCCGCAGGGCGGCCTGCTGACCTTCCTCGCCTTCGTGGTCGTCGTCGCCACCCTGGTCGGCCAGGGCCTCACCCTGCCCTGGGTGATCCGCCGCCTCGCCCTGCCCGGCCCGAGCGCGACGGAGGACGCGCTGCAGGAGGCCGCGGTGCAGCACGAGGCGGTCAACGCCGCGATCAAGCGGCTCGACGAGCTCGTCGCCGGCGACGACGCGGTGCCGCCGGAGGTGGTGGACCGGCTGCGGGACAAGGCCGAGATCCGGGGACTGTTCGCCTGGGAGCGGCTGGGCCGCCAGGACCGCGAGCCGCCGTCGGTCGCGTACCGCCGGCTGCGCCGCGAGATGCTGGCCGTCGAGCGGGCGGTGTTCCTCCGCGCCCGCGACGAGGGCCGCATCGACGAGGAGGTCGTCACCGCGGTGCTGCGCGAGCTCGACACCGAGGAACTGCTGCTCGACCGGGCCTGACCGGCCGCCGTTCCCACCGGCCCGGGTGCGGTCAGCGCGCCGTGGTCCGCGACCTCGACTCGCCCCGGCAGGCGTGCCAGGGTCGTGCCCGGAGCGATGACCGCGAGGGTGGGAGACGCCACGCCGGACCGCCCGCCGCCCGGACGGCACCGCGCCGACCGACCGACGCGCGTACCCCGTGGAGGACGACGTGACCGATCACGCGGCGACCCCGTACGCAACGGCGCAGGACGGGCTGGCGGTGGCCAGCGCCCTGCTGCGCGCCACCGACGAGCGGGTGACGGCGGTGCACGTCGGCCGCGAGCACCTCACGGTGAGCGCGCCGCCCCACCCCGACGGCCGCAGCGCCGGGCCGAGCCCGCTGGGGTTGCTCGCGGCCGCGCTGGCCTCCGACACCGCGATCACGCTGCGGGCGCACCTGGACAGCACCTACTCCTACGGCGGTGACCTCGAGGTGGTCGTCTCGGTCCGTCCGGACTGGGTCCTCGACTGCCGGGTGACCTACACCGAGGACCTGGACGCCGACCAGCTGGACCGGGCCCGTGAGATCGCCGGCCAGGCGCCCCTCACCCGCGTGCTCGGTCCCGGCGTCGAGTTGAGGACGAGGTTCTCGCGCAGCTCCGCCCTGACCCGCTGACGGCGGCGACCCACCGCGGCGTCACTGGAGTCGGGGGTCACCCCGGGCGGGGTGCCGGTCGCTGCGCACCCCTCCTGCGCACGTCCGCCCCGATCCCGTCCGCGGACCACCCGTCGCGGGCCGACGGGGCGTGCGGCAGGACGTCGCCGTCGGCGAAGACGACGCCGTCGTCGCAGCGCGCCTCGACGGTCCCGCCGCCGAACTGCTCGGCGTAGAGCCGGGCGTAGAGCCCGCCGCGCCCGACCAGCTCGGCGTGGGTGCCCTGCTCGACCACCCGTCCCCGGTCGAAGACGACGATGGTGTCGGCGGCCAGGACGGTCGAGAGCCGGTGGGCGATGGCGATGGTGGTCCGGCCGCGCATCGCCTGCTCCAGCGCCTGCTGCACGAGCCGCTCGCTGGCGGTGTCGAGGGCGGAGGTCGCCTCGTCGAGGATGAGCACGCGGGGGTCGGCCAGCAGCACCCGCGCGATCGCCAGGCGCTGCTTCTCCCCGCCCGAGAGCCGGTAGCCGCGCTCGCCGACCGTCGTGTCGTAGCCCTCGGCCAGGCGCTCGATCCGCTCGTCGATGTTGGCCGCGCGGGCCGCCGCCCGGACCTGCTCGTCGGTGGCGTCCGGGCGGCCGTAGCGCAGGTTGTCCCGCACCGAGGCGTGGAACAGGTAGGACTCCTGCGTCACCACGCCCACCGCCCGGGCGAGCGTGGCCCGGGTCAGGTCGCGGACGTCGTGGCCGTCGAGGGTCACCCGGCCGGCGTCGACGTCGTAGAGGCGGGGCACGAGGTAGGACGCCGTCGTCTTCCCGGCTCCGCTGGGGCCGACGAAGGCGACCAGCGACCCGGCGGGCACGTCCAGGCTGACGCCGTCGAGGACCCACGGCTGCGCGCCGTCGCTCCCGGCGCGGTCGCCGGTGCCGTACCGGAAGCGGACGTCCTCGAAGGCCACGTGCCCGGCCACCTCCTCCTTCCGCAGGTCGAGCGCGCCGGGCCGGTCGACGATCGCCGGCCGCAGGTCGAGGTACTCGAAGACGCGCTCGAACAGCGCCAGCGACGTCTGCACGTCGACGCCGACCCGGAGCAGCGCCACCACGGGGAACAGCAGCCGGGTCTGCAGGGTCGTGAAGGCCACGATCGTGCCGGCGGTCAGGGTGTCGGCACCGCCCGCGAGGAAGACCCCGCCGATGGACAGGCCGGCCACCAGGTAGACCAGCGCCGGGGTCAGCCCGAAGAAGGCCTGGACGGTGGCGAAGAACGACTGACCGGTCATGGTCTGCTTCACCTGGAGGTCGGCCTGGCGGGCGTTCTCCTCGGCGTAGCGCCGCACCTCGGCGTCCTGGCGGTCGAACACCTTGGCCAGCAGCACCCCGCTGACCGACAGCGTCTCCTGCGTGATCGCGGTCATGTCGGCCACCGACCGCTGGGTGGCGCCGGCGACCCGGCGCCGGACCCGCCCGACCCGCACCTGCAGCACGACGAACACCGGCAGCAGCACCACCGCGACCAGCGTGAGCCGCCAGGACAGCACCAGCATGGCCACCAGCGCGCTGACCACGGTCACCACGTTGCCGAGGATCGAGCTCGCGGTGTCGGTGACCACCGACTGCACCCCGGCGACGTCGTTGCCCAGCCGGCTCTGGATCTCGCCGGTGCGGGTGCCCGTGAAGAACGCCAGCTCCATGCGCTGCAGGTGGGCGAACAGCCGGTCCCGCAGGTCGCGCATGACGGCGTTGCCCAGCCGGGTCGTCAGCCAGGTCGTCGCCACCCCGAGGGCGGCGCCCACCAGGACGACGGCGATGCTGGCGCCCACGAGCGCGACCAGCAGGCCCAGCCGGGGCGGGCCGATCGAGCCGTCGGCGGCCCGCGGGAACAGCGCCCGGTCGAACACCGCCTGGGTCAGGAACGGCTGCACGATCCCCAGCAGCGAGGACACCAGGATCGCCGTGGCGACGACGGCCACCCGCGCGCGGTGGGGGCGGAACAGGGCCAGCACCCGCCGCCCCGTGCGGTCCGTCGCCGTCGCCGTCGTCGCCGCCGTCCCAGTCCTCGTGCCCGTCG
Organism: Geodermatophilus sp. SYSU D00700; assembly: GCF_054050255.1. NCBI lineage: Bacteria > Bacillati > Actinomycetota > Actinomycetes > Geodermatophilales > Geodermatophilaceae > Geodermatophilus > Geodermatophilus sp. SYSU D00700. The sequence continues at coordinate 21,247 of NZ_JBJGZA010000047.1, read as the reverse complement.
CCGCTGCCGTGGCCCGGGGGAGCCCCGGCGGGCCGGCGGTCATCGCCCGAGCGTGTCCCACGGCCGGCCGGGAGTCCAGTGCTGCCCGGGTAGCCCGGGACTGCGCTCTCGGCGAACACCCGGAACGGCGGAGCGGCCCGCCCGCGTTCTCCGCGGCATCGGTGATTACACCGTTGCAGGAGGAGGAGCACGACGATGAGCGGAACCGAGAGACTGCCGCTGCTGCCGCTGGACGACACGGTCGTCCTCCCCGGCATGGCGGTGCCCGTGGAGCTGGAGGACGCCGAGGCCCGGGTCGCCGTCGACGCGGCCCGTACGCCGGAGGGGACGTCCCGCGTCCTGCTCGTCCCGCGGCTGGACGGCCGCTACGCCGGGATCGGCACCGTCGCGGTGGTGGAGCAGGTCGGCCGGCTGCCCGGGGGGCAGCGGGGTGCGCTGGTGCGCGGCACGGCCCGCGCCCGCATCGGCGCGGGTGCCGGCGGGCCCGGCGGCGCGCTGTGGGTGGAGGTCACCGTCCTGCCCGACGAGGGGCAGGGCGAGCGCGCCCAGGAGCTGGCCCGCGAGTACAAGGGCCTGGTCGTGTCGGTGCTGCAGGCCCGGGGCGCGTGGCAGCTGATCGACGGCGTGCAGCGGCTGACCGACCCGTCCGCGGTGGCCGACACCGCCGGGTACGCGTCCTACCTGACCGCCCAGCAGAAGCTGACGCTGCTGGAGACCGCGGACGTCGCCCGCCGACTGGAGCTGGCCACCGGCTGGGCCCGCGAGCACCTCGCCGAGCTCGAGGTCGCCGAGACGATCCGCAAGGACGTGCAGGAGGGCATGGACCGCCAGCAGCGGGAGTTCCTGCTCCGCCGGCAGCTGGCCGCCGTCCGCAAGGAGCTGCGCGAGCTGGAGGGCGGCGGGGACGGCGGCGACGAGCCGGCCGACCTGCGCACCCGCGTGGAGGACGCCGACCTGCCCGAGCACGTGCGCACGGCGGCGCTGCGGGAGGTCGACCGGCTGGAGCGCACCTCCGACCAGTCGCCGGAGTCCGGCTGGATCCGGACGTGGCTGGACACCGTGCTGGAGCTCCCGTGGTCCACGCGCACCGAGGACGCCTACGACGTCGCCGGCGCGCGGGCGGTGCTCGACGCCGACCACGCGGGCCTCGACGAGGTCAAGGAGCGCATCACCGAGTACCTCGCCGTCCGCAGGCGGCGCGAGGAGCGCGGGCTGGGCGTCGTCGGTGGCCGGCGCAGCGGCGCGGTGCTGGCGCTCGTGGGCCCGCCGGGGGTCGGCAAGACCTCCCTGGGGGAGTCGGTGGCCCGCGCGATGGGCCGCCGGTTCGTCCGCGTCGCGCTCGGCGGCGTCCGCGACGAGGCCGAGATCCGCGGCCACCGGCGGACCTACGTCGGCGCGCTGCCCGGCCGGATCGTGCGCGCGGTCGCCGAGGCGGGGTCGATGAACCCGGTCGTGCTGCTCGACGAGGTCGACAAGCTCGGCAGCGACTACCGCGGCGACCCCGCGGCCGCGCTGCTCGAGGTGCTCGACCCCGCGCAGAACCACACGTTCCGCGACCACTACCTCGAGGTCGAGCTCGACCTGTCCGACGTCGTCTTCCTCGCCACGGCCAACGTGCTCGAGGCGATCCCGGCGCCGGTGCTCGACCGCATGGAGGTGGTCCGGCTCGACGGCTACACCGAGGACGAGAAGGTGACCATCGCCCGGGACCACCTGCTGCCCCGCCAGCTCGAGCGCGCCGGGCTCACCCCCGACGAGGTCACCGTCGACGACGACGTGCTGCGGACGCTGGCCACCGAGTACACCCGCGAGGCCGGCGTCCGGGAGCTCGAGCGCCAGCTCGCCCGCCTGCTGCGCAAGGTCACCGCGCGGCTGTCCGGCCCGGACGCGGCCCCGGTCCACGTCGACGCCGGCGCGCTGCGCGGGCTGGTCGGCCGCCCGCGGTTCACCCCGGAGTCCGCCGAGCGCACCGCGCTGCCCGGCGTGGCGACCGGCCTGGCCGTGACGGGCACCGGCGGGGACGTGCTCTTCGTCGAGGCGTCGCTCGCCGACCCCGAGACCGGGGTCACCGGGCTGCGCCTGACCGGTCAGCTCGGCGACGTGATGAAGGAGTCGGCGCAGATCGCGCTGTCCTTCCTCCGCTCGCACGGCGCCGAGCTGGAGCTGCCGGTGTCCGACCTGCGTGAGCGGGAGGTGCACGTGCACGTGCCCGCCGGCGCGGTGCCCAAGGACGGGCCCAGCGCCGGGATCACGATGGTCACCGCGCTGGCGTCGGTGCTGTCCGGCCGGCCGGTGCGCAGCGACGTCGCGATGACCGGCGAGGTCTCCCTCACCGGCCGGGTGCTGCCGATCGGCGGGGTCAAGCAGAAGCTGCTGGCCGCGCACCGCGCCGGCATCCCCGAGGTGCTGCTGCCGGCGCGCAACGAGCCCGACCTCGACGACGTCCCGGCCGCGGTCCGCGACCTGCTGACCGTCCACCTGGTCGGCGACGTCCGCGACGTGCTCGCCCTGGCCCTCGAGCCCGCGACCAGGCCGGCGCTCGCTGCCTGAGCCCCGGGGTCCGACCGCGGTGGTGCGGTCGGGCCCCGGCGCGGCGGCCGGCGGGGTCGCCGCTGCCCGCGGGCGGGTGGACGGCCGGCCCGCGTCAGGCCGTCCGGGCGCCCGCGGCGGCGCCGGGCGGGTCCTGGGTGGTCGCCGAGCGTGCTCGGGCGGTCAGGTAGGCCACGCGGGCCACGGACTCGACCACACCGGCGCTGAGCAGTGCGGTGCTGACCAGGCCGAGGACGCTCGTGGACTCCGTGCTGAGCTCGCGCTGGGCCATCTGCAGCACCACGAGGACGACGAGGAGCAGCATCTCCTGCCAGTTGCGCTCCAGGACCAGCCGGTTGCCCACCCGGTGCGCGCGGCCGAGGAGGTAGCGCGCGCGGAGGACCCCGAGCACCGCGCCGACCACCCCGCCGATCGCGAGTGCGACCAGGTGCGCCGACCCGGCGGCGACGTCCTTGGCCAGCACCCCGGCGACCAGCACCACCGCGACCAGGGGCTCCAGCCACTGCTGCTGCAGGCGCACGGCCCGCTCGCGCCTGCCGAGGTGGTAGCGGCGGCGCAGCACCCGCCGCCGCCAGAACGAGTAACCGGCCAGCAGGAGCAGCACGGCCAGTACGACGACCTCGAGGACCCCGTTCTCCGCCGGGGCGCCGGACGCGGCGAGGGCCGTCGTCCCTGGGTCAGCAGGAGCGCTCACCGGACCTCCCTGCGCGCGGCGGCGGCTGTCCGGGAGGGGATCGGCTGCCGACGGGGGCGGCTGTGGGTACAGCAGGCTATCGGGGGTGCGGCCTCGCGGACCGTCCCGCGGCGCGCGGGACCGGCCGCGGTGGTGCGGTCAGGCCGCGGGGCGGCGGGCGGGTGCGGGGCGCGGCGCCGGGCGGACGAGCGCGACGGTCGCGACGATCCCGAGGGCGACGATGCCGATCGCGACCAGCAGCACCGCGTCCAGCGCCGCGACGAAGGCGCGGTCGTAGGCGGCCGACAGGACGCCGGCCGAGGAGCCCAGCTCCCGGGCGGCCGCGCCGGGACCGCCGGCGGCGGCCAGCCGGGCGGCGTCGGCGGCCGTCGTGGGGTCCAGGCCCGCGCCGGCCAGGGCCGCGGTCAGCCGGTCGGCCAGCACGGCCTGCAGCAGGGTCCCCAGCCCGGCGATGCCCGCGGCGATGCCCAGCTGCCGGGCGGTGTTGTTGACCCCCGAGGCCATGCCGCTGTGCGCGGCGTCGACCGTGCCCAGCGCGGCGACGGTCATCGTGGGGTTGACCAGCCCCGCGCCCGCGCCGAAGACCAGCAGCCCCGGCAGGAGCCGCAGCAGCCCGGCGTCGGGGGAGAGGCCGACGAGCAGCGCCGGCCCGAGCCCGCAGAGGACCAGCCCGGCGACCAGGGTGAGCCGCACGCCGGCCCGGGCCACCACGCGGGCGGCGAGCAGGGACACCGCCAGCGAGGACACGGCGAACGGCGCGACCTGCACCCCGGCCATGGTCGGCCCCGACCCCCCGACCTGCAGCAGGAACAGCGTGAGGTAGACCACCGGCGCGAACCCGGCCGCGGCGAACACCAGCGCGACCAGCGTGGCGCCCAGGAAGGTGCGGTCGCGGAGCAGGGCCGGCTCGATCAGCGGCGCGCGCACGCGGTGCTCGGCCAGCAGGAAGCCGGCGAACAGGACCAGCGCCCCGGTCGCCATGGTCAGGGTCGCGGCGCTGGTCCAGCCCAGCGCGCCGGCCCGCTGCAGCACCACGACCAGCAGCACCAGCGCGCCGGTGAGCAGCGTGGTGCCCAGCCAGTCGAGGCGGGCCCCCGCCCGCGCCGGCCCGCCGCGCAGGTGACGGGCCCCGACGGCGAGGGTGGGCAGCACCAGCGCCGCGGCGACGAGGAACTGCGACCGCCACCCGCTCGTCTCGACCAGCACACCGCCCAGGAGCGGCCCCAGCGCGATGGCCCCCGACACGCTGGCGCCCCAGATGCCGACCGCCCGGGCGCGGGCCGGGCCCTCGAACTCCGCGGCCAGCAGCGCCAGCCCGTTGGGGAACAGCACCGCCGCGCCCAGGCCCTGCACCACCCGCCCGGCAACCAGGACGGGAGCCGAGGGCGACAGCCCGCACAGCACCGACCCGGCACCGAAGAGCGCGAGGCCGAGCAGGGCGCAGCGGCGGTGCCCGTAGCGGTCGCCGAGCGCGCCGCCGGCCAGCAGCAGCGAGGCCAGCACGAGGGCGTACACCGACAGCACCCACTGCTGCGTCTCGAAGCCCGCGGCCAGGTCGGCGGCGATGGCGGGCAGCGCCACGTTGGGTGCGGTGACGTTGAACAGCAGCAGCGCCGAGGCCAGACAGACCACGACCAGCGTCCACCGCTGACACCGGCGCGCGGCGGCCTCGGGCTCTCCGGGCGGGCGGGGGACCGGCGGGGCCCCGGGGTGGGCCGGGCACGCGGCCAGGCCGGCGGCGGGCCGCACATCTCCCCGCTCGAGGAGCCGCGGCGCACGCCCGGCCACGGCCTACACCGCCGGGCGGTCGGCGCCGCGCAGAGCGGGGGCGGGGGTCGGGGCGTGAGCCATGTCCGGTCCGCCTTCCGTCGCGGGCGAGCGCAGCCTGCGGCCCAGTCAAGCACGCAGGATCCGCAGTCGCTGCCGTCGTCGGCGCCTCCCGACCGCGCATGCGGCGGGGGTGTGGTCAGGGGTGGATCCAGGGTCCTCCCGGATGTGCCGCGCCGGGTCCGGCCAGCAGCCTGGGCGCATGCCAGCGACGGTCCGCGAGCCCGGTCCCGCGACGACGGCCCCGCCCCCGCTGCCGCCGGTCCGGCCGGCCACCTGGCCGGCGCGCGACTCCGCCCCGGCGCAGTTCGTCCGGTTCGTCCTGGTCGGCGGTTCGGCGAACCTGGTCTACGCCGGTCTCTTCCTGCTGCTGGCCGGGTCCGGGACCCAGGCGGCCAACCTGGTCGGGGTCGTGGCGTCCACGGCGCTGGCCAACGAACTGCACCGCCGCCTGACCTTCCGCGCCGGCGACCGGACCGGCTGGGCGACGGCGCAGTGGGCCGGCGGTGGCCTGGCCGCCGCGGGGCTGGCGGCCTCGAGCCTCACCCTGGCCGCGCTGGAGACCTGGACCGTCTCCGCCGGGCCGGTCGTGTCGGTGCTCGCGGTGTGCGCGGTCAGCGGCGCGGTGGGACTGGTCCGCTTCGCCGGGCTCCGCTGGGTCCTCGCCGTCCGCCCGGGTGCACGCCCTCCCGCCGCGGTGCGCCGCGACGGCTCAGCGGGCGTCGCGCAGCGGAGCGGTGCAGCAGCCGTCGCACGGATGGGCGGTCGTGGCGCCGCCGACGGACTGCAGGTGGACGACGTCGTCCGGGTCGGGATGCCCGACGCCGTGGTCGCAGACGCGGTCGGAGAAGCCGTAGAACTCGCGCCAGACCCGCGGCCACGTCCGCATGTGGTGGGCGCTCGGGTGGTGCAGGGAGCAGCCACGGCCCTCGCAGAGCGCGGGGTCGTGGGGACGGGTCAGGCTCATGCCGGGCGCGGCCCCCACCGGCGCGCCCGGGACCGTCGCGTGCGTGCAGGCGTCGGCCGTGACCGGCTGGATGACGCGAGGCAGCCCCGGCGGCTCCGGTGCGGTGGCCGACGTCGGCTCGGTGACGGCCGGGGGGATGGACACACCACGCAGCCTCGGAGCACCTCCTGTACGTCCCCCCGTGTCGGGGCTGTGAGCTCCCTGGGAGGCGTGACGTGGGACACCCGCCGCCGGGCGGCGCGGCGCGGTTACCGGGACGAGGTGCTCGCGGACCGCCGACGGGACAGCAGGTGCGCGACGAGCAGGACGGCGGCGACGCCGCCGACCACCGCGAGGGTCTGGGTGGCCGACCACTGGGGGCTCCCTGCCTCGTCCTCCTCGGGGGCCGCGAGCGAGCGGAGCCCGTCGGACATCGTGACGACCGCGCCGGACCAGTCCCGGGCGTCCAGCCGCGGCTGCACCTCGTCGAGGACGACGCGCTCGACGTCCACCTCGGACAGGGGGAAGTCGTCGTCGACCCACCACCCGTACTCGTAGGTGTCCTGGCCGACGGCCACGGCCAGCAGCACGTCGGACTCCTCGAGAGCGGACAGCCGCGCGGTGCCGGCGGCCCAGTCGCCGGCGTCGGCGGAGTCGAAGGAGGACACGAAGACGGCGTGCAGGCCCAGGTCCGTGTCGGCGCCCAGGTCCTCCACCGACGCCTGGGCCGCCGCAGCCCCGGCGCCCAGGGCCCCGACCTCGTCGGTGACCTGAGCGGTCATCTCGAACGGGGGCTCGGCCCACGCCGGTCCGGGGACGAGCGTCACCAGCGCCACCGCTCCGGCGACGACCACAGCCCTGCGCACCACGACCTCCGAGGGGGATCCGGGCACGGGACGCCCGAGATGGCGGACTCTACGTGCGGCCGGTCGCGTGGCCACCCCGGCGACCCACCGCGGGGGCGGGCTCCGCCCGTCCGGGGGACACCGACCGGCACGAACGGCTGCACCGCGACGCGGGCCGGACCGGTCAGCCGTCCGGCGGGCGCGTCCCCTCCAGCGTCCCCCTCGCAGGGGCGGTCCGCAGCGTCGGCGTCCCCGTCCCCGCGACCCCGACCGCCACGCGCAGCGCGTCGTCGAACCAGTCCGCGACGTCCAGGGACCCGAACCGCCCGACCGTCGGTCCCGACGGGTCCTGGCCCGGGCAGAGGTCGACCTCGATCCGGGACAGGTCGTCGAGCGTCGCGGCGCCGACCTTCACCAGGCTCTCCTTGCGCACCCAGTGCCGCAGGAACGCGGTCGCCGGGTCGGCGGACTCGCGCACCCGTTCCAGCTCGGCGGGGGTGAGCGCGGAGCCCAGCACCGCCGGGCCGGTGCCGCCGGCCGGGGGTCCCTCCACGTCGACGCCGACCGGGTGCCAGTCCGCGGCCGCGACGACGGCGCCGCGGGTGTGCGCCAGGCTGACGTGCACCTCGGGCAGGCCGGCCAGCGACGGCCTGCCGTGGTCGGCCGAGCCGCACTCCGCGCACCGCTGCACCAGCTCGAGCGTGCCGACCGCGCGGCCGGTCAGCGCCGCAGCGCAGTGCCGCACCAGCACGTGGGCCGCGACGTAGGACTCCCGGTCGGCGGGGTGGCGCAGGGCCGCGGCCCGCCGTCGCTCGCGCGCCGTCAGGACGCCGCCATCGGCGTCCTCGAGGACGGCGCGGGCGCGGCCGGTGACCACGAGGGGTCCTTCTCCCGGCACCCGGTCCATCCCGCTCTCCCTGCCTCGCGGCCAGCTCCGCGCGGGAGAGGGTAATGGCGAAAGCGCATTGTGATCGATCGCTTTCTCAGTGTCACAAGTCGACCGATCGGGTTACGGGCACGTCACGTCCCGGATTGCGTCGGTGCTGCTCAGTGACAAAGGAGGGCGTGTCGCCGTCCATTTCGATCTCTGCTGCAGGAGGTCGCGGATCAGCAGGTTTAGTGGTCCGTCGAATGCCGTGTCGGGGGCTGCAGAGAGTGAGCGAATGGCAACACAGAACGAACGAACCCAGGACTTCTCGGACTTCCCCCACGAGGAGAACGGGCACTCAACCGTCGCGGCTGCCCGGAACGCCCCCCTCGGCGCCACCGCCCTCGGACACCGGCTGCACGACGACGTCGGATACCGGCTGCACGACAACTTCGTCGCGGAGCTCGGCCAGACCACCGGGGTCACCCGGCTGAGCCGGTACTTCGAGCGCACCTGCGACAGCCGGCCCTCGGCGACGGCGCTGGAGTGCGGGGGCGAGCGCCTCTCCTACGCCGACCTCGACCAGCGGGCCAACCGCCTGGCCAACCTGCTGATGAGCCGCGGCATCGGGTGCGGCGTCCGGGTCGGCATCCTGCTGCACCGCTCGGTCGACACCTACGTCGCACTGCTGGCCGTCACCAAGACCGAGGCGACCTTCGTCCCCATCGACCCCGAGGCGCCCGCCGACCGGCTGCTCTACATCGCCGAGGACTGCTCGCTCGCCCTCGTGGTGACGCACTCCTCGTTCGCGGCCTCCTGCGCCGCGCTGCCCTGCGAGAGCCTCCTGCTCGACGAGCTCGGGCACGAGCTCGCGGTCCAGTCGAGCGCCCGCCCCGGCACCGAGTCCGACGGGGACCCGGTCTGCTACGTCATCTACACGTCCGGCTCGAGCGGCCGCCCCAAGGGCGTGGAGATCAGCCAGTCCAGCATCTGCAACTTCATCGGCATCGTGCCGTCCCTGTACGGGGTCGAACCGACCGACCGCGTCTACCAGGGCATGACGATCGCCTTCGACTTCTCCATCGAGGAGATCTGGCCCACGTGGGCGGTGGGGGCGACGCTCGTCGCCGGCCCCACCGACGGCCGCCGGGTGGGGTCGGGACTGGCCGACTTCCTCGAGGACAACGAGATCACGATGATCTACTGCGTCCCCACCGTGCTGGCGACGCTGGACCGCCTGCTGCCCAGCATCCGCACGGTCAACGTGGGCGGGGAGGCATGCCCGCGCGAGCTGGTCGACCGCTGGGGGCCCGGGCGCCGGATCCTGAACACCTACGGGCCCACCGAGACCACCGTGACCTGCACCATGGCCGAGCTGCTTCCGGGCCGGCCGGTGACCATCGGGCGCCCGCTGCCCACCTACCGGGTCACGCTGCTCGACGACGACCGGCGCCCGGTGCCGGCCGGAGAGGTCGGGGAGATCTGCGTCGGCGGGCCCGGTGTGGCCCGCGGCTACGTCAACCGGCCCGACCTCACCGCCGACCGGTTCATCCCCGACCCCCGCGGCATCCCCGGGGAGCGCATCTACCGGACCGGGGACCTCGGCCGGTTCCTCCCCGACGGCCAGATCGAGTACCTCGGGCGCGCAGACAGCGAGGTCAAGGTCCGAGGCCACCGGGTCGACCTGCAGGAGATCGAGAGCGTGCTCCTGGAGCACCCCGCGGTGACGGCCGCCGTGGTCGCCCTGCTGCCCTCGTCGGACACCGGCGGGGACCTGGCCGGCTACGTCGTCCTGCGGGGCGGCGAGGCAGACGCCGCCGACGAGGTCATCGCCCAGCTGCACGAGCAGGCAGTGCAGCAGCTGCCGCCCTACATGGTGCCGTCGTACCTCGACGTGGTCACGTCGATCCCGATGCTGCCCAGCGGCAAGGCCGACCGCGGCCGGCTGCCGGCGCCCACGCGGCCGCGGCTGATCCGCACCGGCGCGGAGCACGAGCCCCCGGCGACCCCGGCGGAGGCGTGGATCGCCGGGCTGTGGGAGGAGATGCTCTCCCTGCCCGCCGGTGCGGTCTCGGTCGAGGCCGACTTCTTCGAGGCGCTGGGCGGGCACTCCCTCGTGGCGGCCAACGTCGTCTCCGCCATGCGGGAGAGCGACCTCGGCGCGGGGCTGTCCATCCTGGACTTCTACCGGCACCCCACCGTCCGGGGCCTGGCCGCCTTCCTCGAGGCCGGCGCCGGTGACCAGCCGGACGCCACGACGCTCGAGCCGCGCGAGCCCCGGCCGGCGCCGCCGTCCCGTGGTCGAGTCGTCGCGTTCGGAGCGGCGCAGCTGTCGGTCCTGGTCGCGATCGTCGGGCTCTTCCTCCTCCCCGTCGCCGTCGCCTACGGCCTCAACGACGGCCAGCCCTCGCTGGCGCTGGTCCTCCAACTCGCGGTCGCGCTGCCGACGTCCTACCTCGTCACCCGCTGGGTCCTCCCGGTGGTCGGTTCCCGACTGCTCTCGCGCGGCCTGCGCGCCGGAGACCACCCGCTGTGGGGCGGCACGCACCTGCGGGTGTGGACCGTGCAGAAGCTGCTGTCCATCTCCCCGATGACCGTGCTCAGCGGGTCCCCGTGGGCGGCGACCTACCTGCGCCTGGCCGGCGCCCGGGTCGACGCCGAGTGCCACCTCGGCTCGGCCGACGTCTCCCTGCCGTCGTTCCTGAGCGTCGGCCCCGGCGCGACGATCGGGTACGGCACCCAGCTGCACGGCCACCGCGTCGCCGAGGGCGTGCTGACCCTCGCCCCGGTCACCATCGGCACCGGCGCCGTCGTCGGGTCCGAGAGCGTGCTCGAGTGCGGCTCGGAGGTCGGGGAGAACGCCATCCTCGGCGACCAGTCCCTGCTGCCCTCCGGCCGCGCCGTCCCCGCGGGGGAGAGCTGGGCCGGGTCCCCGGCGCGGTCGGCGCCCGAGGCGATCGACCCGGTCGTCGGGCTCATGGCCGCGTGCGCCGCCGCCCCGCGCACCTGGTCCCGCGGGCTCCTGGCCGGCTTCGCGGGCGGCGTCCTCCTCCTGGAGCTGATGCCGTTCCTGATCCTGCTGCCGGTGGTCACCGTGGTGTGGTGGGTCCTGCTCACCTACGGCACCGCGGCCGCGTTCCTGGCCACCGCGCTGTCCGGGCCGCTGTTCGTCCTCGCCTCCTGCGGCTTCCTGCTGGGCGCCCGCCGCCTGGTGCTGTCGGCGACGCCGGAGGGCGTGCACCACCTGCGGTCGAAGCTGGGCGTCGAGAAGTGGCTGGGGGACAAGCTGCTCGAGCTGAGCCTGCTGTTCACCAACACCATGTACTCGACCCTCTACACGCCGATGTGGCTGCGGGCGCTGGGGACCCGCGTCGGCAAGGGCGCCGAGGTCTCCACCATCGCCAACATCGACCCGGACCTGCTCACCCTCGGCGAGGGCAGCTTCGTGGCCGACATGGCCAGCGTGGGCAGCGCGACCTACGCCAACGGCCACGTCGCCCTCCGCCGGACCGAGATCGGCTCCCGCGCCTTCGTCGGCAACGCCGCCTTCGTCCCCGCGGGCTCACAGCTCGGCGCGGGCTCGCTGATCGGCGTCCGCAGCGTCCCGCCGACCGAGGGGGCGGACCCCGGCACCTCCTGGCTCGGCTCACCGCCGTTCTACCTGCCGCGGCGAGAGGTCTTCGAGGAGTTCACCGAGGCGCAGACGTACGCGCCGTCGCGGCGGCAGGTGGGCGCCCGGTACGCGATCGAGTTCCTCCGCATCGTGCTGCCGAGCTCGCTGCTCGCCGTCGCGACCTTCGCCACCCTGTACGGCCTGTCCTCGTTGGCGCTCTCCTGGAGCACGGTGGCCACGGTCCTGCTCGCCCCGGTGGTGGCCCTGGGCTCCAGCGCCCTGGTGCTGTTGTTCGTGGCCGCGCTCAAGTGGGCCGTCGTGGGCCGGTACCGGCCGCGGGTGCGGCCGCTGTGGAACGGGTTCGTCCGCCGGACCGAGTTCGTCACCGGCGTCTACGAGGCGGCGGCGGTCCCGGCGCTGCTCACCTTCCTCACCGGCACGCCGCTGCTCGGCCCGGCGCTGCGCCTGTTCGGCTGCCGGGTCGGCCGGCGGACGCTGATCGACACGACCTACGTCACGGAGTTCGACCTCGTCACGATCGGCGACGACGTTTCGGTGGGCGCGAACGCGTCGCTGCAGACCCACCTGTTCGAGGACCGGGTCATGAAGATGGACCACGTGGTGCTGCGCGACCGGGCGAGCATCGGCGACAAGGCCGTCGTCCTGTACGACTCCGTCGTCGAGGAGGACGCCACGCTCGCCGCCCTGTCCCTGGCGATGAAGGGTGAGGTGCTGCCCCGGGAGACCACCTGGTGCGGCATCCCGGCCCAGAAGGTCGGCCGCGCCCCGGTGGCCGCGCCGCCGCACCGCGCCCACCGGCTGTCGACGGCGGGGGAGGGCCGGCGATGACGACCGGCGCCGAGGGGCAGCGGGACCCCGTGACGACTCCGGCGGGCCGGCCCGGGGCGTCCACCCTGGCCCACGCCTGCGACCCGGCCCCGCCGGGGGACGCCTCCGGCACCCCGGCGACGACGGCCCCGGGCCGGCGGTCCGGCTCGCGGCTGATCGGGATCGACGCGGCGCGGGGGGTCGCCCTGCTGGGCATGATCGCCGTCCACGTCATGGACCCGGTCGACGCCGACGGCCGCAACCCCTCGCTGACGTGGAGCCTGGCGGCGGGCAAGTCGGCGGCGCTGTTCGCCCTGCTCGCCGGCGTGGGTGTCGCCTTCGCCAGCGGCCGTCGCGAGCGGCCGCACGGCCGGGCCTGGGTGGCCAGCGCGAGCTCGCTCGTCGTCCGTGCGCTGCTGATCGCCGTCGTCGGCCTCACCCTCGGGGCCGTCGTCCCCGAGGAGCGGGCGGCGGTGATCCTGCCGTACTACGCCCTGCTGTTCCTGCTGGCGATCCCGCTGCTCTCGCTGTCGGTCCGCGCCCTCGTGCTGGTCGCCGGCGCCATCGCGATCGGGATGCCGGTCCTCAGCCACGTCCTGCGGTCGGGCAGCGAGCTGGTCGCCGCCCCCAACCGCACCTTCGGGCAGCTCGCCTCGGACCCGGTGGGTGTGCTCACCGAGCTGGCGCTGACCGGGACCTACCCCGCGCTGCCGTGGCTGGCGTACCTGTGCGTCGGGCTCGCCGTGGGCCGGGCGGCGCTGTCCTCCCGTCGGACCGCCGTCACCATCGCGCTCACCGGAGCCGCCCTCGCGGTGGCCGCCCGGGTCACGTCGTGGGTCCTCCTCGACGTCCTCGGCGGGCGCGCCGACCTCGAGGCGGTGGCGCTGCGGTCCCTGACCCAGGAGCAGCTCGCGGACCTGCTGGCGTGGGGCCCCGACGGCGTCACGCCGTCGGACACCGGGTGGTGGCTGGCCACGGTCTCGCCGCACTCGAGCACGCCGTTGGACCTGGTGTTCACCATCGGGGTCGGCCTGGCCGTCCTCGGGGTGTGCCTGCTGCTCGGGCGGATGACGACCGGCCTGCTGCGGCCGCTCGCCGTCGCGGGCAGCATGACCCTGACGCTGTACTCCCTGCACCTGCTGCTGCTCAGCTCGCCGTTCATGCCGGACGACGACCTGGCCTCCCTGCTGGTCCAGGTCCTGGTCCTGGTCGCCTTCGCCTTCGCCTGGAGCCGCACCCACGTGCGCGGTCCGCTCGAGGACCTCGTGGCCCGGGCGACCGGGGCGGTCCGGCAACGAGTGCTGGCCGGGCGCCGGGAGGAGGCCGGTGCCACCGCCTGACGGGGGCCGCTCCACCGGCCGCGACCTGGCGCTGGTCTACCGCGGACCGGCCTCGACCCCGGGGTGCCCGGAGGCGGTCGCGGCCGCGCTCCGCCGGAGCCGGTGGGACCTGGAGGTCCGCTTCGTCGGACCGCGCGAGGAGCTCCCGCTGCAGCCCGACGTGCTCGCCGGCGCCCGCCTCTACGCCCAGCCCGGCGGCGGGACGCTGCGGGCGGCGCACCGGAAGCTGCGGCGTTCGGCGGACACCATCCGGGAGTTCGTCCGGTCCGGCGGCGGTTACCTCGGCTTCTGCCTGGGCGGCTACCTGGCGGGCGAGACCTCCGGCTTCGGCCTGCTGCCCGGCGACACCGACCGGTTCATCTCCTCACCCGGCGCGCGGCCGGACCACGACGGCGACAGCCTGGTGGAGCTCGACTGGGCCGGACACCGCCGCCGGGTCTTCTTCCAGGACGGCCCGTGGTTCGACCTGGACCCCGCCCGGGGCCCGGCGGAGGTGCTCGCCACCTACGGCAACGGGCTGCCCGCCGCGGTCGTCGCCCCCTTCGGCCGCGGCGCGGTCGGCGTCGTGGGACCGCACCCCGAGGCCACGCCCGACTGGTACACCGACAGCGGGCTGCCCGTGCCGGCCGACGTGCGCGCCGACCTCACCCAGGACCTCGTCGACCGGGTGCTGCGGGCGGCCCGGCCCGGAGGCCGCGCCGCCTGACCCCTCCCCGACGACGGACCGGTGGGGCGCTCCCCGAGCGGGAGCGCCCCACCGGCGTCGTGGGAGGAGGCGTCAGGAGGCGTCGATCAGCTGCCCGACCGTGCGGCCGAGCCGGCCGTCGAGCGCGTGGCCGACCCCGGCCGGCCACTCGTGCGAGGTGACGACGCCGCGGCCGGCGTAGAAGCGCTCCCCGGCCTGCGCCCCCCATGAGGCGGTCAGCGGCACGGCGGTGTCGGCGGTGCCGGTGTACCAGTGGCCGCGGACCCCGGCCATGCGGGCGGCGGTCACCGCGGCCCCGCCGTCGGCGGGCGGCCCGCCGCCGCCGAACACCACCCAGCCGCCGCCGAGGCGCATCAGCTCCGGGTGCCGCGGCACGAGGAAGCGGGTGATCTCCTGCGCACCGGAGGAGAAGCCGGCCAGCCACACCTCGGTGACGGGGTAGGCGGCCATCTGGCGCTCGACCAGCTCGGCCAGGAAGTCCGCGTAGGCGGCGGTGTCGCCGGTGTGCCAGCACTCGCAGGACTGGTTCGGGCTCTCCACCGCCAGCGTGACCGCGTTGCGGGCCTTGGCGGCCGCGACTAGCCCCGACGCGCCGCCGAGCGCGTAGGAGGAGCCCGGGTTGTCCACGCCGTACTCGCCGGTGCCGTCGAGGTAGACGACCAGGCCGACCGGGCGCGCCGGGTCGACGCCGCCGGCGTAGAGGAGGTAGTTGCCGGTCTGCCCGTTGCCGGCCCGGAACGACTGGCGCGGCTGGTCGGTGAACGCCCCGCCCGAGCCGCCGGTGGAGCCACCGGCCGCCGGCGCGGCGGCGGCGGCCGACGTCGGCGCGCTCGACGACCCGCCCGCCGTCGGGGCCGCACCGCCGCGCCCCGAGCCGGCGGCCGCGGTGGCCTGCGGGGCCCCGGGCGCGGCCTCGGCTTGGACGTCCCCGGTCGCCGGCGCGGACGACGCGTCCTCGGCCGGCGGCTGGGCGGGCTCGGTGGGCTCGGCCACCGGGGCCTCGACGGGCGCCTCGGCCGGGACCTCGACCGGGACCTCGACCGGGGTCTCGGCCGGGACCTCGGCCGGCGAGGTGGGCGAGGGCACGGGAGCCGGGACGGTGCTGCTCGGGGCCGCCTCGGCGAGGGGAGCGGGCGGTGCGGCCTCCGCCCGGCTGCCCGCGTCGGTGGCGCCCGTCCGGCCGGCGGCGCCGAGCTGCAGGCCGGCGGGGTCGCACG
Organism: Geodermatophilus sp. SYSU D00700; assembly: GCF_054050255.1. Classification (NCBI taxonomy): domain Bacteria; kingdom Bacillati; phylum Actinomycetota; class Actinomycetes; order Geodermatophilales; family Geodermatophilaceae; genus Geodermatophilus; species Geodermatophilus sp. SYSU D00700. The sequence goes on along the minus strand of NZ_JBJGZA010000047.1, from coordinate 5,813 downwards.
CGGCGGTGGTCAGACAGATGATGGCCGCGGACGCGAGCACGCCGGCCCGGCGACCGGCGGCGGAGAGGGAACTGCGCACGAGTGGGGAGCCTCCGGATGTCCGCCCGTGACGACGGAACGTGATTGCGCTGTGACGCTACGAGGCTGACAGATCAACTCCGCGTCGACCAGAGGGCTGTTGGTCACACTCGTCCCAGCCGTACCACCCGTCCCGCCCGCCGCACCGAGCTGCCGATGACCCATGCCACGTTCGTCGGCGGTTCCGCGTGTCGGGTGCTGCGGGGATGATCGACGGTGATCGGTCAGGTCGGAGCCACCCGGTGGCCAGCTCACGAGGACGGGGATGCGCGGAGGTCGACGGTGGTCCGCGGTCGTCCTGGTGTCGTCGGTGGTGGTGACCGGCGGGTGCTCGGCGGCTCCCGAGGCACCGGCGGAGCCCGACGGGCGGGTGGCCGCCGTCGCGGAGCCGTGGGCCGACCGGCCGGTGGTGGACCTGCGGTTCGAGGTCGCCGCGGACCTCGGCTCGGTCGCCGGCCGCGAGGTCGTCGAGTTCACCCCCGACCTGGACACCTGCGAGCTGGTCTTCCGCGCGTGGCCGAACAAGCCCGCGACCGCGCGCGCGGGCAGCTCGCTGACGGTCACCGAGGTGCGGGTGGACGGCCGGGACGCCGGGTTCCGCGACGTCGCCGCCGGTGCACCGGCGGGCACCCCGGGCACGCTGGTCGAGGTGCCGCTGGAGGAGTGCCTGTCGGCGGGGGAGACCGTCACCGCTGACCTCTCCTTCGACGTGGTGCTCGGCGAGGAGGTCAACGAGCGGGTCGGGACCTCCTCCGAGGCGGAGGCCGCCTGGTTCGCCACGGCGTTCCCCCTCCTGGCGTGGGAGCGCGGGCGCGGCTGGGAACGGGGTCCCGCCGTCCCGGTCGCCGGCGAGACCGCGGTGAGCGAGGACTTCCGGCTGCGGTCGCTGGAGGTGGTCGCGCCGTCGGGCTACGGGGTCCTCGGCACCGGGCAGGCGGACGGGACCGAGGACGGGCCCGACGGGACGACGGTGCACCGCTTCACCGCGCCGGCGGTGCGGGACGTCGCCGTCGCGGTCGGGGACCTCGAGGTGACCGAGCGGACGATCGGCGGCGTCCGCGTGCGCGTGGGCCTCGACCGGGCGGTGGAGCGGGCGACCGGCGAGGACTGGCTGGACCAGATCGCCGGGTCCACCGACGACCTCGTCGAGTTCCTCGGCCCCTTCCCCTACGACGACCTCTGGGTGGTGGTGCTCTCCAGCCAGACCAGCGGCATCGAGTTCCCGGGGGCGATCCAGTTCGGTGACGTGGACCCCGAGCAGCGCCGGGGCCTGGTGACGCACGAGCTCGCGCACATGTGGTTCTACGGGCGGGTGGGCAACGACCAGGGCGAGCACCCGTGGCTGGACGAGTCGTTCGCGACGTTCGCCCAGATGGTGGCCGACGGCGACGAGGAGCCCGTCGTCCACGGCTCAGACGGGGACGCCCCGCCGGTGGGCGGGTCCATGACCTACTGGGCCGCGGAGTTCGAGCGCCCGAGCAGCACCTACTACGACACCGTCTACACCCTCGGCGGCGCCGCGCTCGTGGAGGCCCGCGACCGGGCCGGCCACGACGTGTTCGACGACGCGCTGGCCGGCTACACCGCGGCGAACGCCTACGCCGTCGCCGAGCCCGAGGACGTCCGGGAGGCGTTCGCCGACCTGCCGGAGGTCCTCGAGGTCCTCCGGCAGGTCGGCGCCCTGCCCTGACCGCCGGCCGACCGCTCACCGCCGGACGAGGGCCCGCAGCTCCTCGGCCCGCTCCGCCGTCCAGCCCTCCGGGCGCAGCAGCAGCGCCCAGGCGTCCACCGACTCGCGGGTGTAGCGGTGCCCGTGCCCCTCGGGCACGTCGAGGGAGAAGGGCATGTCGAGGGTGACCTGCCAGAACGTGACGACGGGCAGCCAGGTCATCTCGTCGAGGACGTCGCGCCCGGGTTCCTCGGCCAGCCAGTCGGGGCGGGAGAACAGCAGCGACGGGCTCCACCACACGATGGGGTCCGACGGGTGCTGCAGGAACAGCACCCGAGCCCCCTCCCACGGGACGCCGGCCGGGGGAGCGCCCTGCGTGACGTCGGTGCTGAACCGCACCGTCCGCCCGCCGCGGTACACCGGCTCGACCTCGCGGCTGCCCGGGTCGCGGTCCTCGCGGAACTCGGTGTGCAGCGCGTTGAAGTTGGGCGCGCCGACGAACAGCGCGCCCGAGACGCGGTTGCGCAGGTCGGACTCGCCGCTGAAGGCGGCCTCCGCGCCGAACGAGCCGAGGCTCTCCCCGAAGACGTAGAGCTGCGGCCGCGCGTCGGCGGGGAGCGCCGACCACCGCTCGTAGACGGCGTCGAACAGCTCCCGGCCGGCGGCGCGGGCACGGGACTGGTCGACGAGGTAGGAGATCCCCGAGGGGACGTAGGAGTACTGCATCGACACCAGCGCCGAGTCGCCACCGGCGATGTACTCGAAGGCGGCCATCGAGCCCGCGTCCAGCCAGCCGCGACCCGTCGTCGTCGCCACCAGCAGCCGGGACCGCTCGAAGCCGCCGGCCCGCGCCAGGTCGTCGACGGCGAGCTGCGCGCGGACCTGGACGTCGTCGGCGCTGCGCACGCCCGCGTAGACCCGGATCGGTTCCTCGGCCGCGGTGCCGGTGAACGCCGCGATCTCCTCGGCCGACGGGCCGCCGGCGACGATGGTGCGGCCCTCCCGGCCGAGGGTGTCCCACGCGATCAGCGAGCCCGGGCCGCCCGAGCGCAGCCCGCTGTCCGGCTGCTCGACGCCGTCGGCGGTGCCGGAGTCGACCAGGGCGAAGGACTCGTGCAGGCTCGTCCGCAGCGCCTCACCCGGCGACCCGGCCACCAGGAACAGCACGAGGCCGGCGACCACCAGCCCGCCGAGGGTGCGCGCCGCCCGGGCCCCGATCTGCCGCTCGAGCACCCGGGCGACCGCCCGCGCGGCTCCCCGGACCAGGCGCGCGACCCCGAGGAGCACGGCGAGGACGAGCAGGCCGACGGGGAGTGCCAGCAGCGCCCGCCACAGCGGCTCCCCCTCGGCGCCCATGAGGTCGCGCAGCCGGCCCTGCCAGCGCCGGCCGAGCAGGAAAGAGACCGTGAGCAGCACGGCCGCCGCCACGGCGAAGACCCGCCAGGACCGCCGCCGCGGCCGGCGGCGGTCGCGGTCGGCCAGTCCGCGCCAGACCGCCGCGAGGAGGACCCCGAGCCCGTACCCGAGCGCCGCGCTGATCCCGGCCACCACGCCCTGCGCCACCCCGCTGCGGGGCAGCAGCGACGGGGTGGACGACAGGCAGGCCAGGAGCAGAGCACCCCACGAGCCGGGCAGCGACAGCGCCCGTCCCGGCCGGGACCACCGCGCCGTCCTGCGCGGACCCAAGGCGCGCGCGGGGGAGCCCGCTGCCGGGACCGGGTCCGGCTGCGGCGCCTCGGCCACCCCGACCGGGGCCCCCGGCACGCTCACGGTCCCGACACCGGCCAGCCGGCGAGCGCCCAGACGGCGACGACCGCGCCGGTGAGCAGGCCGACCGTCAGCAGCAGCGCCCACGCGGCGAACACCAGGTCGAAGTCCTCCGGGTCCGGTTCCGGCCACTCCCGCCCGTCCTGGCCGGGAGGCCGCACGGTGGGGATCGACACCGGACCTCCTGGCACACGGAGCGGGACGGGCCTGGGAGCGGGAGCCTGGCGGCTGGTGACCGACGGTGGCCTCACCTGCACGGGATGAGGTCCCGTGCCGGCGGTGCGTCAGCGGTCGTAGCCACGGTGCTGCCCACGGCGAGGTCCTGCGGTGAGCGGCGCGAGGAGCTCACGGCGACCCACAGCAGGCCGATCGGGAAGGCGCGGCCGCGTCCCGCAGCGGCCGGCCGGTCGGCCACGCCCGCTCGGCGACCACGATGCCCGCGCCGACCACGACGTCCCGGGCCGACGGCACCCGCGCGCCGTCCGGGACCACCACCGTCACGGTCCCGTCCCCGGTCAGGTGGCGATGCGGCTGTCGTCGACCGGCCCGCCGACGGGCGCCGCGCGCCGTGCCGGCGCCGGCCGCATGCGCCCCACGGCCAGCAGGGTGACGCCCTCGAGCAGGGTCTGGAGCGTCAGCAGGGTGCCGAGCAGGGTCAGGGTGGCCGTGGTGAGGTTGAACAGGATCCACAGGCCCAGCACCACCGAGATGATCCCGCTGACCACGAGCACGGTCCGCGCCTCCGCGACCAGCACCCCGCCGAAGACCCGCGCCAACCCGGTCGCGAGGAACATCGACCCCGCCAGCAGCGTCAGGGTCAGCGCGCCGACCGTGGTGTTGCGGAGGATGAACAGGCCGAGCACCGCGAGCACGACCCCGCCGAGGGCCACCGCCCAGGACCCGCCCTCACGGATCGTGAACAGCGCCCCGACGACGAGCACCACCCCGGAGATCAGGGCCGTCCAGCCGATCAGCACGACCGACACCACCGTCGCGAGGACGACGTTGCCGAGCAGGATCACGCCGGCGATCACCAGCAGGACCCCGATCGCGATGTCGCCGCCGGTCCGCCGTCGCTCGAAGGTCGTGGTCACGTGCGCTCCTCCCGGGGTCCCCAGCCAGGGCAGCCTCCCGGGGCCGGGTGCGGCCCGGCTCCTCCGCGGAGGATGAGGTGTGGCACGGCGGCGTCCCGCCGGACCGGTCGTGACCGTCGGTCCCCGCTGCGGTCGCGAACCGTCCACTCAGTTGTGCGCAACCCCTGTCGGCGACGTCTCGATCGTCGTACGTTCGTGCCGCTGCAAGGGGGGGATCGTGGCCTCAGGCACGGGCTCGAGACGATCCGGTATACCTCGTGCGAAGACGGCGATCCCGCGTCTGTCGCCGGGGTACGTGCGCCGGCCGCGGCTGCTCGCCGCCCTCGACGCGGCGACGCCGGGCCAGGTCACCGCCGTGTGCGCGCCCGCCGGGTACGGCAAGACCCTGCTGCTCGCGGACTGGGCGTCCCGCGACCCGCGACGCACGGCCTGGGTGTCCCTCGACGCCGACGACGACGACGACCGGCGCTTCTGGTCGGCCGTGCTGAGCGCGCTCGCCTCCTGCGCGGTCGTGCCGGCGGACTCGCCCCTCCACTCGGTCGCCGTCCCGCGGCTGCCGAGCCGGGACCCGGCGTTCCTCGCCACGGTGGCCGACGCGGTCGACCTGCTGCCCGAGCCCGTCCGGCTGGTGCTCGACGACGTGCACGAGCTGACCGCGTCCGAACCCCGGCACGGGCTGGCCGCCCTCGTCCGCGACCGTCCTCCCGGGCTGCACCTGGTGCTGGCCGGACGCACCGACCCGCCGCTGCCGCTGAGCCGCATGCGGGTGGCCGGCGAGCTCGCCGAGATCCGGGCGGAGGCCCTCCGGTTCTCGGTGCCGGAGGCGGACACCATGCTGGCCTCGGCCGACGTCGAGGCCAGCCCCGAGCAGGTGCGCCTGCTCGTCGAGCAGACGGAGGGCTGGGCCGCCGGGCTGCGGCTGGCGGCGCTGTCCCTGCGCGAGACCGACGACCCCGACCGGTTCCTCACCGACTTCGTCGGCAACGGCCGCGCCGTGTCCGACTACCTGGTCGGGGAGGTCCTGGCCCGGCTCCCGGCCGACGTGCTCGACCTGCTCCGGGCGCTGAGCGTGTGCGACCAGCTGTCCGCACCGCTGGCGGTGGCGGTGTGCGGCCGGCCCCCCGCCGCCGAGGGCCCCCAACCCCCGTACCCCCACACCAACCAGGGCCAGACCAACCCCCACGGCCCCCCCACGGTAAGCGGGC
>NZ_JBJGZA010000046.1:0-35024 GCF_054050255.1 Geodermatophilus sp. SYSU D00700 | reverse complement strand
CCCCCCCCCCCCCCCCCCCCCCCCCCCCCCCCCCCCCCCCCCCCCCCCCCCCCCCCCCCCCCCCCCCCCCCCCCCCCCCCCCCCCCCCCCCCCCCCCCCCCCCCCCCCCCCCCCCCCCCCCCCCCGGGCGGGGTCAGACGCGGACGAGCAGCTCGCCGTGCAGCATGGCGAGCCATCCGTCGTCCGCCGCGGCCCAGCGCAGCCACGCGGCGGCGAGCTCGCCGAGCTCGTCCCGCGTGGCCAGGCCGTAGGCCCGGGCCTGCTCGGTGAACGCCGACGCCGTCGCCCGGCCGGCCCAGGAGCGGCCCCACCACTCCCGCTCGGCCGGGGACGCGTAGCACCAGGCCGACGCGGTGGCGGTGAGGTCGCGCAGGCCGGCCGCGTGCGCCCAGGCCACCAGGCGCCGACCGGCGTCGGGCTCGGCGTCGTTGGCCCGCGCGACGGCGGAGTAGAGCTCCAGCCAGCGGTCCAGCCCGGCGTCGGCCGGGTGCCAGACGACGGTCGCGTAGTCGACGTCCCGCACGGCGAGCAGCCCGCCGGGCCGGCAGACCCGGGCCATCTCGCGCAGCGCCGCCACCGGGTCGGTGAGGTGCTGCAGCACCTGGTGGGCGTGGACGACGTCGACGGCGTCGTCGGGCAGGTCGAGGGCGTAGACGTCGCCGACGGCGAAGGTCACCGCGACGCCCGCCCGCTCGGCGAGGTCCCGGGCCTCGCCGAGCGGATCCGCCGCGACGTCGACCCCGGTCACCCGGCCCGGCGCCACCCGGCGGGCCAGGTCGACGGTGATCGTGCCGGGGCCGCAGCCGACGTCGAGCAGGTCCAGTCCCGGGCGCAGGTGCGGCAGCAGGTAGCCGGCGGAGTTCTCCGCGGTCCGCCACCGGTGCGACTGCAGGACCGGCTCGGCGTGCCCGTGGGTGTAGGTGTCCACCCCCGCATCCTGGCCCGCCGTCTCATGTGCCGGAACTGGCTTCCCACATCCTGAGACGGCAGGCATTGGAACCTATCCACACGTCTCGACGCCGGGAACGTGCGGATCGCTTCCTATGCCTCGTCGGCCAGGACCGCCTCGGCGACGGCCACGGCGGGCTCGCGGTCGGCCGGCACCAGGCCCAGCCGCACCCGCCGGTCGAGCAGGTCGGCGACCGTGCGAGCCCCCTCGGCCCGCACCCCGAAGCGCAGCTCCCCCACCGTCTCCGGGCGGCCCGCGACCACCGGGTCGGCGCCCAGCGCGGCCACCCGGGGCGCCTCGGTGCCGTAGCGGGCGACCAGCCGCGCCGACGCCCGCACCCGGGCGAGTTCAGCCGGCGGTGCCGCGCCGGCCAGCGGCAGCGCGGCGGTTCGCGAGTGGCGGGCGCCCCGGCCGAGGCGGGCGACGACGTCGTCCACCGCCTGCTCGGCCATCGCCCGGTAGGTGGTGAGCTTGCCGCCGACGACGGACAGGACCGGTCCGTCCCACCGCAGCAGGTGCCGGCGGGAGAGGTCCGCGGTGGCGTCGCCGGGTCCCCGCCCCGCCGACTCCGGCAGCACCAGCGGCCGCAGGCCGGCGAAGGAGCCGACGACGTCGTCGCGGGTGAGCGGCACCGCCAGCACCCGGTTCACCGTCCCGAGCAGCTGCGCCACCTCGGCGTCGCTGGGCAGCGGGTCGTCGTCGGGGACCGGGCCGGGCACCGGCTCGTCGGTCAGGCCGAGGTACACCAGCCCGCCCGGCTGGGGCAGCGCGAACACGTACCGCGACCGCGAGCCGGGCAGCGGCACGGTGAGCGCGGCGGCCGGGTCCCCGAGCCGGCCGGCCCGCACGACCAGGTGCGAGCCGCGGGAGGGCGCCAGCCGGATCCCGGGTGCCAGGGCCTGCGCCCACACGCCGGTGGCGTTGACGACGGCGCCCGCCCGCACCGTCACCGGCTCCCCGTCGACGACGGCGTGCACGTCGCGCCCGTCGACGGCGACCACCCGGGCGCCGGTCAGCACCCGGGTGCCGTGCGCGGCCGCGGTGCGGGCCAGCGCCACGACCAGCCGGGCGTCGTCGGCGAGCTGCCCGTCCCAGAACACCGCGCCGCCGCGGCCCGGGCGCAGCGCCGGCACCAGCCGGGCGGCCTCGGCCGCGCCGACCCGCCGCGTGCCGGGCAGCGAGCCGCGGCCGCCGCGCACCGAGACGCGCACCGCGTCGCCGAGCCGCCCGCCCAGCGCCCCGACCGCGCTCACGTCCCGCCCGGCGGCGTCGGGCACCAGGAAGGGCAGCGGCCGCACCAGGTGCGGCGCGGTGGTCCGCGCGAGGACGGCGCGCTCGCGGGCGCTCTCCCGCGCCAGCCCGAGCTCGCCGTGCGCGAGGTAGCGCAGCCCGCCGTGCACGAGCTTGCTCGACCAGCGGCTGGTCCCCGCGGCGAGGTCGGCCCGCTCGAGCAGCACCACCGACAGGCCCCGGACGGCGGCGTCGAGCGCGACGCCCGCGCCGGTCACGCCGCCGCCGACGACCACGACGTCGACGTCCCCGCCGGCCAGCGCCTCGAGGTCGGCCGCGCGGCGGGCCACGGTGAGGTCGGGACCACGTGCCGGCGAGCGGGTCACGGAACGGGTCCCGGCCGGGGCACCGGCAGACTGTAGCCGTGTCCGAGCAGCCGGAACTGACCGTCCAGGGGTGGGGACCCGGCAGCTCATCCGAGGGCGGGACCGAGCCCGACCCCGCCGCCGCGCTCCCCCGGGCCGCCCGCCGTCACCTGGCCAGGGAGCTGGGCTGGACCCCCCGCCCCACGCCACCGGTCCCCGTCGACGAGATCCGGCTCGCGCCCTCCCGCCTGCCGGACGACGTCCGCGCGGCCCTGGTGGACCTGCTCGGCGAGGAGCACGTGCGCACCGACCGCGACTCGCGGCTGCGCCGGGCCGGCGGCAAGAGCTACCTGGACCTGCTGCGCCGGCGCGCGGGCGACGCCGCGGGCGCCCCCGACGCCGTCGTCCTGCCCGGCAGCACCGAGCAGACCGCGGCCCTCCTGGCGCTGTGCAGCGAGCGCGACGTCGTGGTGGTCCCGTTCGGCGGCGGGACCAGCGTCGTCGGCGGGCTGGCCGGCGTCGACCCCGACGACCGGCCCTCGCTGTCCCTGGACCTCGCGCGCATGGCGTCGCTGACCGACCTCGACGTCGCGTCCTCGCTGGTCACCGCGGGCGCAGGCATGCGCGGTCCGGCGCTGGAGGCGGCGCTGGCCGGGCACGGCCTGACCCTCGGTCACCTGCCACAGAGCTGGGAGTTCGCCACCCTCGGCGGCTACGCGGCCACCCGCTCCGCCGGGCAGGCCTCCACCGGCGTGGGCCGCTTCGCCGACCTGGTGGCCGGGCTGACGCTGGCCACGCCGTCAGGCGTGCTCGAGCTCGGGCACCCGCCGGCGTCGGCCGCGGGACCGGACCTGCTGGGCCTGGCGCTGGGCTCGGAGGGGACCCTCGGCGTCGTCACCGAGCTGCGGCTGCGGGTGCGGCCGGCGCCGCAGGCCGCCGTCTACGAGGGCTGGTCGTTCCGCACCTGGGCCGACGGGCTGGCAGGCCTGCAGCGGCTGGCGCGGCACGACCTGCTGCCCGACGTCGTCCGGCTCTCCGACCCCGACGAGACCCGCGCCACCCTGCTCAACGCCGACGGCGCCGGGGCGCGGCTGCTGCGCGGGTCGCTCCGGGCACGGGGGCGCGGCGAGGGCTGCCTGCTCGTCGTCGGCTGGGAGGGGCTCCCGCCGCTGGTCCGCGCCCGCCGGCGCGCAGCGGTGCCGGTGCTGCGCGAGCACGGCGCGGCGCGGATCGGCCGGCGGGTCGGTGAGTCGTGGCGGCGGCACCGCTACGCCGCGCCCTACCTGCGCGACCGGCTGATGGACGCCGGGCTGCTGGTGGAGACGCTGGAGACGGCCGCCACCTGGACCGCGCTGCCGGCGGTGTACGACGCCGTCCGCGCGGCGCTGCGCGCCTCGCTCGGCCGCGGCGAGCGGCAGCCGCTGGTGATGAGCCACGTCTCCCACGGCTACGCCACCGGCGCCTCGCTCTACGTCACCGTGCTGGCCGACCGCGACGACGGCCTGCCGCTGCAGCAGTGGCTGGCGGCCAAGCGGGCGGCCACCGACGCGCTGCTGGCCGCCGGTGGCACGCTGACCCACCACCACGCCGTCGGGGCCGACCACCGCCCCTGGCTGGAGCGCGAGGTCGGCCCGCTCGGCATCGAGGTGCTGCGGGCGGTCAAGCAGCGGCTGGACCCGCGGGGCGTCTGCAACCCCGGGGTCCTGCTACCCGACCAGGAGGGGATCCTCGTGAGGTGACGCCGCACGTTCCCCTGGAGGGCTCGACCAGCGGGATGCAGTACGCGGGATGGCAGCCGCGTGCGGTCGCGATGGACGGGCTGGGCAACCGGGTGCTGCCCGGTCAGCGCGTCCCCGTGGCCGGCGGCGTCGAGCTGAACGCCGACGTCTACACCCCTGCGGTCGCCGGCCGGTACCCGGCGGTGGTGTCCTTCGGGCCGTACAGCACCGAGCTGCACACCGCCGGCGTGCCGACCGGGTCCAACGAGGTCGGGTCGCCGCCGGTGTTCACCGACCGCGGCTACTGCCCGGTCGTCGTCGAGCGCCGGGGCATGGGCCGGTCGGGCGGGCACCCGCTGCCCTTCCTCGACCCGCGGGACGTCGACGACCACGAGGCCGTCATCGCCTGGGCCGCGGAGCAGCCGTGGTGCAACGGCGAGGTGGTGCTGTTCGGCACCTCGTACTACGCGCTGACCCAGCCGGTCGTCGCCGCCCGCCGGCCGCCGGCGCTGAGAGCGTTCTTCGCCAACGAACTGTCGACCGACCTGTTCCGCCACGTGGTGCAGTTCGGCGGCGTCCCCGCCAGCTTCTTCCTCGGACTGTGGATGGGCGCGAACTTCACGAGGGGCCAGGAGGAGCTGCGGCTGGCACCGGAGCGGCGGGCGCTGCTCAGCCGCCTGACCAACGGGGCGGTGCACCCGCTGCTGGAGAGGGCGGTCCACGCCCACGTGGAGCGCCTGTTCGCGTCCTTCCTCGCCCACACCCCCGCCCGCGACTACGGGGAGATCTACGCGCGGTGGGTGTTCGACGAGAAGACCCGCACCGGTAGTACCGCCCGCGAGGTCACCCGCACCGAGCTGGCCGCGATCGACGTGCCCTTCGTCGCGGTGCAGAACACCGGCTACTTCAACCTGCACCAGTTCGGCGCCTACGACCTCGTCGAGCACGCCGGCACCCCCGCCGAGGACACGTGGCTGGTCATCGGGCCACCGACGTACGACCTGCCGGTCTACGCCTGGCAGGGCGAGGCACTCGCCTTCTTCGACCACGTGCTCCGCGGCGTCGAGAACGGCTACGCGGAGCAGCCCCACGTGCGCTACTGGGTCGACGGCGCCAGGGCCTTCGCCACCGACACCGCCTTCCCACCTCCGGCCGGTGGGATCCGGCGGCTCTACCTCGGGTCGGCGGGCGCGGACTCCGCGACCCACCGGCTGGGCACCGAGCCTGACGGTGCCGGATCCAACTCGTGGGCGGCGGTGCCCTACGGGGTGCCGGTGCTGCCCGGGCTGGACGACCTCGCGCCGCAGACCCTGGCCTTCGAGCTCCCCGTCGACGACGACCTCCTCCTGGCCGGCGCGGTGACCGCCCAGCTGTCCTTCAGCTGCACCGAGATCGACTCCTACGTCCTGGCGCGCCTCAGCCGCGTCGACGCCGAGGGCCGCTCGCACCTGCTGTCCCTGGGTGGTCTGCGGCCGGTCACCCGCACCGCTGACCCCACCCGCGGCTCGGCCGTGGAGATCGCCATCGACGCCGACCGGCGCCAACCGCTGACCCCGGGTGCGCCCGTCGCGCTGCGCTTCAGCCTCACGCCGGCTCCGGTGCTGCTGCGGGCCGGGGAGACGCTCCGGCTGGAGCTGGGCAGCCGCACGGACCTGCTGCGGGAGAGCGTCGGCCACGGGTACGCGCAGTTCGACCTGCCCGTGCCGCCGTACCTGTCGCGCAACAGCGTGCACTTCGGTGGCAACAGCTGGCTGGAGGTCACCGTGGTCCCCACCCCTCAGCGGACCTGAGCACCCCGCTCGCCACGGTCCCGGGCGGACGGCCGGCCCGTTCGGCCCGCGGCGAGACGGGCCGCTCGGCGTCGAGGTGCTGCGGTCGGTCAAGCAGCGACTCGACCCCCGTGGTACCTGCAGTCCGGGGGTTCTGCTCCCCGACCAGCCGACTCCTCGGCGGAGTCCTCGGCCGGGTCGGGGCACGCGGAGAGCGGCCGGTCCGCGGACGGGGCCCAGCCCGGCGGGGGCACGGCCGGTGGCGTCCCCGACCGCCGTCGCAGGGAGCGGGGCAACCGCGGGGACTCAGGCACCGGAGACCCGCAGCGCGTGACCGCCGGAGAAGACGTCGCCGGGGTCGACCGAGCGCTTGACGGCCAGCAGCCGCTCGCCGTCCTGCTCGTCCCACGCGGCCAGCACCTCGCCGGGCCCCTCGACGTCGCCGAGGAAGTTGACCAGCGCGCCGGTCGCGGTCCACGGCGCCAGCGCGGCCAGCACGCCCCGGCCCACGTGCGGCACGACCCCGGCCAGCTCGGGCACCATCGGCGCGACCACGAACACCGACCAGGCGGCGTGCCGCCCGGTGACCGCGTTCGGGACGGGCGCCGGCCGGCCCAGGGCACCGCCGAGCTGGCGGACCTCCACCATGACCAGCGGCACGTGCACCTCCGGCCCGGCGGCGGCGAGCAGCGCGTCGACGGTCTCCTCGGTCAGGTCGGCGAGCAGCGCGCCCTTCTCCCAGGCGGGCATGGGCTCGGTCGGGTCCATGTGCACCGCGTCGAGCGCGGTGGGCGGCAGCGGCCCGACCCCGCCGAGGAGCACCTCGCCGGCGGCCTGCATCGGCGCGACGAGCGCCGCGGCGGCCTCCGGGTCGTCGCCGGCGTACAGGAAGCGCAGGTGCACCACGGTCTGCCCGCGCAGCGGCGGGGGCAGCTCCTCCAGGGGCGGCATGCGCAGGACGGCGACCGACGAGCCGGCCTCCTCCGGCAGGGTCGGCGCCCACGTGCGGTAGGCGTGCAGCACCGCGGCGGCGTCGCGCCCGGCGAAGAAGAAGCCGCCGCCCACGAGCGCGGGCACGGCGTACAGCCGGAACTCCAGGGCGGTGACCACGCCGAGGCTGCCCTTGCCGCCGCGGACGGCCCAGAACAGCTCGGGGTCGGACTCGGCGGTGACGGTGCGCAGCTCGCCGTCGGCGGTGACCATCTCGACGGCGGTCACCGAGTCGGCGGCGAAGCCGAACCGGCGGCCGAGCGGGCCGAGCCCGCCGCCGAGGGTGTAGCCGACCACGCCGACGTCGGACGACGAGCCGCACAGCCCGACCAGCCCGTGCTCGGCGGCGGCGGCGAGCACCGTCGCCCACTTCACGCCGGCCTCGACGCGGGCGGTGCGCTGCACCGGGTCGATCCGCACGCCCTGCATCCGGGAGGTGGTGACCAGCACCGCGCCGTCGGCGTTGCGCACCGGCCCGTGGCCGGTGGCCTGGACGGCGACCGGCAGGCCGTGGGCGGTGGCGAACCGGACCGCGGCGACGACGTCGGCCGCGCAGACCGCCCCGACCGCGAGCGCGGGCGTGTGGGTGACCGCGGTGTTCCAGGTGGCGACCTCGGCGGCCAGGCCGTCGTCGCCGGCGGCGAGCACCGGTCCGCGGACCTCCAGGCGGAGGTCGTCGACGTCGAGGGTGGAGGGGACGGTCAGGGTCATGGAGGGCCACCTCGGGCAGGGTCGGTCGGGCATCGGTTGACGGCGCAGACCCTGGCGACGCGGCCTTGGCGGTCACTTGGAGAGGACTTGCACGTCTCGCATCCGCGGCCGCCCGGGCCGCGCCGTGCGGAAACCCCTCCCCATCCGGCCCCGGACCTGGGAGGATCCGGCCTCGTGCGGTACCGCGTCCTCGGGCCCCTCGAGGTCACGGGCTCCGATGGCCGGCCGGTCGACGTCGGCGGCGCCAAGCCGCGCGCCCTGCTGGCCCTCCTGCTCGCCGAGGCCGGGCGGGTGGTCGCCGTCGACCGCATCGTCGAGACGCTGTGGGGCGACGAGCCGCCGCCCACCGTCACCGGCACCCTGCAGGCCTACGTCTCCCACCTGCGGCGCGTGCTCGAGCCCGAGCGCGGCCCGCGCGAGCCGGCGACGGTGCTGCTCACCCGGGCGCCGGGCTACCGGATCGCCGTCGACGCCGACGACCTCGACAGCCTGCGGTTCGCCCGGCTGGTCGAGGAGGGCGACCGCGCCGCCGACACCGACCCGGCCGCCGCGGTCGCCGTCCTCGACCGCGCGCTGGAGCTGTGGCGCGGCGAGCCGCTGCCCGAGCTCGGCGACGGCCCGGGCGCGGCCGACCGGCACCGGCTGACCGAGCTGCACGTCCGCGCCCGCGAGCGCCGGTGCGACGCACTGCTGGCCACCGGCCGGGCCGACGCCGCGGTCACCGACCTGCAGCGCCTGGTCGAGGAGCACCCGCTGCGCGAGCGGCTGTGGGCCCGGCTGGTGACCGCGCTCTACTCCGCCGACCGGCAGGCCGACGCCCTGGACGCGCTGCGCCGCTGCACCGAGCTGCTGCGCGAGGAGCTGGGCATCGACCCCGGCCCGGAGCTGCGCGAGCTCGAGCGCCGGGTCCTCCGCCAGGACCCCGCGCTGGCCCGCCGCGCGCCGCGCCCCGCGCTGTCGGTCGTCCCGCCGCCCCCGCCGCAGCCGGCCCCGCTGGTCGCCCCGGCCGACGAGTCGCTGGTCGGCCGCCGCGACGAGCTGGCCCGGCTGCGGACGGTCGCCGAGCGGGCCGCGGCCGGGCGACCGTCCGTCGTCGTGCTCGCCGGCGAGGCCGGCATCGGCAAGACCCGGCTCGCCGAGGCGGTCGCCGCCATGAGCCGCGACGCCGGCTGGGCGGTGGCGGAGAGCCGCTGCGCCGACGACGCCGGCGCCCCGGCGCTGTGGCCGTGGACGCAGGTGTTCGAGCAGCTGGGCCAGGAACCGCCGGCCCCGGTCGCCGACGACGGCGGGACCGACGCCGACGCCGCGCGCTTCCGGCTGTTCCAGGACGTGCGGCACCGCCTGGTCACCGCCGCGGGGGCCCGCCCGGTGCTCGTCGTCCTCGACGACCTGCAGGGCGCCGACGAGACCTCGGTGCAGCTGCTCGGTCTGCTCGCCCGCCACCTCCCCCGGGTGCCGCTGCTGGTCGTGGTCACGGTGCGCAGCGTCGGGGAGGACCTCCCCGAGGCGGTCGCCGACTGCCTGGCCCGGCTGGCCCGCGAGCCGGCGGCGGTCACGATCACCCTCGACGGCCTGACCGCCGACGACGTCGGGTCGCTGCTGGCCAGCCAGCTCGGGCGGGCCGGCGACCCCGGCCTGGCCGCCACGGTGCACGACCGCACCGCGGGCAACCCGTTCTTCGTCGTGGAGCTCACCCGCTGGATGCGCGGCGCCCGCGACCTGCGCCTGGACCGGGTGCCGGTCCCGCCGTCGGTGGGCGAGGTGCTGCGCACCCGGCTGGCCCGGCTGCCCGCCGGTGCCCGCCCGGTGCTGGAGCTGGCCGCCGTCGCGGGGCGCGAGGTGACCCTCGACCTGTTGCGGGCCGCCGGGGAGGAGGCCGAGGCCGCGCTCGCCGCCCTGGACGCCGCCACGGCCGCCGGGCTGGTCGGCGAGGGGTCGGCGCCGTGGAGCTGGCGGTTCACCCACGCCCTCGTGCAGGAGGTGCTCGCCGACGACCTGCCGGCGCTGCGCCGGGCGCAGCTGCACGCGCGGCTGGGCGCGGCGCTGGAGCAGCGGGTGACCGGCGGCCGGGCCGACGACGCGCTGGTCGAGCGGCTGGCCCACCACTTCGTCGAGGCCGCGCCGGTGGCCGGTCCCGACCCCGGGCTGCGGTGGTCGACCGCGGCGGCGGAGGTGGCCCGCGCCCGGCTGGCCGACGGCGAGGCGGCGCTGCACACCCGGCGGGCGCTGCGGCTGCTCGACCCGGCCGCGCCCGGCGCCACCCGGACCCGGCACGACCTGCTCACCGCGCTGGGCAACGACCTGCTGCGCAGCGGGCAGCGCACCGAGGCGCACGAGGTGGTCGGCGAGGCCCTCGCGCTGGCCCGCGAGCTCGGCGACCGGCGCTGCATGCTCGAGTCGGCCGCCGTCTGGGGCTCGGTGACCCTGTGGAACTGGCGGCCGCACGGCGTCGTCGACACCGAGATGGTCGCGCTGCTGGAGGACCTGCTCGAGCACGGCGACGAGATCGCGCCCGAGGCGACCGATGCCGAGCGCGACCGGCTGACCGCGCGGCTGCTGGGCACCCTCGGCGTGGAGCTGGCCTTCAGCGAGGACCTGCAGCGCGGGGTGCGGTACGCCGAACGGGCGGTGGCCCTGGCGCGCGGCGTCGGCGACCCCGAGCTGCTGGGCCGGGTGCTCAACAACTACTCGCTGGCGGTGTGGGGGCGCCCGGGGGCGGCGGAGCTGCGGCTGGCGGCCACCGACGAGGCGCTGGCGCTCGCCGGGCGCGGGCTGCCGCGGCGCACCGAGTTCTACGCCCGGCTGCACCGGGCCGCGATCCGGCTGCACCTCACCGACCGGGCCGGCTTCGAGGCCGACCTGGAGGCCGGGCGGCGGCTGGCGTTCTCCCTCTCGGGGCCCGAGGTGCGCCCGCACGTGCTGTGGCAGCAGGCCGGCGCGGCCTGGCTGGCCGGCGACGCCGCCCGCGCCGAGGAGCTGACCACGGAGGCGCACGAGCTGTACCGGAAGGTGACGCCGCACTCCCGGCACGCCTACGCCGCGCACCAGTTCGCGCTGCGCCGCGGCGACGGCCGGCTGCCGGAGGCGATCGACCTGCTCGTCGAGACCGGCGACGAGGGCAACCCGCTGTTGCAGCTCATGGCGGTGCTGGCCGCCGCGGAGGCCGGCGACCTGGCCGAGGCCCGCCGGCTGCGCGCGCGGTGGGGCCGCACCCAGATCCGCGACTGGGCCAGCGACGTCGCGGTGCTGCTGCAGGCCGAGACCGCGCTGCACCTCGGCGACGAGCCCGAGGTCACCATGGCCACCGTCGCGCTGCTGCCCTTCCGCGGCCGCCAGGCGGTCCTCGGGACGCCGGCGTTCAGCCTGGGCGCCTACGACGAGCTGCTCGGCCGGATCGCCGAGGCCACCGGCGACACCGTGGCCGCCCGCGACTGGTGGACCGGCGCCCGCGAGCAGGGCCGCCGGGTGGGCTCGCCGCACCAGGTGGCGCTGGCCGAGTCGCACCTGGCCCGGGTGCCGGCCGAGGAGGCGCACCGCCCGCCCCGGCGCCGCCGGTCCGCGCCGTCCCGCCGGCCCGCCGTCGAGCCGCCGGTGCAGGAGCGTCCCGCCTAGCGGGTCACCTGGTCGTGGCGCGGCCGCCGTCGACGGGGATGACGGCGCCGGTGACGTACGCGCCGGCCCGGCTGGACAGGTAGACGACGACGCCGGCCATGTCGTCGGGACGGCCGATGCGGCCCAGCGGCGAGCTGGCGGCGATCTCGGCGCCGCGCGTGGCAAGGGTGGCGGCCATCATCTTCGACTCGAACGGCCCCGGGGCGACGGCGTTGACGGTGATCCGGCGCGGCCCGAGCTCCTTGGCGAGGTGGCGGGTGAGCTGGTGCACCGCGGCCTTGCTCGACGAGTACGCGTAGGTGGGCAGCACCGGCACCTGCAGTCCGTCGATGCTGCCGACGTTGACCACGCGGGCCGGGTCGTCGTCGGTGGCGGCGGCCTCCAGCAGCGGGACCATCGCGCGGGTGAGGAAGAACGGCGCCTTGACGTTGAGGTCGAGCACCTTGTCCCACGCCGCGGCGGGGTAGGTCTCGAACGGCTCGCCCCAGGTGGCACCGGCGTTGTTGACCAGCACGTGCACCCGCTCCTCGCGGTGGCCGACCTCCTCCGCCAGGCGCACGCACTCGGCCTCGGTGCTGACGTCGGCGGGGATCGACTCCACCCGGCCGAACGCCGACAGCTCGGCCACCGCCTGCTCCCCGGCCTCGGGCTTGCGGGAGCTGACGTAGACCGAGGCGCCGGCCTGCAGCAGCCCGCGCGCCATCATCAGGCCGATGCCGCGGGTGCCGCCGGTGACGACGGCGACCTTCCCGGTGAGGTCGAACAGGTCCACGCGGTTCCTCCTGGGGTCGATCGACCGAGTGACCCGGGCGACCCGGACCGTCGGCCGTCCGGCCACTGTGCCAGCCTCTGTCCCCGTGAACGCCACGGCCCCCGCGTCCCTGGGCGTGACGAGCGAGGTCGGCCCGCTCCGGACGGTGATCCTGCACCGTCCCGGCGCCGAGCTGCGCCGGCTCACCCCGCGCAACAACGACCAACTGCTGTTCGACGGCGTCCCGTGGGTGGCGCGCGCGCAGGAGGAGCACGACGCCTTCGCCGAGGCGCTCACCGGCCGCGGCGTCGAGGTGCTGTACCTGGGCCGGCTGCTGGCCGAGGTGCTCGACGACGCCGAGGCACGTGCGGAGCTGATCGCCGCCGCCGTCGACGACCCCCGGCTGGGCGCCACCCTCAAGAACGCGGCGACCGCCCACCTCGCCGACCTCCCGCCCGAGGAGCTGGCCGGCACCCTCATGGGCGGGCTGGCCCACGACGAGCTGCGCGGCGGCCGCGGCCTGGCCTACCAGCTGATGGACCGGTCGGACTTCGTCGTCCCGCCGCTGCCCAACCTGCTGTTCACCCGGGACTCCTCGGTGTGGGTCGGCGACCAGGTGGCCATCACCTCGCTGGCGATGCCGGCGCGGCACCGGGAGAGCACGATCCTGCGCGCGATCGCCACCCACCACCCGCGCTTCGCCGGCAGCGGCCAGCTCTACGACGCCTCGCTCGAGCACCTCGAGGGCGGCGACGTCCTGCTGCTGGCGCCCGGGGTGCTGGCCGTGGGCGTCGGGGAGCGGACGACGCCGGGCGGTGCCGAGCGGCTGGCCCGCCGGGTGTTCGCCCGCGGCCTGGCGCACACCGTGCTCGTGGTCCCGATCGCGCAGGAGCGAGCGACGATGCACCTGGACACGATCGCCACGATGGTCGACGTCGACGCGATGGTCATGTACCCGGCGGTGGCCGACTCGCTGGTCGCCTGGACGGTGACCGCCGGCGAGCAGCTCCCCGACGACGCCGACACCGTCGACCTCGCCGTGCGCGGGCCGCAGCCGTTCGTGGTCGCGGCCGCCGAGGCCATGGGCATCGACCGGCTGCGCGTCATCGACACCGGCCTGGACCCGGTCACCGCCGAGCGCGAGCAGTGGGACGACGGCAACAACACCCTCGCCCTGGCGCCGCGGCTGGCGGTGGCCTACGAGCGCAACACGGTGACCAACGCGGCGCTCGAGGCGGCCGGCATCGAGGTGGTGCGGATCGCGGGCTCCGAGCTGGGCAGCGGCCGCGGCGGGCCGCGCTGCATGTCCTGCCCCGTCTGGCGCGACCCGGTCGAGTGACCGGCACGGGCACCGGGACCGGTCGGCGCGCCGGCCGCATCGCGGGGCTCGGCGGCGGCCTGGTCGGCTGGCTGGTCTTCGTCGAGTTCACCAGCGGCGTGCTGCAGGGCTACTACGTCCCGCTGCTCACCGACGTCGCCCGGCACCTCGACATCAACGACGCCGACGTCAACTGGCTCGAGGCCGCCCAGCTGATGCTGTCGGCGATCGCGGTGCCGGTGCTGGCCAAGCTCGGCGACCTGCACGGCCACCGCCGGATGCTGCTGGTCTCGGCGGCGATGACCGCGGCGGCGACGGTGGCCCTGGCGTTCGCGCAGGACTTCGGCGTCTTCCTCGTCGCCTGGGCGGTGCAGGGCGTCTACTCCGCCTGGCTGCCGCTGCAGGTCGCGCTCATCCACTCCCGGTCGCGCGGCCGGCCCGACGCGGCGGCGAGCACCCGCCGGGCCACCGGCATGATCGTCGCCGCGCTGCAGGCCGGCGCGATCGTGGGCGCCCTCGGCGGCGGGCAGGTCGGCGACGCCCTGGCCGGGCGGTTCTGGCTGGTGCTGCTCGTGCCCGGACTGCTCGTCGTCGGCGTCTGCCTCGTCGTGCTGACCCGCGTGCCGGAGAGCACCGAGCGCGAGGGCGGGGACGTCGACGTCACCGGCGTCGCCCTGCTCACCGTCGTCCTGCTGGTCATCACCGGCGGGCTGACGTTCGTCCGGGTCAACGGCGCCGCTGAGCCGTGGCCCTGGCTGGTGACCGCGCTCGGCGTGCTGCTGGTCGTGCCGTTCGTGCGGTACGAGCTGCGCCGCGACGACCCGCTGGTCGACTTCCGGGTGCTGCGCTCCCCCAGCATGTGGCCGGTCCAGCTCACCGCCGGGCTCTTCGGGGTCAGCGTGCTCGGCGCCCAGGGCCCGCTGTCGACGTTCGCCCGCACCGACCCCGAGGTCTACGGCTACGGCCTGGGCCTGTCGACGAGCGAGGTGTCGATCGTCATCGGCGGGTACGTGGTGTCGATGCTGGTGGGCGCCAGCCAGTTCTCGCGGGTCTCGCAGCTGACCACCCCGCGGGTCACGCTCATCGGCGCGGCCGGGCTCACCGGCCTCGGCTACCTGCTGCTGGTGCCGCTGCACGACACGCTGCCGCAGGTCCTCGGGGCGATGGTGATCGCGGGCCTCGGCTCCGGCGCGCTGGTCGCGGCGCTGCCGGCCGCGGCCGCCGCGGCGGCACCGCCCGGGCGCACCGGCGTCGCCACCGGGCTGACCAACACGACCAAGGTGCTGGGCGGGAGCTTCGCCTCCGCCGTGTTCGCCGTCGCCCTGGCCGCCGGGTCGGTGGGCACCGCAGGCTCCCTGGCGGGCTACGTCACGGTGTGGGTCGTCTGCGGGGCGACGGCGTGGCTGGCCGCGCTGTCGCTGGTGTTCGTGCCGCGGCTGGCGTTCTCCGACCGGCCGGAGGCCGCGGGCGTGCGGGAGGTGGCGTGAGGGTCGCGCCGGCCGTCGCCGGCTGTGCCGCCGCGGTCGCGGTCACGGCCGCGCGCCGGGTCGCCCGGTTCCGTCCCGTCGAGGACCCCGTCCCGCCCGCGGACGACACGGGCCTGGACGCCGATGCCGCCGCGGCCCGCCTCGCCGAGCTCATCCGCATCCCGACCGTCTCCTCGCGCGACCCCGCACAGGTCGACGCCGCCGCCTTCGGGCGGTTCCGGGACCGGCTGGGCGAGCTGTACCCGCACACGCACCGGGTGCTCGAGCGCGAGGTCCTCGGCGACGGGGCGCTGCTCTACCGCTGGCGCAGCGGCACCGACCGTCCGCCGCTGGTGCTCATGGCGCACCACGACGTCGTCCCGGTCACCGGCCAGGCCTGGACCCGCGACCCGTTCTCCGGCGCGATCGAGGACGGCTGCGTGCACGGCCGCGGCGCCATCGACGACAAGGGCTCGCTGGTGGCCGTCCTCGAGGCGGTCGAGTCGCTGACCGCGGCCGGCCACACCCCGGCGCGCGACGTGTACGTCTTCTCCAGCAACGACGAGGAGGTCCTCGGCGTCGGCGCGGAGCTGGCCGTGCAGGCGTTCCGCGACCGGGGCATCGTGCCGTGGGCGGTGGTCGACGAGGGCGGCGCCGTGGTGACCGGCGCCTTCCCCGGCGTCGCCGGGCAGATCGCCGTCGTCGGACTGGCCGAGAAGGGCCTGCTCGACTGCGAGCTGCTCACCACCGACCCGGGCGGGCACGCGTCCTCGCCGACCCGGGGCGGCGCGCCCGCCCGGCTCGCGCGCGCCGTCCTCCGGCTGGACGCCGCACCCTTCCCGGCGCGGCTGCACGACGTCGTGCTGGGGATGGTCGACGCCGCCGGCCGGCACGCCGCGGGTCCGCACCGGGCGCTGTTCGCGCACGCCGGCGCCCTGCGGCCGCTGCTGGCGCGGGCGCTGGCGCGGGCCAGCCGCGAGGCCAACGCGCTGGTGCGCACAACCGTGGCGGTCACCGAGCTGGAGGGCAGCGGCGCGCGCAACGTGCTGGCCACCCGGGCGCGGGCGCACCTGAACGTGCGCATCGCGCTGGGCGAGACGGTGCAGTCGACCGTGGAGCGGCTGCGCCGGGTGGTCGCCGACCCCTCGGTCGAGGTGCGCGTGCTCTCGGGCACCGACCCCTCACCGGTGTCGCGGACCGACAACGACGCCTACGCAGCGCTCGGCGCCGCGGTGCGGGCGGTGTACCCGGAGGCGGCTGTGGCGCCGTACCTCATGGTGCAGGCCAGCGACGCCCGGCACTTCGCGCAGATCAGCGACAGCGTCTACCGGTTCATGCCCTTCGACCTCTCGCGGGCCGAGCTCGACGCGCTGCACGCCGCCGACGAGCGCATCACCGTCGCCGCCCTGCACCGGGGCGCGGTCTTCTTCCGGCACCTGATCCGCTCGCTCTGAGCACAGGACACCCTCCCCGGGGAGATGTCCCGAGCGCAGTCGTGCTCTGCCCACCATGTGGACCAGAGCACGAAGGGGGAGCCACCCAGGTGGGCCTGCGGACGGTCGTGCTCTGCCCACAATGCGGACCAGAGCACGACCGTGCGCGAGGACTACCCGGGCGCCGGCGGGTCAGCGCAGCGTGACCTGACGGGAGAGCAGGCCGGCGCGGGCGCGGCGCTCGTCGGCGGTCAGCGGGCCGGTCGCGGCCAGCGCCTCCTCCAGCCGGGTGCCGAACTCGGCCGCCGGGCCGTTCCAGTCCTGCGCGGGGGTGTCGGCAGGCAGGTCCCACACCGGCACGACCAGCCCGTGCGCCCGGAACGCGCCGGCGTAGCGGGTCCCCTCGCCGAGCAGGAGCTGCTCGGCCGCGGAGAGCCGGGCCAGCGCGTCGAGCAGCGGCTCCTCGGCCTCGGGCCGCACCCAGCGCAGGTGTGCCCGCTCGTTGCCCGGGCGCACCCAGTACGCCGCACCCAGGCCGTCGAGCCGCTCGGTGGGCAACACCGCCTCGTTGGCCTGCTGCAGACCGGCCCGGGCGGCCGGACCCGCGTCGGTGCCCTCCAGCCAGAAGCCGAAGTCCTCGTGCACGGTCACCTCGAGCGGCGCGGAGAGGTCGAGCAGCTCCTGCAGCCGCGGCCCCGAGGAGCCGGCGGCGCCGATGGGACCCGGGTCGACCGGCGCGCCGGCCGGTGCCTCCAGCGCGGCGGCCAGGGCCGTGCCGAGGTCGCGGCTGACGTCGTCGGAGGAGGCGGTGAGCTGGACCCCGAGCAGGATCTCGCCGCTGCTGCGCACCAGCGCCGGCGCCCCGCCGGGCAGCACGCTGGCGAGGGTGACGTCGCGACCGTCGGCGGTCTTCAGCGGCGCGGTGGCGGCGGGCACCAGCTCGCGCAGTGCCACCCAGTCCGGCTCGCCGGGCAGGCCCTCGAACGGGCGGGTCACCGGCGGCGCGTAGCCCGAGCCGTGGCAGTGCTTGTACCGGCGGCCGGACCCGCACGGGCAGGGGGCCTTGGGGTTGACCCCCTCCTCGGTGCGGGCGGGCGCGGGACGACGGCGGGTCGCGGATCGAGCCATGCGGCCCAGCGTATGTGGGCCCCGGACGGGCGCCCGTGACGCCTAGGCTCGGCAGCCGTGACCAGCCCGGCGCCGCCGCTCGACCTCACCGACCCGGCCGTCGTCGCCGACCCCTACCCCGCCTTCGCCGCCGCCCGGGCCGCCGCGCCGGTGCAGCGGCACGAGGGCCTCGGGCTGTGGCTGGCGTTCACCCACGCGGAGAGCAACGCCGTCCTGCGCGACCGCCGGCTGGGCCGGATCTGGCGGGACCGCACGCCGGAGGAGCGCTTCGGCTCGTTCAACCTGATCCACCGCAACGCCCTGCTGGAGATGGAGCCGCCCGAGCACACCCGGCTGCGCCGGCTGGTCAGCGCTGCCTTCGCGCGCGGGCACGTCGAGCGGCTGCGCCCGTGGGTGCAGCAGCTGGCCGACTCCCTCGTCGACGCGCTGGTCGAACGGTCCGGCGGGACGGCGGAGGTCGACGTCCTCTCGGGGATGGCCGAGGAGCTGCCCGTCGCCGTCATCGCCGAGCTGCTCGGCGTGCCGCAGGCCGACCGGCCACTGCTGCGGCCGTGGTCCAACGCGATCGTGAAGATGTACGAGTACGGCCGTACCGAGGCCGTCGAGGACGCCGCCGAGCGCGCCGCCGCGGAGTTCGTCGGCTACCTGCGCGGGCTCGCCGCCGAGCGCCGCCGCAGCCCCGGCGAGGACCTGCTCACCCACCTGGTCACGGTGCGCGACTCCGACGGCGACCGGCTCACCGAGGACGAGCTGGTCACCACCTGCATCCTGCTGCTCAACGCCGGCCACGAGGCGACGGTCAACGTCAGCGGCAACGGGCTGCTGGCGCTGCTCGAGCACCGCGACCAGCTCGCCCGGCTGCGCGCCGACCCCGCCCTGCTGCCGACGGCGATCGAGGAACTCATGCGCTTCGACTCACCGCTGCAGCTGTTCGAGCGCACCGCGACCGAGGACATCGAGGTCGGCGGGGTCACCGTGCGGCAGGGTGAGAAGGTCGCCGCCCTGCTCGGCGCGGCCAACCGCGACCCCGCCGTCTTCGCAGATCCCGACCGGCTCGACGTCGGCCGCACCGACAACCCGCACATCTCCTTCGGCGCGGGCGTGCACTTCTGCATCGGGGCACCGCTGGCGCGGGTGGAGCTGCAGGCCTCCTTCGGCGCGCTGCTGCGCCGCACCACCGACCTGCAGCTCGCCCGGCCGGCGCGGCGGCGTCCCGAGTTCGTCATCCGCGGGCTGGCCGAGCTGCCCGTCGTCCTGACCCGGTAGTGGCGGGCAGCCCGGGGCCGGCCGGCACCGCGGAGGTGCTCGCCCGGCTGCACGGGCTGTCCGACCCCGCACGCCTGGAGGGCATGGCCCGGTACGGCATCGGCGGCGCGCACGCCCTGGGCGTCACGGTCGCCGAGCTGCGGACCCTCGCGAAGGAGCTCGGCCGCTCCCACGAGCTGGCCGCCGGGCTGTGGGACTCCGGCGTCCACGAGGCCCGCATCCTCGCGAGCCTGGTCGAGGAACCGGCGGCCGTCGACGCGCGGCAGCTCGACGCGTGGGCGGCGGAGTTCGACTCGTGGGACGTGTGCGACCAGGTCTGCCAGAACCTGATCCGGCACACGGCGTTCGCCTGGGACCGGGCGCTCGAGTGGAGCGAGCGGCCCGAGCCGTTCGTCAAGCGGGCCGGCTTCGCCGTGATGGCCGGGCTCGCGGTGGCGGACAGGAGCTCGGACGACGACCGGTTCGAGTCGTTCCTGCGGGCGGTCGCCGAGCGGGCCGACGACGACCGGCCCATCGTCCGCAAGGGCGCGAGCTGGGCACTGCGGCAGATCGGCAAGCGCAGCCCCGGCCTGCACGCCCGCGCGGTCGAGACGGCGCGAGGGCTCCGGTCGGGCGGGCGCGGTGCCCGCTGGGTCGGCGCGGACGTGCTGCGCGAGCTGGAGCGGCGTCCTCCCCGGCCGAGCCACGCGGCGGAGGCGGACCGGTGACGTCGCGCCGGGACGCGGCGCCGGCCGCCCTGGTCGAGGACGTCGGTCCCGCGCTGCTGCGCACCGCCGTCCTGCTCACCGGGGACCGGCGGGCGGGCGAGGACCTGGTGCTGGGGGCCCTGCTCCGCGCCCGGCGCCGGTGGCCGGCCTTCGTGCGGTCGGCCGACCCGCCGGCCGCGCTGCGGGAGCTGCTCGTCGACGTCCACCTGGGCCGGCGACGCGGGGCGGCGGCGCAGGTGGTCGCCGACGTCCCCGACCCCCTCCCCGACGGGCGGGCCGAGGAGCTGCGGACGGCCTTGCAGGCGCTGGAGCCCCGGGTGCGGACGGCGCTGGTCCTGCGGCACGCCGACGACCTGCCCGAGGAGCAGGTGGCGCGGCTGGTGGGCGGCCCGGTCGGCGCGGTGCGCGACGACCTCGCCCGCGGCCGGGCGGCGCTGGCCGCGGCCGGCGCGGACGGCGGCGCCGCGCTCACCGCCCGCCTGCACGCCCTGGCCGGCGAGCTGACCTGGCCGGACCCGACCGTGTCCCCGGACGCGGTCGCCGCCGCGTACCGCCGGCAGCGGCGCGCCCGCGCGGGCGTCCTCGTCGCGGCGGCGCTGGTGGCCGGGGTGCTGCTGGCCGGAGGACCGGCCGCCGTCCGGTCGCTGACGACGGCCTCCGGCGAGGCGACCGCCGTGAGCCCGGACGATCAAGCGGCGAGCCGGGGAGCCGTCGAGGAGCTGGTCGTCGAGCCCCGCCTCGAGGCCGCCGTCGCCCGGCTCGGCGCGCCGCTGACCCTCACCTCCCCCGCCGAGTGGGACCGGTGGCTGCCCGGGGGCCGGGCCGACGAGGAGGCGCCGGAGGACGACGACGGCTGCCCGCCGCTGGCCGACCGGCTCACCGCGGCGCTCGGGGTGCCGATGGACCACCGGGCCGGCGCGCTCCCGCGGGGCCCGGTGGGCTGCACGTGGAGCCCGGGTCCGGTGCGGCTGTCGGAAGGCGGCCCCTACGACTACGCGCAGGTGGTCGGCGTCGGCTTCGTCGCGGACCCGGACGGGACGGCGATCGACCGGCTGCGGACCGCCCTGCTCCCCGGGGCCGCGCGCCGCGACGAGCCGTGCCTCGCGGCCGACGTCCCCGGCGGCGGCGCACTCATCGGCTGCACCGGCACGGGCGGGCTGTCCACGACGCCGCTGGTGCTCGCCGTCCCCGACGCGCGCGGGGCGGGGTTGTGGGTCCTGTCGGCCAGCGTGCAGCACGGAGCCGGGCGGTCGGCGGCGGAGGTGCTGGCCGTCCTGGTGGAGGCGGTGCGCACGGTCTACGGCTGACGACGCCGCCCGGGGCGGACGGTTCCGTCCACCGCGTGTGGAACGTGAGCGGCGTCACTGGCACGATGCCGCCATGCGCGGGCTCATGCAGGACTTCCCTCTCACGATCGACGCGATCTTCCGCCACGTCGAGCAGCACTACGGCGACGGGACGATCGCGACCAACAGCCCCACCGGGGTCCACCGGGTGACCTACGCGGAGTGGGCCGAGCGCACCCGGCGGCTGGGTGGCGTCCTGGACACGCTGGGGATCAGCGCCGACGGCCGGGTGGGCACCTTCGGCTGGAACAGCCAGCGCCACCTGGAGCTGTACTTCGCCGCGCCGTCGACCGGCCGGGTCCTCCACACGCTCAACATCCGGCTGTTCCCCGAGCAGCTGACCTACATCGCCAACCACGCCGAGGACGAGGTCGTCTTCGTCGACCGCACGGTGCTGCCGCTGCTGTGGCCGCTGATCGACACGATGAAGACCGTCCGGCACGTGGTGGTCATGGACGACGGCGGCGACAACGAGATCCCCGACGACCCCCGGGTCGCCGACTACGAGGCGCTGCTGGCCGAGGCCTCCCCGGTCGAGTTCCACGTCACCGACGAGAACAGCGCCGCCTCGATGTGCTACACGTCGGGCACCACCGGCAACCCCAAGGGCGTCGTCTACTCGCACCGCTCGACGTGGCTGCACACCATGGGCGTGCTGCAGCCCAACGCCTTCGGCCTGAGCATCCGCGACGTCGCGATGCCGGTCGTGCCGATGTTCCACGCCAACGCCTGGGGCATCGCCCAGGCCGCCCCGGCCGCCGGCTCCTCGCTGGTCATGCCCGGCCCGATGATGCAGCCCGAGGCGCTGGCCAAGCTGATCGTCGAGGAGGGCGTCACCTTCACCGCCGGCGTCCCGACCATCTGGCAGGGCGTGCTGCCGCACCTGGCCGGCAAGCCGCACAAGCTGCGCGACATCGGCTGCGGCGGCTCGGCGGTGCCCAAGGCCCTCTCCGAGGCCTACCGCGAGCAGGTCGGGCTGCCGATCCTGCAGGCCTGGGGCATGACCGAGACCCACCCGGTCGCCTCCTCGGGCATCCTGCCGCCCCGCTTCGACGACCTCGACGACGCGGCCAAGGCCGACCAGCGCGCCCGCGCCGGCATCCCGTTCCTCGGCGTGGAGGCCCGCATCGTCGACGCCGACTCGCTGGAGCCGCAGCCGTGGGACGACAAGGCCACCGGCGAGCTGCAGGTCCGCGGCCCGTGGTGCGCGCAGGACTACTACAACCCCGACGCCGGCGTCGTCCTGACCACCGACGACGGCTGGATGCGCACCGGTGACGTGGCGGCGATGGACGCCTTCGGATCGATCCGGATCGCCGACCGCACCAAGGACCTCATCAAGTCCGGCGGCGAGTGGATCAGCTCGGTCGACCTGGAGAACGCGATCATGAGCCACCCGAAGGTGAAGGAGGCCGCCGTCGTCGGCATCCCGCACCCCAAGTGGGACGAGCGGCCGCTGGCCTGTGTCGTGCTCAAGGAGGGCGAGACCGCCACCGAGCAGGAGATCCTCGACCACCTCCGGCCGCAGGTGGCCAAGTGGTGGATGCCCGACGCCGTCGAGTTCATCGACGAGGTGCCCAAGACCAGCGTCGGCAAGTTCTCCAAGAAGGACCTGCGCTCCCGCTTCGCCGACCACCCCGTCTCGGGCTGAGGTCCGCCGCGCCCGGTCCGTGCCCGTCCGCGGACCGGGCGCGGACCGGGCGCGGACCGGATCAGCGCACGAAGGCCGGCCCGCCGGTCTCGCTCACCATCGGCCGACCGGCCGCCTCCCACCCGCCCATGCCGTCACCGACGTTCACCGCGTCGTAGCCGTTGTGGTTCAGCCAGGCCGCCACCCGCGCCGAGCGGCCGCCGCTGCGGCAGACGACGTAGAGCGGGTCGGCGTCGGGGACCTCGCCGAGCCGCGCGGGGACCTCGCCCATCGGGATGTGCGTGGCGCCCTCGGCGTGGCCGGCGATCCACTCGCCGTCCTCGCGGACGTCGAGCAGCACCGCGTCCTCGGGGACCTCGGCGGCGGACACGGTCGGGACCTGCTGCGGCATCACGCCGCCCATGGTCCCAGGCCCGGCGGGTGCGGGCCGGGCTGCGCGGGGGCCGGCCCCGACAGGCACGCGTCCCCGGTCCGGCGCCGACGCGGTTCGTGCACGTACCGCGCCCTGAGGACCCCGCCGGGCGCGGTACGTGCACGGAACGCGGTCCGGCGTCGACGGCGGGGCCGCCGCGCACGGCACCCGGCGCGCGGACCGCGCTTCCCGCGGGGGCTGGGAGGATGGGGGCGATGTCCGCTCCCCTCGCGCCCCCGGTCCACGAGCCGGCCTGGTCGCTGTCGCGCTCGGCGATCTGGCTCTGGGTGACCGAGGGCGTGATCGGCACCCTCGTCTACGGCGTGCTGGTGGGCCTCGGGGTGCTCCTGGTGCCCGCGTCGGCGGGCGGCCCGGTGCCGGTGCTGCGCTGGCTGCTGCCGCTGCTGGTCGCCGTGTACGCCGTCGTGGCGATCGGCATCCGCCCGTGGATCCGGTACCGCGTGCACCGGTGGGAGGTCACCGCGGAGACCGTGCACACCCTCACCGGCTGGCTGACCCGCACCTGGACGCTGGTGCCGGTCGCCCGTATCCAGACCGTCGACGTCACCCGGGGTGTCCTGCAGCAGCTCTACGGCCTGGCCAGCGTCGCGGTGCTCACCGCCTCCTCGCAGGGCACCGTGCGGGTGCCGCACCTCGAGGTCGCCGTGGCCGAGCGGGTCGCCGAGGACCTCGCCCGCCGGGCCGAGCAGGTGCGGGACGAGGCGACGTGAGCGAGCCCGCGTCACCGCCGCCGTTCCCGCAGCAGTTCCCGGCACCGTTCCCGGCCCAGCTCCCACCGCCGGTGCCGCCCGGGGACGCCGCGGCCGCCGCGGCCCGCCGCACCTCGCCCCTCGTGGTCCTGGTGCACACGGTCACCTTCAAGCAGGCCCGGCAGGTGGTGCCGGCGGCGATCCCCGTCGTGGCCGCGGTCGGCATCGACGGCCCGGGCGTCGTCGCCGCGCTGGTCGTGGTCGTGACGGCGCTGTCGCTGCTGTTCGCGGCGTTGACCTGGTGGCGCACGACCTACGCCGACACCCCGTCGGCGGTGGTCGTCACCCGGGGCCTGCTGGCCCGGTCGGTGCGCACGGTGCCCAACGACCGCATCCGCGGGGTCGAGGTCGAGGCGCCGGCGCTGCACCGGCTGTTCGGGCTCGTGCGGGTCCGCATCGACGCCGCGGCGGGGACGGCGACCGGCGGCGACGAGGAGGTCGTCGTCGACGGCGTCCCGCGGGCCGAGGGCGACCGGCTGCGCGTCTCCGTGCTCACCCACCGCCGCGCGGCCCGGCCGGCACCGGCGGACGTCGATCCCTCGGCACCGCCGGTGGAGCCCGCGGAGGAGGAGCTGGCCCGCTTCGACCCGCGGTGGCTGCTGTACGCGCCCCTGGTCGCCAGCTATCTCGCGGTGCCGCTGGCCGCGGTCGGCGCGCTCTCCCGGCTGCTGCAGGAACTGCCCCGCGACCTGCGGCCCGACCTCGACGGCCCCGACCTCAGCGACGTGCGCGTCCTCGCCGTCGCCGTCGCCGTCGGCCTGGTGCTGCTGGCCGTCGGCGCGGTGCTCGGGGCGGCGGTGGTCAACTGGGGCTTCCGGCTGGTGCGCCGCGGCGGGTCGCTGAGCGCCGTCCGCGGGCTGGTCACCCGCCGGCACACCGAGCTCGAGGTCGACCGGATCCGCGGCGGCACGCTGGCCGAGGGGCTGGGCATGCGGGCGGTGCGGGCCGCCCGGGTCAACGCCCTGGTCACCGGGCTGGGCGCGGCCAGCCGGCGCGGGCAGCTGTTCCCGCTCGGGCCGCGGGCGGAGGCCGTCCGGCTGCTGGGCCTGCTGGTCGACGACCCCGGGCCGCTGACCGCCCACCCACCGGCCGCGCGGCGCCGCGCCGTGGTGCGGGCGGTGGTCACGGGGCTCGCCGTCGCCGCGGCCGGCGCGTGGCTGCAGGCGGCCACCGGGTTCTGGGGCCTGCTCGCCGTCGGGGGCGTCCTCACCGTGCTCGGCGTGCCGCTGGGCCTGGGCCGCTACGCCGCGCTCGGGCACACGGCCGGCCCGCGGTCGTTCAGCGTGCGCAGCGGGCTGCTGGTGCGGGAGCAGGCGGTGCTGCAGCGGCGGGCCGTCGTCGGCTGGCAGGTGCGCCAGACGTGGTTCCAGCGCCGGGCCGGCCTGGCCACCGTCGTGGCCTGCGTGGGCGCGGGCACCGGCGGCTACGCGGCGGTGGACATGGCCGCCGCCGACGTCGCGGCGTTCACCGCTGCGGCCTCCGGGCCCTGGGCCACCGCGCACGGTCCCCGGGACCGCCCCGCCGGCTGACCCTCGCGCGTCGCTGGCCCGCCGGGGCCAGTTCACCGGAACCGGCGCGTGTCGATCATCCCGTCGGGTAGCCGGGGCGCGATGACGACCGCGCCGCGGCACGTCCGCCGCTCAGCCCGGCCCGCCGGTCCCCGTGCCGAGACCGACGCGGCCGGCGAGTGCCGCGGCCTCGACCCGGGTGGCCACCCCGAGGCTCCGCAGCAGCGCGGCGACCAGCCGCTTGGCGGTCCGCTCGGACACGTGCAGCGTGGTGGCGATGTCGACGGTGCTGGTGCCCTCGGCCACCAGCCGCCACAGCCGCCGCTCGTCGCTGGTCAGCCGGTCGGCGACGCCCTGTTCCCCGGTGGGGGCGGCGTCGTCGAGCAGCTGGCGCAGCAGTGCCTCGGGGACGACCGACCAGCCGTCGAGGACCGCCAGCAGCGGCCGGACCAGGTGCTCGGGGTCGGCGGTCTTGGGCAGGAACCCGGCCGCGCCCGCGCGCAGCGCCTCCAGGGCGGCGTCGGCCTCGGCCAGCCCGGACAGCGCCACGACCCGCACCACCGGGTCGGCACGGCGGATCGCGGCGATCGCCCGCACGCCCCCGGGCGGTGGCATGTGCAGGTCGACGACGGCGACGTCGGCGTGGTGCCGGCGGACCATCGCCGCGGCCGCGGAGGCGTCGTCGGTGGTGGCCACGACGCGGACCCGGCCGTCGCTGACCCCGGGCAGCAGCAACGACAGCCCCCGGCTGAACAACGGGTGGTCGTCGACGACCACCACGTCCACGTGCTCCTGACGCTCAGTCCCGGCGTCGGTCCCCACGACCCTCCCCACCCGGCCCGTCGCTCGGCGTGCCGGCCGAACGCACCCGGAGGTGCCCGTGACCCTGGCTCCCGACACCCCCCGTACCGCCCGGACCGGTTCCCCCTGGCTGCTCACCGACCTGGCCCGGGTGGTGCGCGACCACGTCGTCCGCGCCGCCCGGGGGGCACGTCCCGAGTCGGAGCCGCCGCCCACACCCGAGGGTGCCCTGCTCGCGGCCATGTGTCACGACATGCGGAGCCCGCTGGCCTCGCTCGAGGCGCTGCTCGGCACGCTCGACCGCACCGCCGACGGCCGTGAGGTGCTCGCGCTGGCCCGCGCCCAGACCGCGCACCTGTCCTCGATGCTGCGCACCGCCGACGCCAGCGCCGGGGCGACGCGGCGCGCCGCGGGCGGCCGGCTGCTCGGCGACGTCGTCCGCGCGTCCGTCGCGGCCTCGGGCCTTCCCG
This sequence comes from Geodermatophilus sp. SYSU D00700, assembly GCF_054050255.1. NCBI lineage: Bacteria > Bacillati > Actinomycetota > Actinomycetes > Geodermatophilales > Geodermatophilaceae > Geodermatophilus > Geodermatophilus sp. SYSU D00700. The sequence goes on along the minus strand of NZ_JBJGZA010000046.1, from coordinate 8,653 downwards.
CCGGGCAGCTGACCCTGGCCCTGCACGACCGGGCCTGCGGGGTGGGGGTGGCCGACGCGCGGGTGCAGCGGATCCTCACCAACCTGCTGGAGAACGCCCACCGGCACGGGGACGGCGCGGCGGTGCTGCTCTGCGTGACCTGCCGGGGCGGCTGGGTCCTCCTGGCGCTGACCCAGGACGTCGCCCGTCCCGACCGGGTCGTGCAGTACCTGCGCCCGGGCACCCCGCCGGTCGACCTCACCGGGCTGGGGCTGTGGTCGGTGCAGCGACACGCCCGCGACCTGGGAGGGCGGGTGACCTGGGCGGTCACCGAGGTCGGGCTGACTCTCCGCGTGGAGCTCCCCGACCGCTGAGCGGGGGCCCCGGGAGGCCTCTGTCGCGCGCTGATGGCTGCGGATCGGTCCCGACGAACGGAATGGCACCGAGGGGCCAGGGGACGGCACCGGTGGGCCACCGCCCGCGGGCAGGTCCGGGGTGTCACCGCAGCCGCGGTGTCGCGACGACGCAGCCATGCCCGACGTGAGGGAGAGCCCGTGTTCACGCACACCCACGCCCTGCAGTACGAGGCCAAGCCCGACGGTCCGGACCCGGACTTCGCCCGCAAGATGCAGGAGATCCTCGGCGGTCAGTGGGGCGAGATGACCGTCGCCACCCAGTACCTGCTGCAGGGCTGGAACTGCCGACTGCCCGGCAAGTACAAGGACATGCTCCTCTCGATCGGCACCGAGGAGCTGGCCCACGTCGAGATGATCATCACGATGATCGACCGGCTGCTCGACCACGCGCCGCTCAAGCCGGACTCGGCCGACCGCACCAAGGAGGCCGCCGCCGGCTACGGGCAGCACAACCCGCAGCACCTCATCCAGAACGGCCAGGCGGCGTCGTACATGGACAGCATGGGCAACCCGTGGACCGGCGCCTACGTGACCGCCAGCGGCAACCTCATGGCGGACTTCTACTACAACGCCACCGCCGAGATGCAGGGCCGGCTGCAGGTGGCCCGGCTCTACAACATGACCGACGACCCGGGCGTGAAGGACCTGCTGCGCTTCCTCATCACCCGCGACCACATGCACCAGCAGCAGTGGCTGGCCGCCGTCGAGCAGCTCAAGGAGGACGGCCTCGAGGGGCTGCCCGTGCCCGAGGCCTTCCCGCTGGACGAGGAGGTCGGCGACCTGGGCTACACCTTCATCCAGGCCTCCGACGGGCCCGAGGCCGCCAACGGCCGGTGGGCCTCCGGACCCTCGATCGACGGCCGGAGCACCTTCCGCGCCGCGGCCATCGAGGCCACCGCCGACGGCCCGACGCTTCCCCCGGGCGACCCGCGGCTCTACAGCACGCCGCAGACCGAGGCGCACACGATGCTGCAGAAGGCCAAGGACCTCCTGAAGTGACGTCCTGACGTCGAACCACCGCGCCGTCGCCGTGCCGGTGGCCGGGCCGTCCCGCGGTCCGGCCGCCGGCCCGGCGGGCGCACGCCGATGACCCGGCACCCCCCACGGAGGCCCCCGTGCACCTGCCCACCCCCGCCGTCGTGCTGACGGCGGTCTACACCGCGGCGGTCGCCGTCGCCGTCGCCGGCGCCCTCGCCGGCTCGGCCCGCGAGGCGCTCGCCGGCCTGGTCGTCCTCACCGCCCTCGCCGCCCGCTGGACGGTGCGCCGCTCGCGCCGTGCGGTCCCCTCGACCGGGGCCGCCGTCGCGACGGTCGACGCCGCCCTGCCCGACGCACCGCTGGCCGACCCGGCACCCGCCGTCCGGGCCGCCTGATCCCGGTCCCCGGGGCGATGATCAGGTGACCTGATCGTCGGGCGTCCTCCCCCACCGCGCACCGTGAGGGAGGACGCCCGGAGGTGAGGGAGGACGCCGCGCCGGGCCGGGAGACGCGCGAGGCGCGCGCCCCCGCAGGGGACGCGCGCCTCGACACGTGAGGTGCTGGAACGGCCCCCGTGCCGAACCTGGCACGGAGGCCCTTCCTCAGTGCTGGACGGCCTTCTCCGCCCCGATCCCGGTGAGCGAGCGGACCTCGAGCTCGGCGTTCTTGTCGAGGTCCGGCTTCTCCTTGGACAGCACCGTGCCCAGCCAGCCGAGGAAGAACGACAGCGGGATGGACACGATGCCCGGGTTGTTCAGCGGGAACCAGGAGAAGTCGGCGTCCTGGAGCAGCGACGGCGACAGCCCCGTGGCCGGGTTGACCGGCGCTCCCGAGACCACCGGGGAGAAGATGATCAGCACGATGCAGGTGATCAGCCCGCCGTACATCGACCACAGCGCGCCCTGGGTGGTGAACCGCTTCCAGAAGAGCGTGTAGAGGATCGTCGGCAGGTTCGCCGAGGCCGCCACCGCGAACGCCAGCGCCACGAGGAAGGCGATGTTCAGCCCGGCCTGCAGCGCCAGGATGCCCAGGCCGATCGAGATCGCCCCGATGACGACGGCGGTGATGCGGGCGACCCGCACCTCGCCGTTGGGCGGCACGTTGCCCTTCTTGATCACCGATGCGTAGACGTCGTGGGCGAAGGACGCCGACGCGGTGATGGTCAGGCCCGCGACCACGGCGAGGATCGTCGCGAACGCGACCCCGGCGATGATGCCGAGCAGGATCGTGCCGCCGAGCTCGAAGGCCAGCAGCGGGGCGGCGGAGTTGACCGCACCAGGCGCACCGAGGATCCGCTCGGGGCCGACCAGGGCGCCGGCGCCGTACCCGATCACCAGGCTGAACAGGTAGAAGACACCGATCAGCCAGATGGCCCAGACCACCGAGCGGCGGGCGTCCTTCGCCGTCGGCACGGTGTAGAAGCGCATCAGCACGTGCGGCAGGCCCGCCGTCCCGAGGACCAGGGCCAGGCCGAGGGAGACGAAGTCCAGCTTCGAGGTGTTCGTGGCGCCGTACTGGGCCCCCGGGGCGAGGACGTCGCGGCCCTCCACGGCGTTGGCCTGGGCCCCGCCGAGCAGCTCGGACACGTTGAACCCGAACTCCGCCAGCACCCACAGCGTCATCACCAGTGCGCCCGCGATGAGCAGCGAGGCCTTGATGATCTGTACCCAGGTGGTGCCGCGCATGCCGCCGACGAGCACGTAGATGATCATCAGCGCGCCGACCAGGACGACGACCAGCGCCTGCGCGGCCTCGCCGGTGACCCCGAGCAGCAGGGTGACCAGACCGCCGGCACCCGCCATCTGCGCCAGCAGGTAGAACAGCGACACGGCCAGCGTCGAGATCGCCGCCGCGGTGCGCACCGGCCCCTGCCGCATCCGGAAGGCCAGGACGTCGGCCATGGTGAACCGCGCGGTGTTGCGCATCAGCTCGGCCACCAGCAGCAGCGCCACCAGCCAGGCGACGAGGAAGCCGATCGAGTACAGGAAGCCGTCGTAGCCGTAGACGGCGATGGCGCCCGCGATGCCGAGGAACGACGCCGCGGACAGGTAGTCGCCCGCGATGGCCAGGCCGTTCTGGGTGCCGCTGATGTTGCGGCCGGCGGCGTAGTAGTCCGCGGCGCTCTTATTGTTCCGGCTGGCGCGGAAGGTGATGACCAGCGTGACGAGCACGAACGCGCCGAAGATCGAGATGTTGACGGCCGGGCTGCCGATCGTGGCGTCGGCGGCGAGCAGCTCAACGGACACGCCGGGCCCCCTTCGACAGGTCGGCGCCGCCCGCGGCCGTGTGCGCGCCGCCCCCGGCGTACTCGTGGTGCTCGAGCCGCTCGCGCATCTCGTCGGCGATCGGGTCGGTGCGCCGGTTGGCGTGCGCGACGTAGAGGTGCGTGATCACGAACGTCGAGACGAACTGCCCCAGCCCGAGCAGCAGCCCGATGTTGATGTTGCCGACGACCCGGGTGTCCATGAAGTCCGGCGCGTAGGTCGACAACAGCACGTAGAGCAGGTACCAGGCCAGGAAGGCCACCGTCATCGGGAACGCGAAGCGACGGAAGCGCCGGCGCAGCTCGGTGAACTCCGGCGAGTCCTGCGCCTGCCGGTACTCCTCAGGCGTCAGCAACCGCCGTTCGGCGGGATCGGTCACGGGTGGCCCCCTCGTAGCGGACGTCGTCGATCTGTGACGGCGCTCACCCTAAGTGGTGGGCGGTCGGGTCGCGAACGACCGCCGCGGAGCCGTGACCTGAGCTTCTGCGGTCCGTAACGCCGCGGGAACCGGAGGGCGGTGCGATGGGGCATGACCGCAGCGGGGTCCACGGCGACCGCACCCCCGACGGCCTGCTCCCCGGTGTCCGGCGTCCCCGACCCCGTGCTGGAGCACGCCTGGCACCCGGTCGCCCTCTCGCGTGACCTGCGGCCGGGCGGCTGGCTGCAGGTGCGCCTCCTGGGACGGACCTGGCGGCTGCACCGCGACGCCGGCGGTCTGGCGACCGACCCGCCGGCGTGGGGGGTGCGGGAGCGGCTCGGCGTCGTCTGGCTGGCGCCCGCGCGTCCGCGGGACGTCCCGCCGGAGCTGCCCGGGCACGCGGACCGGCGGTTCGTCCGCCGCTGGCTGCCGCCCGCCCGGTCGGCGGGTCCGGCCGGTCCGCTGGCCGACACGCTGCTCGACCTGGCGCGCTCCCCCTCCGGGCACGCGGCGGCCTCCGTCCTCCGGGCGCCGTTCCCCGTGCGGCTGCGGCTGGACCTGCCCGCCACCGGAGCGGCGCGGACGGTGCTCCACCTGCTGCACCCCGAGGACGCCGACTCCACCCGCGTCTACACCTGCCTGTTCCTGGCCGCCGGGCACGGCCGCCCGCTGCCCGCGCCGGACGACGTCGCCGCGGAGGTCGCCCTCCAGGAGCGGGTGCTCGCCGAGGCCCTCGCCCGCCACGCGCGACCGGCCGCCTACGCCTTCGGGCGATGCCCGCACACCTCACCGGGCGGTGCCCGACCCCACGCTGCAGGGTGAGGTCGGGCACCGCGCGCCGCGGGCCGGTCGTGGACCCGCCCCTACGCGGCGGGCAGCTCCTCGCCGCACGCGGCGCAGACGGTCGGCGGGTCCTCGTCGGCCACCCGGCCGCACGCCGGGCACACCCGGTGCAGCCAGCACGCGGGGTCCCCGCCCTCGTCCGCGCCGCGGTCCAGGGCGACCGGCCGGGGACCGGCGCCCACCCCCGCGGTGAACGTCGCGAGCGCGTCCAGCACGCCGGCGCGGCGCTCCCCCGGCACCGCGGCCAGGGCGGCCCGCAGCTCGGTCAGCCGCAGCCGGTCGTAGCGGTCGAGCAGCTCCTCGCCGGCCGGGGTGAGCCGCAGGCTGACCGCGCGCCGGCTGGCCGGTGAGGGCCGGCGGTCGACGAGCCCGGCGGTGACCAGCCGGTCCACCAGCCGGCTGGTGGTGGAGACGCCGCCGCCCGCGCCCCGGGCCAGCTCGGCGAGCGGGACGTCGGGGCACCGGCGCAGGACGGTGAGCGCCCGCAGCTGCACCACCGAGACCGGTCCGAGCGCCGACGCCGCCCGTGTGGAGATCCCCACGACGGCCCGTGCCAGGCCGAGCAGGACCTCGTCCCCGTCCACGACCCCTCCCAGAGTGTTGCAGCACAGCAACAGTTGGCCTGGTGCACCGGTGGTGGGGTGACCGTACGGCACCGGACCCCGAGACGGGGAAGAAGAGAAGGACCCGCACCGCGATCACGATCCCCGCCGCGCTGGTCCTGGCGCTGTGCGCCTGCAGCGCCGAGGAGCGGCTGTCGGTCCCCGGACCCGTGGTGTCCGGCGGCGCGGTCGGCCCGGACGCCGCCGTGACCGGTGACCTGTCGGTCCTGCAGGTCCAGGTCGAGTACCCGGTCGACGGGGTGTACGAGGAGGGCGAGGACGCCCGGCTCTTCCTCGGCATCGCCAACAGCGGCGGCACCGCCGACAGGCTGGTCGACGTCCGGGGCGAGGGCTTCGCCGACGCCGTCGACGGGGACGGCGGCGGCATCGACGTCCCCGTCCCGGCCGACGACGACGTCTACGTCGGTGCCGAGGGCGCGCCGACGATCACGCTCCTGGACCTCGAGCGGTCGCTGCGGTCGTCGCAGTCGGTCCCGCCGGCGAGGTCACCGTCGGCGCGATGGTCGCCGCCGAGGGCCGGACACCCGCCCCGCCGTTCGACTTCCCCGCCCCCGCCGACGACGTCAGTCCGTGACGACGGCCTCCCTCCGGCGTCCGGCCACCGCGCCGCGGCGGCTGGGATGCTGGAGGGCGTGCCGTCCCTCTCCGGTGACCGCGGCCGAGCCCGTCGCCGCCTCGCCCTGACCGCCGCGACCCTCGCCGTGCCCGCCGGCTTCCTCGGCCGCGCCCTGTGGGGCCTGCCGACGGCGATCGGTGCCGGACGGCGGGAGATCCGCCCCACCGTCGCCGGCTCCCCGCAGTGGTCGGAGGGCAGGTTCCACAACACCCTCCCGACGCCTGCGCTGCCGCCGCCCAACGCCCGCCGCGCGCTGCTGCGGCAGTGGCACGACGACCGGCACGTCGGCCTGCCCGGCGGTCCGGTGCCGCTGGCCCGCCCGGAGATCCCCGCCGACGCCGGCGACCTCGCCGTGACCTGGTTCGGGCACTCCAGCGCGCTGCTCGAGGTCGACGGCGCCCGGGTGCTCGTCGACCCGGTGTGGGCGTTCCGCGTGTCGCCGTCGCCGGTGTTCGGCCCGACCCGGCTGCACGAGCCGCCGGTGCCGCTGGAGTCGTTGCCGCGGGTCGACGCGGTGCTCGTCTCGCACGACCACTACGACCACCTCGACCTGCCCACCGTGCGTGCGCTGGTCGAGCAGCAGGACGCGCCGTTCGTCGTGCCGCTGGGCGTGGGTGTGCACCTGCGGCACTGGGGCGTGCCCGCCGAGCGGGTCGTCGAGCTGGACTGGGACGGGTCCGCCACGGTCGGCGACCTGACCATCACCTGCACCGAGGCGCGGCACTTCTCCGGTCGCTACCTCACCCGGGACACCACGCTGTGGTCGTCGTGGGTGGTCTCCGGGCCCCGGCACCGGGTCTTCTTCGGCGGGGACACCGGCTACACGCCCGCCTTCGCCGGCATCGGCGCCCGGCTGGGCCCGTTCGACCTGACCCTGCTCCCGATCGGCGCCTACAACCAGGCGTGGGCGCACGTGCACATGGACCCCGAGGAGGCGGTGCGCGCGCACGGCGACCTGGGCGGACAGGTGCTGCTGCCGGTGCACTGGGCGACGTTCAACCTGGCCTTCCACCGCTGGGCCGAGCCGGTCCAGCGGCTGCTCGCCGCGGCCGCCCGCTCGGACGTGCAGGTCCTCGTCCCGCGGCCGGGACAGCGGGTCGACGTGCTGGCGCCGCCGCCGCTGGAGGACTGGTGGACCGCCGTCGGCTCGGCCGAACCCGGTTCGGTGGACGACGGCGGCGCGGGCAGCGCGACGATCGCCCGGCTGGCGGCCTGGCGGGCCTCGCGCGCGGGCTGAGGCCGGTCAGCGCAGCAGCTTCGACATCCGCCGGTCGGCCAGCGGCTTGCCGCCGGTCTGGCAGGTCGGGCAGTACTGCAGCGAGGTGTCGGCGAAGCTGACCTCGCGCACGGTGTCGCCGCACACCGGGCAGGGCAGGCCGGTGCGGGCGTGCACCCGCAGCCCCGAGCGCTTCTCGCCCTTCAGCGTCGCCGCCGCCTGCCCGACCTGGCGTTCCAGGGCGTCGGTCAGCGTCGCGCGGACGGCGTCGTACAGGCGCACCACCTCGTCGTCGCCGAGCTTGTCGGCCATCTTGAACGGCGACAGCCGCGCGGCGTGCAGGATCTCGTCGGAGTAGGCGTTGCCGATCCCGGCCAGCAGCGTCTGGTCGGTGAGCGCCCCCTTGAGCTGGCCGGAGCGGCCGCCCAGCAGCCGGGCGAAGGTGTCGCGGTCGACCTCGAGCGCGTCGGGACCGAGCCGGGCGACGCCGGGCACCTCGGCCGGCGACCGGACGACGTACACGGCCAGCCCCTTGCGGGTGCCCTGCTCGGTGAGGTCGAAGCCGTTGCCGTCATCGAGGTGGACCCGCAGGGCGAGCGGCCCCTTGCCGGGCTTCGGGGGCGCGGCGGGCAGGCCGGTGCGCCAGTGCAGCCACCCGGCGCGGGCCAGGTGCACCACCAGGTGCAGGCCGGAGACGTCGAGGTCGAGGAACTTGCCGTGCCGCGCGGCGCCGGTGACCTCCAGGCCGGCCAGCGCCGACAGCGGCGGGTCGAACGTCTTGAGCGCCTGCAGCGCGGTCAGGTCGGTGCGCGCGACCACCCGGCCGACGGCGTTCTCACGGAGGAACGCCGCCAGCGCCTCCACCTCGGGCAACTCGGGCACCCGGCCATGATCCCCGCCGCACCCGCCTCCCGTCGTCCCCCATCGTGTGCACTTCCGCGGAAGTGCACACCGCTGCACACCTCCGTAGCGTCCGGGTCAGGCGGCGGAGGGGAGGCCCGGACGTGACCGAGAGCGGGCAGGGACGGCCGCCGGTGGACGAGACCCGTCCGTCGGCGCAGGAGCAGGACCCGGACGGCGGACCGTCGGTCCCGGCCGACACGGGAGCGGGCATCGGGCTCGGCGAGGCCGACACCTTCGAGCCGGAGGAGTCGCGGCCGGAGGAGGACGCGGAGTAGACCCCCGAGGTGGGGGGGGGGGGGGGGGGGGGGGGGGGGGGGGGGGGGGGGGGGGGGGGGGGGGGGGGGGGGGGGGGGGGGGGGGGGGGGGGGGGGGGGGGGGGGGGGGGGGGGGGGGGGGG
>NZ_JBJGZA010000045.1:0-35129 GCF_054050255.1 Geodermatophilus sp. SYSU D00700 | reverse complement strand
CGGCAGCTGGCCGGGGCCGGACCCCGGCGCCCGCCCCGCACCGCCGCGCCCCCCCCCCCCCCCCCCCCCCCCCCCCCCCCCCCCCCCCCCCCCCCCCCCCCCCCGGGGCGACGAGCCGGGTGGTCAGCCGCGCGGCCCGGGGATGTCCGGTGTCCGGATCGGGCGGAACGCCTCCCGGAGCTCGGACGTGAACAGCTCGGGCTCCTCCCAGGCGGCGAAGTGCCCGCCCCGGTCGACCGCGTTGAAGTAGGTGAGGGTCGGGTACGCCGCCTCGGCCCAGCTGCGCGGGGTCCGCCAGATCTCGCCCGGGAACGTGGTGAAGCCGACCGGCACGGAGACGGCCGGAGGTGCCTGGGCGGCCGCCGCCGCGGAGGCCGCGACCCCGTAGCTGTCCCAGTAGGACCGGGCCGCCGAGGCGCCGGTGCCGGTCAGCCAGTACACCGAGATGTTGTCCAGGACGTGGTCCCGGGTGAGGTTGCCCACGGGCTCCCCGTCGACGAAGGCGCGGGAGATCTTGTAGTAGGCGTCGGTGTCGTGGTCGAGCATCCACGCGGCCAGGGCGACGGGGGAGTCGAGCAGGGCGTAGCCGATCGTCTGCGGCCGGGTCGCCTGCTCCAGGAAGTAGGCGAAGCCGCTCGACCGGAAGGTGGCGATCGCCTCGAGGCCGGCCCGTTCCTCGTCGGTGTCCGACGACAGGCCGCCGCCCAGGGCGGTGACCAGCAGGTTCAGGTGGATGCCGAGCAGCCCCTCGGGTGCCTGCCGGCCCATCGCGTCGGTGACGCCGGCGCCGACGTCCCCGCCCTGGGCGACGTAGCGGGTGTACCCGAGCCGGCGCATCAGCTCCGCCCAGGCCCGCCCGACGCGGGCGACGTCCCAGCCGGGCTCGGTCGGCTCGCCGGAGAAGCCGTAGCCGGGCAGCGACGGCAGCACCAGGTGGAAGGCGTCCTCGGCGCGGCCGCCGTGCGCCGTCGGGTCGGTCAGCGGGCCGACCGTCTCGAGCAGCTCGACGACGGAGCCTGGCCAGCCGTGGGTCATGACCAGCGGCAGGGCGTCCGCGTGCGGCGAGCGCACGTGGATGAAGTGGACGTCCACCCCGTCGATCTCGGTCCGGAACTGCGGCAGCGCGTTGAGCCGCGCCTCGCAGCGGCGCCAGTCGTACTCGTCGGCCCAGTAGCGGGCCAGCGCCTGCACCGTCGCCAGCTGCACGCCCTGGGAGCGGTCGGTGACCAGCTCCCGGGACGGCCAGCGCGTGGCGGCCAGCCGGCTGCGCAGCTCGGTGAGCGCCTCTTCCGGGACGTCCACGCGGAACGGACGGATCGCACTGCCGGTCTGTTCGGCGACTGTGGTCATGACGGCCTGCCCTCGACATGGATGCGGGGAAGTCGCGGACCGGGCCAGATCAGCGAGCGCACCACGGCACCGGCGGGGATCCGGGCTTCCAGGACGAGACCACCGCACACCCTCGGGCGGCTCGTCGCACCCGTCGAAGTCCCTGGCCCGCCCTAGGGTGGGCGGTGCCGGCGCGCTCGCCGTCAGGAGATGCTGCCGATGACTGCCGAACTGAGGACGTTCGTCGACTTCGACGCCACACCCGAGCGGGTGTGGCACGTGCTCACCGATCTGCCCGCCTACGCGGAGTGGAACCCCTTCGTCACCAGGGCTGAGGGGGCGGTCGTGGTCGGGTCCCGGCTGTCGGTCAGCGTCCCGCCCGCGAACCCCCTCGTGGACCCGAGACCGCGTCCCACGGTCCTCGAGGTGGTGCCCCTCCGACGGCTGCGGATGCGGAGCCGCCTGGACAGGTTGCGCATCCCGGGCCTGTTCACCGTCGAGCTCACCATGACTCTCACCGATCACGACGGGGGAGTGCGGCTGTGGTGGCAGGACGAGTTCCGAGGGCTCCTGGCGCCCCTGCTGATCCGTTCCCTGAACCGCCACCGGCTGGCCGCGTTCCACGGCATGACCGCCGCGCTCAAGAGCCGGGTCGAGGGCTCGCCAGGATCGCCTCCGGCTTGAGGAGGGCCGTCCCTCGGTCGCCATGGAGCCCCTTCACTTGTGGCATCGAGTGCCATAACGTGTGGCCGTCGTCACACCGGAGCGGACGTGGAGGTCGGCCATGGGGCGCGTCGAGGGCAAGGTCGCATTCATCACCGGAGCCGCCCGCGGGCAGGGCCGCAGCCACGCGATCCGGCTGGCCGAGGAGGGCGCGGACGTCATCGCGGTCGACCTGTGCGGTCAGATCGACACGGTGCCCTACGCCATGGCGACGCCGGAGGACCTGGAACAGACCGTCAAGGCGGTCGAGGCGCTCGACCGCCGGATCGTCGCCCGGGAGGCCGACGTCCGTGACCTCGCAGCGCTGCAGGCCGTCGTCGACGAGGGGGTGGCCGAGCTGGGCGGACGCCTCGACATCGTCTCGGCCAACGCGGGGATCGCCAGCACCGGCACGCTGACCACCGAGTTCAGCGAGGAGAGCTGGGCCGACATGATCGACGTCAACCTCACCGGCGTGTGGCACACGACCAAGGTCGCCGTCCCGCACATGGTCGCGGCGGGCAACGGCGGGTGCATCGTCCTCACCAGCTCCGCGGCCGGGCTGATGGCCTACCCCGGCGTCGGCCACTACGTCGCGGCGAAGCACGGCGTGGTCGGGTTGATGCGCACGCTGGCGCTGGAACTGGCGCCCCACATGATCCGGGTCAACAGCATCCACCCGACGCAGGTGGACACCGACATGATCCAGAACGAGACGATCTGGAAGCTGTTCGCCCCGGACGAGCCGAACCCGTCCCGTGAGTCCTTCGCGCCGATCTCGCAGGAGATGAACGCCCTGCCGATCCCCTGGGTCGAGTCGCGCGACATCTCCAACGCCCTGCTGTTCCTGGCCTCCGACGAGGGCCGGTACATCACCGGCGTGACGCTGCCCGTCGACGCCGGCGCCGTCATCAAGTAGGGGAGGAGCAGCCATGCCAGGACGTGTCGAGGGCAAGGTCGCGTTCGTCACCGGAGCCGCCCGCGGTCAGGGGCGCAGCCACGCCATCCGCCTCGCCGAGGAGGGGGCCGACATCATCGCGGTCGACATCTGCCAGCAGATGGAGACGGTGCCCTATCCCATGGCGACGCCGGACGACCTCGCCGAGACGGTGAAGGAGGTGGAGTCGCTCGACCGCCGGATCGTGGCCACCCAGGCAGACGTGCGCGACGCCGAGGCGCTGCGGGCGGCCGTCGACCGGGGCGTCGCGGAACTCGGGCGGCTGGACATCGTGTGCGCGAACGCGGGCATCTTCAGCTTCACCACCGAGGAGCTGGGCGAGCAGATGTGGCGCGAGATGATCGACGTCAACCTCACCGGCGTGTGGCGCACCGCCAAGGTCGCCGTGCCGCACGTGATCGAGGGCGGTCGCGGCGGCTCGATCATCATGACCAGCTCGACGGCCGGCCTGCAGGGCTTCCCCAACTTCGCCCACTACGTCGCGGCCAAGCACGGTGTGGTCGGCCTGATGCGCACCCTGGCCCTGGAGCTCGCGCCGCACATGATCCGGGTCAACAGCGTGCACCCGACCAGCGTCGACACCGCCATGATCCACAACCGGGCGACCTACGACCTGTTCGCCCCCGACCTCGACGACCCGACGCGGGAGCAGGTGGCCGAGCGCTTCCGGGCGCTGAACGCGCTGCCGATCGAGTGGGTCGACGCCCGGGACATCAGCAACGCGGTGCTGTTCCTCGCCTCCGACGAGGCGCGCTACGTCACCGGGGTGACCCTGCCGGTCGACGCCGGCTCGACCCAGAAGTGAGGGGAGCGCACTGAGCGAGCAGGAGCCGGCCGGCATCGCGGACGTGCGCGCCCGCGTGGCCGCGCGGATCGTCGGCCGCGAGGACGAGCTCGACCTCGTCCTCGCGGCCGTCGCCGCCGGCCGCGACATCGTGCTCGAGGGCCCGCCGGGCACCAGCAAGACGACGATGCTCAAGGCGATCACCGCGGAGTGGGGCATCCCGCTGCTGTTCGTCGAGGGCAACGCCGACCTGACCCCGGCGAAGATCGTCGGCCACCACAACCCGGCGCGGGTGCTGCGCGAGGACTACAGCGCCGACAACTTCGTGCCGGGTCCGCTGGTCGAGGCGATGGAACAGGGCGGTTTCCTCTACATCGAGGAGTTCAACCGGGCGCCGGAGGACACCCTCAACACCCTGCTGACGGCGATCGCCGACCGGACCGTCGCCGTCCCCCGGGTGGGCACGGTCACCGCCCGGCCGACGTTCCGGGTGATCGCCTCGATGAACCCCTACGACAACGTCGGGACGACGCGGCTGTCGACCAGCGTCCACGACCGGCTGTGCCGCATGGCGATCGGCTACCAGGACGAGGCGGCCGAGCGCGACATCGTGGCGCTGCGGGCCGGCGGAGCCGAGGGGGACCTGCGGACGGCGCTCGTGGCCGACGGCGTCGCGGTGACCCGGGCGACGCGGGCGCACCCCGACGTGCGGCGGGGCAGCAGCGTCCGCGGTGCGATCGACACGGTGCTGGTCGCCCTGCAGCTGGCGGCGCTGCGCGGCATCACCCTGCCGGCCGACGACCGGTACGCACCGACCGTCCGCGACGCGATGGTCGTGGCGCTGTCGGGGCGGATCCACCTCGACGAGGCGGCCGAGACCACCCCGGAGCAGGTGCTCCGCGAGATCTGGGAGGACCGCTTCGTCCTGACCCCGGCGGCCGCCGCTCCCGGTTGAAGTGCGGTCGAGGCCGACTCGCCGGTGCGCCGACCCGGCCCGCCCCGGCCCACCTCGCGCCCGCCGCTGCGACGCAGGCCCAAGCAGCTGTCGGAGGAGCCGACGCTGTTCGACCGCACGCCCTCGGCCGGAGGCGGCACCGTGCTGACCGCGCTGCCCGGCGGCCGGCGGCGGTCCGGGCCGGCCCCAGCGGGCGGCAGCGCTCCGGGGACCACTGACGAGCCGGCCGAGATGGTGACCCTGCCCGCCGACGGACCCGGCCCGGACCCGGCGGTGCGGGCCCGGGCGCGGCAGATCGCCACCCGGCTGTCGGTGCCCCGGCCGCGGCACGACGCGGTGGCGCGGCGGGGCGCGGGCGACCTGGCGAGCGTGCCGTACCGCGGAGGCGCCGACGACATCGACCTCGACCGCACCATCGAGGTGCTGGCCGAGCGCCCGCTGCCCGAGGACGAGGACGTCGTCGTGCGCGAGCGGGTCCGCACCCGGCGGTCGGTCGTCCTGGCCGTCGACGTCTCGGGGTCGATGCGCGGCGAACGGATCCGGACGGCGGCGGCCACCGTGGCGGCCCTGGCAGCCGAGCTCCGGAGCGACGACCTCGCCGTCCTCGCCTTCTGGTCCGATGCGGCGTCGCTGCTGCACCTCGGGCAGCCGGTCGCGCCGCTGGTCCTGCTCGACCAGCTGCTGGCGATCCCGGCCAAGGGCCTGACCAACCTGGCCTTCCCGCTGCAGCAGGCGGCGCGCGAGCTGGCACGGGCGCCGGCCCGCGACGCCCGCGTGGTGCTGCTGTCGGACTGCGTGCACAACGCCGGGCCCGACCCCCGGCCGCTCGCGGCCCGGCTGCCGCGGCTGGACGTGCTGCTCGACGTCTCGGGTGAGCAGGACGTGCAGCTGGCCCGGGAGCTGGCGCGGGCCGGACGTGGCCGGCTCGCGCGGATCCGCACCCACCGCGACGTGGCCCCGGCGTTGAGCCGCGCGTTCGCCGGCTGACCGGCCTCAGGGACCGGGCGGCAGCAGGAGGTCGAGGCAGCGGGCGAGCACCTCGAACAGGTCAGACTCCGGATGGGCCAGCCAGTGCTCGTGGGCGGTCAGGGTCGCGGCCAGCACGGCCTGGCCCACCGCGCGCGGGAACAGCGCGTCGGCCGCCTGCCCGCTGCGGTCGGCGACGAACGCCGCGGCGGCGGCGCGCCAGGCGGCGTAGCGCGACATGGCGTGCGCCTGGACCGCCGGCACCGTGAGCAGCAGCTGGGCGCGCTGCCGGGCCCACTCGCGCTCCTCGTCGGGGAACCGCAGGGCGGCGACCACCGAGCGGGTCACGACGTCCTGGTACGGCTCCGAGCGGCCGCCCTCGGCGAGGTGCTCCTCGAGCCGGCGCAGCTCCGCGTCGGACTCGACGAACAGGACGTCGGCCTTGGTGGGGAAGTACCGGAAGAACGTGCGGCGGCCGATGCCCGCGGCCGTCGCGATGTCCTCGACGCTGGTGGCGTCGAAGCCGCGGTCGACGAACAGCTGCTGCGCCACCGCCGCCAGCTCGTGAGGCGTGGTGACGGCCGGGCGGCCGCCACGGTCCGTGCGCAGCCGTGCGGGCTCGGTGTCCACCTGGAGGATGGTGCCGCACGGTCGCCCCGGTGCCGAGCGGGCCGGTCCGCACCGTCGCCGCCCGCACGCAGGACGGGACGGTGCGGCCACCGTCGAGCGCGGACGTGTTCCGGCTGGTCCGCCGGGGGTAGGGGCAGCGCCCCGGCCGTCCGGATCCGGACGGCGACCCTGGACCGGGAGGTCGGCATGGCCGAGAAGAGCGGCACGGGCAGTGCCACGGCGCAGAAGGCGAACGCCAAGGCGGAGGAGGAGGGCGAGAAGAACCCGCGCAAGAGCTCGGCCGCCCAGAGCGAGCTTGGCAAGAAGGGCGGCAAGAAGTCCTGACCGTCCTCCCGCCGGCCGGGGGCACGTCCGTGCCGGCCCGGTCCCTCAGACCGGCGTGATGGAGAGGGTGAGCGCGCGGCGGCCGGCCTCGGAGCGGGCGGTGGCGATCCGCTCCTCGCTCGGGGTGCCGTAGTCGGTGGTCCGCTGGCGGGCGGGCCGGCCGATCGCGGCGGCGATCCCCTCCAGCTCGGCGATGGTCTTCAGCGAGCCGTTCTCGCTGCCGGCCATCCGGCTGATCGTCTCCTCCATCAGCGTGCCGCCGAGGTCGTTGGCCCCGCCCCGCAGCACCGCCTGCGTGCCGACGTCGCCGAGCTTCACCCACGACGTCTGGACGTTCGGGATCCGCCCGTGCAGCAGCAGCCGGGCGACGGCGTGCACCGCCCGGTTCTCCCGCACCGTGGGCCCGGGCCGCGCCACGCCGGCGAGGTAGATCGGCGCGTTGTGGTGCACGAACGGCAGCAGCACGAACTCGGTGAAACCGCCGGTCTCGTCCTGCTGCCGGGCGATCGTGCGCAGGTGCGCCACCCAGTGCGCGGGGGTGTCGACGTGGCCGTACATCATCGTCGACGTCGTCGGCAGGCCCACCCGGTGCGCGGTCCCGATGATCTCCAGCCAGGTCGCCGCGGGCAGCTTTCCCTTGGTCAGCACCCAGCGGACGTCGTCGTCGAGGATCTCCGCCGCGGTGCCGGGGACGCTGTCGAGCCCGGCCTCCCGCGCCGCGACGAGGAACTCCTCGAACGACAGCCCGGTGCGGGCCGCGGCGTTGACGATCTCCATGGGGCTGAACGCGTGCAGGTGGATGTCCGGCTGCCGGCGCTTCACCTCGCCGATCAGGTCGAGGTAGGCCGAGCCGGGGAGGTCGGGGTGGATGCCGCCCTGCATGCAGATCTCGGTGGCGCCGGCCGCCCACGCGCGGTCGACCCGGTCGCCGACCTCGGCCAGCGACAGCGTGTAGGCGTCGGCGTCGGTGCGCCGCTGGGCGAAGGCGCAGAACCGGCAGCCGGTGTAGCAGACGTTGGTGAAGTTGACGTTCCGGTTGACGACGTAGGTGACGTCGTCGCCGACGGTGTCGCGGCGGACGGCGTCGGCGAGCGCGGCGAGCGCCTCGAGGTCCTGACCGTCGGCGCCGAGCAGCGCGAGGTACTGCGCGTCGGACAGCCCGGCCGGGTCGCGCTCGGCGGCGCGCAGCGCGGTGTGCACCTCGGGGTCGCCGGCGGCCAGCGCGGTGGAGGAGCCGTCGCGGGCGGCCGCGGTACGCGCCCGCAGCTCGGCCCAGTCGCCGTAGACGGCGTCGAAGTCGCTGCGCCGGTCGCCGGTGCGCCCGACGGTGTCCACCTCGACGTGCAGGTCGGTGCGGCCCGTGGAGACCCACGCCTCGTCGGGCTCCTGCCACGGCAGCCCGGCCGGCACGCGGCCCTCGACGGCGAGCCCGTCGGGACCGGCGAGCGCGGCCACGTGCGGGCGCACCCGCGGGTCCAGCCACGGCTCGGGGGAGAGCACGTACGGCGGCTGCGCGGCCAGCCGCTCGCGCAGCGTGAACCCGCCCTCGGCGGTCAGCGCGGCGAGCGTGTCGATCTGCGGCCAGGGCCGCTCGGGGTTGACGTGGTCGGGCGTGAGCGGGCTGACCCCGCCCCAGTCGTCGACGCCGGCCCGCAGCAGCAGGCCCAGCTCGGCCGGGTCGGACAGGTTCGGCGGCGCCTGCACCCGCGCCCGCGGCCCGAGCAGCAGTCGGGTGACGGCCACGGCGGCGGCGTACTCCTGCAGCGCGAGGTCGTCGTGCGCGGCCATCGCCGTCCGCGGCTTGGCGCGGAAGTTCTGGACGATGACCTCCTGCACGTGCCCGTGCCGCTGGTGGGCGGCGCGGATCCGCAGGACCGCGTCGACCCGCTCGGCCGGCGTCTCGCCGATGCCCAGCAGGACGCCGGTGGTGAACGGCACGGCGGAGCGGCCGGCGTCCTCCAGCACCCGCAGCCGCACGGCCGGCTCCTTGTCGGGGGAGCCGAAGTGCGGGCCGCCGGGCTCCGACCACAGCCGCGTCGCCGTCGTCTCGAGCATCATCCCCATCGACGCCGACACGGGCTTGAGCCGCTGGATCTCCTCCCAGCTCAGCACGCCGGGGTTGAGGTGCGGCAGCAGCCCGGTCTCCTCGAGCACCCGGATCGCCACGGCGCGCAGGTAGCCCGGCGTGGAGTCGAAGCCGTGCGCCTCCAGCCACTCGCGGGCGACCGGCCAGCGGTCCTCCGGGCGGTCGCCGAGGGTGAACAGCGCCTCCTTGCAGCCCAGCGCCGCGCCCTGCCGGGCGATGTCGAGGACCTCGTCGGGGGAGAGGTAGGGCGCCCGGCCCTCGCGGCGCAGCTGCCCGGGTGTCGTGACGAACGTGCAGTAGTGGCAGCGGTCGCGGCAGAGGTGGGTGAGCGGGATGAACACCTTGCGGCTGTAGGTGACCACGCCGGGGCGCCCGGCCGAGGCCAGGCCGGCGTCGCGCACCCGGGAGGCGGCGGTCAGCAGCCGGTCCAGCGGGTCGCCCGCGGCCAGGCCCCGGGCCGCGAGCAGCGTCTCGGCCTCGCCGGCGTCGAGGGTCACGCCCCGCTCGGCGCGCGCCAGGGCACGCCGCAGCGCGGACGGCACGGGGATCTGCGGCTCGATCATCGCCCCGCACGCTAGCCCCCGTCCCACCTGCACGGGACCGGTGCCTTCATCGGGCTAATGGCTCACCGGGGCGTCGGTGTAGCGGCCGCGCAGGCGGAGCAGGGGAGCGGCGCCGTCGTGCAGCACGGGCACCGCCTCGACGGCGAGCAGCGCCAGCACGTGGTCGCCGGCGGGCACCAGGCGGTCGAGCCGGCAGTCCAGGGCGACGACGCCGCCGTCGAGCACGATCGCGCCGCTGCCCGGCGCCCGCGACCACGGCACCGACTCGAGCAGGTGCCGCGCCGAGGGCCGGCCGGCCGAGGAGAACCGGCTGGCGAGGATCGCCTGGCCGGCGGCGAGGACGGTGAGCGCGCAGGTGCCGACCGCCTCGAGCACCTCGGCCGGGTACCCGCCGGCGCTCAGCCCGACCGCGACCAGCGGCGGGTCGGCCGACACGCTCATCACCGAGGTCACCGTGGTGCCGACGTCGTCGATGTCGTCGCGGACGGTCAGCAGCGCCACCCCCGCGGCGTACTGGCGCAGGGCGGTGGCGAACTCCGACGGCGACACGGGCCCGGCACTCGAAGCCATGGCGGCCAGTCGACCACACCGGACAGGATGACCCGGTGAGCAGCGCGGACCGGACCTACGACGTCGTCGTGCTCGGCGCCGGGTCGACCGGGGAGAACGTCGCCGACGTCGTCGTGCGGGGCGGCCTCTCGGCGGTGCTGGTGGAGGAGCACCTCGTCGGCGGGGAGTGCTCGTACTACGCCTGCATGCCGAGCAAGGCGCTGCTGCGCGGCACCGAGGCGCTCGCCGAGGCCCGGGCGGTCTCCGGCGCGGCCGCCGCGGTCACCGGGGAGCAGGACGTCGCCGCCACGCTGGCCCGCCGCGACGAGTTCGCCCACCACTGGGACGACGCCGGCCAGGTGGAGTGGGTCGAGGGCGCCGGCATCGGGCTGCTGCGCGGCACCGCCCGGCTCGACGGCGAGCGCGCCGTCGTCGTCACCGGGCCCGACGGCGGCCGCACCCGGCTGACCGCCCGGCACGCGGTGGCCGTGTGCACCGGCTCGGCGGCCGCCGTCCCGCCGGTCGAGGGGCTGCCCGACGTGGCGCCGTGGACGCCGCGGGAGGGCACGACCGCCAAGGAGGCCCCGGGCCGGCTGCTGGTGATCGGGGGCGGCTACGTCGGCTGCGAGCTGTCCACCGCCTGGCACGCCCTCGGCTCCCGGGTGACGCTGCTGCAGATGGGCGACCGGCTCCTCGACGACGCCGAGCCGCAGGCGGGGGCGGCCGTGCTCGCCTCGCTGCGCCGCCGCGGGGTCGACGTCCGGCTCGGCGCCGAGGTCCGCGCGGCCCGCCGCGAGGGCGGCGAGGTGGTGCTCGAGACCGCCGACGGCGAGGTGCGCGGCGACGAGGTGCTCGTGGCCACCGGCCGCGAGGCGCGCACCACCGGCATCGGGGTGGAGACCGTGGGTCTCGAGCCCGGCGCCTACCTCGACGTCGACGACACCCTGCAGGTGCGCGGGCTGCCGTGGCTCTACGGCGTCGGTGACGTCAACGGCCGCCGGCAGCTCACCCACATGGGCAAGTACCAGGCCCGTCAGGCCGGCGCGGCGATCGTGGCCCGCGCCCGCGGCGAGCGGGCACGCACCGAGGACTGGTCGCCGCACACCGCCACCGCCGACCGCGCCGCCACCCCCTCGGTCGTGTTCACCGACCCGCAGGTGGCCGCCGTCGGGCTGACCGCCGCGCAGGCCCGCGAGGCCGGCCTGCCGCACCGCGTCGTCGAGTACCCGATCGGCTCGGTCGCCGGCGCGAAGCTGTTCGCCGACGGCTACGAGGGGATCGCGGTCGCCGTCGTCGATCCCGAGCGCGAGGTGCTCCTCGGCGTCACGTTCGTCGGCCCGGCGGTCGCCGAGCTGCTGCACGCGGCCACCGTCGCCGTCGTCGGGGAGGTGCCGATCAGCCGGCTGTGGCACGCCGTGCCCGCCTACCCGACGGTCAGCGAGATCTGGCTGCGGCTGCTCGAGACCTGGCGCGGCTGAGTGACCCGCCTCGGCCTGGTCCTGCACCCCACCCGGGACTCCTCGGCCGCCGTCGCGCAGGTGCTCGCGTGGACCGGGGGGACCGACGTCGAGCTGGTCGCCGACCGGGCCGACGTCGAGCGGCTGGGCCTGACCGGCGTCACCCCCGTGTCCGTGGCCGAGCTGGCCGCCACCAGCGACGGGCTGATCGCCCTGGGCGGTGACGGCACCATCCTCGGCGCCATGCGGCTGATGACCGGCCGGCCGGTGCCGGTGCTCGGCGTCAACCTCGGCCACCTCGGGTTCCTCGCCGAGGTCGAGGCCCGCGAGCTCGGTGAGGCGCTGGCCGCGATGGCCGAGGGCCGGGTGCGCACCGAGTCCCGCGGCTGCCTGGTCGTGCGGCAGGGCGAGCGGGAGTGGCTGGCGTTCAACGACGCCGTGCTGGCCCGCGTCCCGGGGGAGGGGATGGTCACCGCGGAGCTGTCGGTGGGCGGCCAGCGCTACGCCCACGTCCGGTGCGACGCGGTGATCGTCGCGACCGCGATGGGCTCGACCGCCTACAACTACGCGGCCGGCGGCCCGGTGGTCAGCCCCGAGGTCGAGTGCATCCTGGTCACGCCCGCCGCGCCCGCGCAGGGCATCTCGCGCACGGTGCTGCTCGGCTCCCGGGAGACCCTGTCGCTCGCCATCGGCAGCGGCCGCCCGGCGATCGAGCTCGACGGCGTCCTCGGCGAGCAGCTGGGCCCCGGTGACGAGCTCACCGTCTCCTACCGTCCCGACGCCGCCCAGCTGGTCCGCATCGAGGGCTCCCGCTCGGCGGAGCGCAGCCGGGCCAAGCTGTCGCTGCTCGACCTGCCCTTCCTGCCCGAGGAGCTGCTCGAGCTGCTGCCGCGCGACGTGCGCGAGCGGATGAGGGAGGACCCCTCGGACGGCTGACCCGGCGGCCGTGCTGCAGTGGAGCCCGTGCCCGCACCGTCCCGCTCCTCCTGGCGCCGCTACGTCGCCCTCGGCGACTCGTTCACCGAGGGGCTCAGCGACCCCGACCCCGACCGCCCCGGCGAGTACCGCGGCTGGGCCGACCGGCTCGCCGAGCACCTCGCGGCCGCGTCGCCGGGGGCCGACGTCGAGTACGCCAACCTCGCCATCCGCGGCCGGCTGCTGCCCCAGGTGCTCGCCGAGCAGGTGCCGGTGGCCCGCGCCGCCCGGCCCGACCTGGTCAGCATGGTCGCCGGCGGCAACGACCTGCTCCGCCCCGGCGCCGACCCCGACCGGCTGGCTGCCGCGCTGGAGGAGGCCGTGGCCGGGTTCCGCGCCGACGGCGCCGACGTGCTGCTGGCCACCGGGGTCGACCCGCGGCTGACCCCGATCATCCGGCGCACCCGTGGCCGGGTGGCGGTGTTCAACGCCTCGCTGTGGTCGATCGCGGCGCGGCACGGCGCCGTCGTCCTGGACCAGTGGGGCGCGGACTGGCTGCTGGACTGGCGGCTGTGGGACGGCGACCGCATCCACCTCACCGCCGAGGGGCACCGGCGCACCGCGCTGGCCGCGGCCACGGCGCTCGGCGTCCCGGTCCCCGGCGACGGCGACTGGCGGGTCCCGCTGCCCCCGGCCCCGCCCCGGGCGCTGCGGGCGGCGCTGGCCGAGGAGGCGGCGTGGGTGCGCGGCTTCGTCGCGCCGTGGATCGCCCGCCGGCTGCGCGGCCGCTCGTCCGGTGACGGGCGCGCGCCCAAGCGGCCGGTGCCGCTGGCGCTGCCCCGCGCCTGAGCCGCCGGCCCGGACCGTGCACTCCCGCGGAAGTGCACGAGGGGGTCAGGAGCGGGGGGCCTCGTCGTCGATCTGGTCGTCGGTCTCGTCGTCGGCGTCCTCGCCCGGGACGTCGGCGGGCAGGTCGTCCACCACCACGAGGAACGGGCGCGGCGGGAGCGGGCGCTCGTCGTCGAAGGGCAGCAGGTCGCTGCCGTCGCCGCCGGCCACGGGCAGGTCGTCGACGACGGCCTCGAGCTCTCCGGTGACCGCCTCGAGCACCGCCGCGGCCTCCTCGGCGGCCTGCCCGACCAGCGCCTCGGCGGCCGTGGCGTCGGCGCGGCTGGGCAGCGGCGCCGGGCGGCCGAAGGCGTAGCCCTGCGCCATGGCGCAGCCGTGCCGGCGCAGCCACTCGGCCTGGTCGAGGTCCTCGATGCCCTCGGCGATGACCTGCAGCCCCATGCCCTGGCCCAGCTGCAGCAGCCCCTGCACCAGCGCCGCCGACGACGGTTCGCGGACCACGCCGGCGACGAAGGACCGGTCGATCTTGACGGTGTGGATCGGCAGCCGGTGCAGCGCGGTGATCGCCGAGTAGCCGGTGCCGAAGTCGTCGAGCGCCAGCGTCACGCCGCGGGCGGTCAGCTCCTGCACCGCTTGCAGGGTGGCCTCGGCGGCGAACAGTGCCGTCGACTCGGTGATCTCCAGCTCCAGCCGCCCCGGGGGCAGGCCGGACTCGTCGAGCGCCGCGGCGACCAGGTCGCTGAAGCCCTCCTCGGCCAGGTGCCGGGCGGAGACGTTGACGTGGACCCGCAGCCCGGACGGCCAGCCAGCGGCGTCGTCGCAGGCCCGGCGGAGCACCCACGCACCCAGCCGCGAGGTCAGCCGGTTGTTCTCCGCGGCGTCGAGGAAGGCGCCCGGCGGCAGCAGCCCGCGGGTGGGGTGCTGCCAGCGGATGAGCGCCTCGTAGCCCAGCAGCGTCTCGTCGGTGAGGGAGACGATCGGCTGGTAGAACAGCCGCAGCTCGTCGGCGTCGAGGGCCCGGCGCAGGTCGGTCTCCAGCTGCAGCAGGTCGACCTCGTCGTCGGTGAGGCCGCCGTCGTGCACCTCGATGCGCGCCCGGCTGCCGTCGCGCTTGGCACGGGTGAGCGCGCTGTGCGCCCGCTTGAGCAGCTCGTCGGGGGCGACGTCGGAGCCGAGCGTCAGCCCGACGCTGGCCGAGAGGACGATCTCGCGGCCGCCGAGCTGGAACGGGTCGTCGAGGACGGCGAGCAGCCGGTCGGCCAGCGCCCGCAGCCCGTCGAGGTCCTCCACGTCCTCGGCGAGGATGAGGAACTCGTCGGCGCCCAGCCGGACGGCGGTGTCCTCCACCCGGGTGCTCCACCGCAGCCGGTCGGCGACCTGGCTGAGCAGCTGGTCGCCGGCCTCGGTGCCGAGGGTGTCGTTGACCGCCTGGAACCGGTCGAGGTCGAGGTGCACCAGGCCCACCTGCAGCCCGCGCCGGCGGGAGAGCGCCAGGGCGTGGGCGAGCCGGTCGGTCAGCGCGCGGCGGTTGGGCAGCCCGGTGAGGGGATCGGTGAACGCCCGGCGGACCAGGTCCTCCTCGGCCCGCCGCCGGTCGGTGACGTCGACCAGCGACAGGACGGCGAACTGCGGCTCGCCGGTGCTGCGGTGGACGACGTCGTGCGACTGCTGCACCCACAGCTCGCTGCCGTCGGCGCGGCGCAGCCGGCGCTCGCCGTCCTGGCGCAGCCACGGGTCCAGCCCCGGCTCGGTCCCGTCGCCGGCCGGGCCGTCGGGCAGCGGGGCGTCGTCGGGGTGGGCCAGCAGGTCGACGTGCCGGCCGACCATGTCGTCGATGCCGCGCCCGGCCAGCGCGCACAGCGCGTCGTTGACCACCAGCAGGTGGCCGTCGAGGTCGACGAGGGCCTGGGGGACGGGGGAGGACAGGAACAGGGCCCGGAACATCTGGCCGCGGTCGGCCAGCAGCGTGTCGATGGCCCGCAGCCTCGTCCCCGCCGGTGCGCCGGCGCCCTCGCCGGGCCGGTCGGCCCGGGGCGGCGGCACGGAGGAGGCGCTGAGAGTCACCTCGACAGGGTGGCCGACGGCGCGGCCGGAACCGCGGAACCGGTACCCGGAATGTCGTGGTCGACCGGTCACTGTCCGTCACATCGGGGACTGAGGTGTCCTCCCGGGACACGTGGGACGTGCCCGTGAGCAGCGCCTCCGCCCGACCACGCAGCGTCCTGGCGCACGCGCCCGGCGGACACCGGGTGCCCGCCGGGGGGTGCCTGCGCGCCCCGCCGGGGGACAAGGTGGTCCTCCCCGAGGGAGGAGTGCGTCATGGACTGGAAGCTCGAGCTCGTCGCCGTGCCGGTCAGCGACGTGGACCGGGCGCTGACCTTCTACACGGAGGGCGCCGGCTTCCACCTCGACCACGACCACCGGGTGAGCGACGAGGTCAGGTTCGTGCAGCTCACCCCGCCGGGCTCGGCGTGCTCGATCGCGATCGGCACCGGCCTGCTCGACACGCCGCCCGGGTCGGTGCAGGGACTGCAGGTCGTCGTCCCCGACGTCGAGGCCGCGCACCGGGAGCTGACCGACCGCGGCGTGGAGGTCAGCGAGGTCCAGCACCTCCCGTGGGGGTCGTTCGTGTTCTTCAGCGACCCGGACGGCAACGGCTGGGCGATCCAGCAGCTGCCGCCGCGCTGACCGCCGGGAATCCGGCACCGGTCCCGCGCGCTGGTCCCCCCGTGGACAAGCGCATCGGCTTCCTCTCCTTCGGTCACTGGCAGCCCATCGCCGGCTCGCGGGTCCGCACCGCGCGCGACGCGCTGGTGCAGACCGTCAAGCTCGCCGTCGCCGCCGAGGAGCTCGGCCTCGACGGTGCGTTCGTCCGCGTGCACCACTTCGCCCGGCAGCTGTCCTCCCCGTTCCCGCTGCTGTCGGCGATGGCCGCGCGCACCTCGCGCATCGAGCTGGGCACCGGCGTGGTCGACATGCGCTACGAGAACCCGCTGTACATGGCCGAGCAGGCCGCGGCCACCGACCTGCTCAGCGGCGGCCGGCTGCAGCTCGGCATCAGCCGGGGGTCACCGGAGACGGCGCTGCGCGGCTCGGAGGCGTTCGGCTACGTGCCGCCGGAGGGGACCACCGACGCCGACCTCGCGCGGGAGAAGACGGCACTGTTCCTCGCCGCGGTCGGCGGGGCGAGCGTGGTCGAGGCCGACCCGGCGATGACCGGCGGCACCCGCGCCCGGCTGGCGGTGCAGCCGCAGTCGCCCGGCCTGGCCGACCGGATCTGGTGGGGGTCGGGCACCCGCGCCACCGCCGTCCGGACCGCCGAGCAGGGGCTGAACCTGATGAGCTCGACGCTGCTGGTCGAGGACACCGGCGTGCCCTTCGACGAGCTGCAGGCCGAGCAGATCGAGCGCTACCGCGCCGCGTGGGCCGCTGCCGGGTGGGAGCGCGAGCCGCGGGTGTCGGTCAGCCGCAGCGTGGTCCCGGTCGTGTCCGACCTCGACCGCGCCTACTTCGGGGACCGCTCCGGCGAGGACCAGGTCGGCCTGCTGGAGGGCGTGCGCGCCCGGTTCGGCAAGAGCTACGTCGGGGAGCCCGACCGGCTCGCCGAGGAGCTGGCCAAGGACGCCGCCGTGCGCGAGGCCGACACGCTGCTGATCACCGTGCCCAACATGCTCGGCGTCGAGTACAACGCCGCCCTGCTGGAGAACGTCGCCCGGTACGTCGCGCCGGCCATCGGCTGGACGCCCGCCGGACAGCGCTGAGCGCCGGGCTCCTCGAGGAGCCCGGCGCCCAGGCCGGTCGGTGCGGGAGGACTACACGGCCTCGAAGGAGACGTCGCCCGCGGCGTCGATGGAGGCGATGATCGCGGCGCTGTCGGTCGGGTCGTCGGCGGCGCTGACCACGCAGTCGAGCTGCAGGCCGTCGGCCGCGACGAGGACGCTGCGGTCGGACTCGCAGGAGGAGACGACCTCCAGGCCGGTGCTGGAGGCGAACTCCTCGGCCAGGGAGGCCTCGACGTCGGCCACCTGGACGAAGACCGCGTCGCTGGAGATGGTCACGTTGCCCTCGTCGTCGGTCTGCTCGACGGTGTAGCTGACCTCCTGGCCCTCCACCTGCGCGGTGCAGGTGGACACGGTGCCGGCGGCGAGCTCGACGTCCTCGGGGCAGCTGACGTCGGTGACGGTGACGCCGGCCTGCTCCTCGGTGAGCGCCACGATCTGCCGCTCGGCCTCGGCGGTGTCGAGGACCTGGCCGCTGAAGAGGAAGAAGGCGCCGACGCCGAGGCCGGCGACCACCAGGGCGGCGAGGATGCTGCCGATGATCGCGCCGGTGCGCTTCTTCGGCGGGGCGGGCGGCTGGCCGAAGCCGGCCGGGGCGGCGCCGTAGCCGTTCGGGACGCCGGGGCCGCCGGGGGCGGGGAAGGGCGGCGGGGCGTACGGGCCGTGGCCCTGCGGGGTCTGGCCGGAGTAGCGGGGGTCGTGGACCTGGGTCATGGCGGGCTCCTCGATCGGTCCCGGGTCCGTCCCGGGTGCTCGGGAGCACCGTGCCGCGCCCTGCTTGTGACGTCCTTTCACCTGACTTGCAGCCGACGTCAAGTGGCGGTGGCGGGCGCGCCCGGCAGGGATCGAACCTGCGACCAAGTGCTTAGAAGGCACCTGCTCTATCCGCTGAGCTACGGGCGCTCGATGGCCCGATGATGACACCTCAAGCGGCGCCGGTGTGCGGCGCGGCACGGAGGGGTGACGTCCCGGCCGCCGCGCGTCCACAGGACCGCGGCCGTCCACAAACCGCGGTCGCACGCCCTCGCCGGCCGGGCGGCGGGCCCAGGCTCGTCCCCGGGTCGGCACCGTGCCGGCCGGGAGAACCCGAGGAGCACCGTGAGCGCCACCGAGATCACCGTGACCGGCAACGTCGTCACGTCCCCCAGCCGCGTCCGCACGCAGAACGGCAGCGTCACCAACTTCCGCGTCGCCTCCACCGAGCGGCGCTACGACAGCACCGCGCAGGGCTTCGTCGACGGCGCCACCTTCTTCGTCGACGTCGAGTGCTGGAACGAGCTGGGCGGCAACGTCTCGCACAGCGTCAGCAAGGGCGACCCGGTCGTCGTCGTGGGCACCATCCGCACCCGCGAGTGGGAGTCCGACACCGGCCGCCGCAGCCGGCCGGTCGTCCGCGCCGCCGCGGTGGGCCCCAACCTCGCCCGCGGGACCGCCGAGTTCCGCCGCACGCAGCGCACCTCCGCGGCCGCCGCCGAGGAGACGGTCCCCCGGCACGAGGCGGCCCGCGGGGAGACCGATCCCGGGGACCGGGACTACTCCGGGCCCGTCGAGCCGTTGTACGTCGTGGACCCCGACACCTCCGCGGCCGGCTCCCCCCTCGACGGGACGCTCGACGGAGCACTCGACGAGGAGCTGGACGCACTGCCGGAACCGGCGCTGCGCTAGCCGTCCGCGGACTGGGAGGATCGGGACCGAGAACGCACGGGGGCCGGGCCGGCGAGACGCACCGGCCCGCCCCTCCCTGCGCATCGACACCGCGCACCGACGGAAGGCTCGAACGCCCAGTGGCTCAGTACATCTACTCCATGGTCCGTGCCCGCAAGGCGCACGGCGACAAGGTGATCCTGGACGACGTCACCCTGTCCTTCCTGCCCGGCGCCAAGATCGGCGTGGTCGGGCCCAACGGCGCCGGCAAGTCGACCGTCCTCAAGATCATGGCCGGCCTGGAGCAGCCCTCCAACGGCGACGCGACGCTCTCGCCGGGCTACAGCGTCGGCATGCTCATGCAGGAGCCGCCGCTCAACGAGGAGCTCGACGTGCGCGGCAACGTCGAGGAGGCGGTCAAGCCGCTGCGCGACGCCCTGACCCGCTTCGAGGAGGTCAGCGCGGCGATGGGCGAGCCCGACGCCGACTTCGACGCGCTGCTCGCCGAGCAGGGCGAGCTCATGGAGGTCATCGAGAACGCCGACGGCTGGGAGCTCGACGCCCGCATCGAGCAGGCGATGGACGCCCTGCGCTGCCCGCCCGGCGACGCCGACGTCACCGTCCTCTCCGGCGGTGAGCGCCGCCGCGTGGCGCTGTGCAAGCTGCTGCTCGAGGCGCCCGACCTGCTGCTGCTCGACGAGCCCACCAACCACCTCGACGCCGAGAGCGTGGCCTGGCTCGAGCAGCACCTCGAGAAGTACGCCGGCACCGTCGTCGCCGTCACCCACGACCGGTACTTCCTCGACAACGTCGCCCAGTGGATCCTCGAGCTCGACCGCGGCCGGGCCTACCCCTACGAGGGCAACTACTCCACCTACCTCGAGACCAAGGCCGCCCGGCTCAAGGTCGAGGGCGCCAAGGACGCCAAGCGGCAGAAGCGGCTGGCCGAGGAGCTGGAGTGGGTCCGCTCCAACACCAAGGCGCGGCAGGCCAAGAGCAAGGCGCGGCTGGCCCGGTACGAGGAGATGGCCGCCGAGGCGGAGAAGACCCGCAAGCTCGACTTCGAGGAGATCCAGATCCCGCCGGGCCCGCGGCTGGGCAACGTCGTCGTCGAGACCCACGACCTCACCAAGGGCTTCGGCGACCGCGTCCTCATCGACGACCTGTCGTTCACGCTGCCGCGCAACGGCATCGTCGGCGTCGTCGGCCCCAACGGCGCGGGCAAGACCACGCTGTTCAAGATGCTCGTCGGCGAGGAGAAGCCGGACGAGGGCGAGATCAAGGTCGGCGAGACGGTCAAGGTCTCCTACGTCGAGCAGACCCGCAGCGGCATCGACCCCAAGAAGACGCTGTGGGAGGTCGTCTCCGACGGCCTCGACCACATCCAGGTCGGCAACGTCGAGATGCCCTCGCGGGCCTACGTCGCGGCGTTCGGGTTCAAGGGTCCCGACCAGCAGAAGCCGGCCGGCGTGCTGTCCGGCGGTGAGCGCAACCGGCTGAACCTGGCGCTGACCCTCAAGCAGGGCGGCAACCTGCTGCTGCTCGACGAGCCGACCAACGACCTCGACGTCGAGACCCTCACCAGCCTCGAGTCGGCGCTGCTGGAGTTCCCCGGCTGCGCCGTGGTGGTCAGCCACGACCGGTGGTTCCTCGACCGCGTGGCCACCCACATCCTCGCCTACGAGGGTGAGTCGAAGTGGTTCTGGTTCGAGGGCAACTTCGCCGACTACGAGAAGAACAAGGTGCAGCGGCTGGGGCCCGAGGCGGCGCGTCCGCACCGGGCCACCTACCGGAAGCTCGCCCGCGACTGAGGAAGGACCTCCCTGCCCCCACCGCTCGCAGGCTCGCGGCGGGCCCCTGCAGGGAGGCCGTTCTAGCACCTTGCCGACGGCCGGTCGGAGCTCTCTGCTCCGGCCGGCCGTCGGCGTCTCAGCCGCCGAACGCGGCGACGAAGCGGGCCTGGCGACGGGTCTCCACCGCGCGGGGCCGGTAGGCGCGGCGGACGAACGCCACGGCCTCCGCGGGCGGCACGCCGTCCAGGACGGCCAGGCAGGCCAGCGCCGTCCCGGTCCGCCCCGTCCCGCCGCCGCAGGCCACCTCGACCCGCCCGGTCGGGGCCCGCTCCCAGGCCTCCGTCAGCGCAGCGCGCAGCGCCTCGGGCTCGGTGGGCAGCCGGAAGTCCGGCCAGCGCACCCAGCGGCTCTCCCAGCCGGTATCGGGCGGCGGCCGGCCCAGCAGGTAGACGCCGAAGGTCGGGAGCGGCCCGGCGGGCAGCGGAGCCCGCAGGCCGCGACCGCGGACCCGGCGTCCCGAGGGCAGCACGACGACGCCCGGCGTGCCGTCGTCCCACCCGTCCACGCCGAGCACGGTAGGACGGCGCGCACGCCTCCGGCGTCCGCGGGGGCCGGGCACCGGGTGTGCACGCACCGCGGCCGGAGGGCGCCTCGGCGCGCGATGTGTGCACAGAGCGCGCGCAGAGGGGCGGTCGACGCCGCCGGCGGCGGTACGGCAGGGTGTCGCAGCGTGCGGTTCACGGTGCAGGTCCCCATGCGCTGGTCGGACATGGACGCCTACGGCCACGTCAACAACGTCGTCCACCTGCAGTACTTCGAGATGGCCCGCGTGGCGCTGTTCTTCGAGCGGGCGACGCTGGAGGAGCGGACCGGGCTGCGCCGCGGCACGGTCGTCGCCGCGCACGAGATCCGGTACAAGCGGCCGGTCGTCTACTCGGCCCGCCCGCTCGACGTCCAGATCTGGGTGTCGGACGTGCGCGCGGCCTCCTTCACCTGCCACTACGAGGTCTTCGACCACGAGCGGCTCGCGGTCACCGGCAGCACGCTGCTGGTGCCCTTCGACTTCTCGATCGACCGGCCGCGCCGGCTCAGCCCGGACGAGAAGGAGTTCCTCGCCCGCTGGGCCGACGAGCCGGGGGAGTGACCCGGCTCAGCGGACCGGGGCGGGCTGCGCGACGGTGCTGCCGGCGTGCATCCAGTCGCGCGGCGGCGTCGTCTCGACCACCCGCTTGCCCAGCGGGAACAGGCCGACCGCGGCGAGCTTGAACGACGCGACGCCGAACGGGATGCCGATGATCGTCAGGCAGAACGCGACCCCGGCGACCAGGTGCAGCAGCGCCAGCCACCACCCGGCGACGAGGAACCACAGCAGGTTGCCCACGGCCGAGGCCACCCCGGCGCCCGGCGCGCGCACCGTCGTCCGCCCGAAGGGCCACACCACGAACCCGGCCAGCCGGAACGCGGCGATACCGAACGGGATGGTCACCACCAGCAGGCAGGCCACGACGCCGGCGAGGGCGTAGGCCAGCGCCAGCATCCAGCCGTGCACGAGGAGCCAGACCAGGTTCAGCAGCGTGCGGAGAGTGTCCACACCCTGATCACGGTCCGCGCCGTCCCGGGGTTCCGCGCGCGCCGGTGCCCCGGGACACGTCGTGCCCCGCCCCCACGGCGGGGAGCGGGGCACGACGGGGTGCGGGGCGTCAGCCGCGGCGGCGCGCCACCCGCCAGGCGCCACCGAGGACCGCCGAGGCGATCGCGGCCTTGATCAGGCCCCCGATGATGAACGGGTAGAAGCCCGCCTCCAGCGCCTGGGACGCGCTCATGCCGGTGGCGAACGCCAGCCAGGGCACGCCGACGGCGAAGACGACCGCCTGGCCGGCGATGAACAGCGGCACCGAGGTGAGGAAGCGCCGGTCGGCGCCGTGCCGGGCGGCCAGGCCGATGAGGTAGGCGGCCGGGATGAAGCCGACCACGTATCCACCGGTCGCGCCGACGACGACGTCCCAGCCGCCGGAGGCCTCGGAGTAGAACGGCAGCCCGACCAGCGCGGACAGGATGTAGACCACCTGCACGGCCACGCCCCGCACCGGGCCGAGGCTCGCCGCGGTGAGCACCACGGCCAGCGTCTGCCCGGTCACCGGGACCGGTGAGCCCGGCACCGGCACCGAGACCTGCGCGAGCAGCGCGGTGAACAGCACGCCCAGCGCCACCAGGACGACGTTGCGCGCCCGGACGGCGGGGACCAGGTCGGCGAGGACGAGCGGGCGGGCGCCGAACGCCGGCACGGAAGCGGTGGCCAAGGATCCTCCTGAGGCGAGGCGGCGCCGACCCGGCGCCGCGGGGCGGCCCGAGTCTGCCCTACGTCCGTCCCGGGACCAACCGCCGGTCGGACGGCTCCCGCACCGCCGTCCGGGACACGCGCGGTCGTCGCCGGAGCCCCGCCGGAACCGTTGCGGTCGGTGGCTGCGCGCTCACCTGCAGGTATGCCGGCCGGTTTGCCGGGCCTCCGGGAGGCGTGTTCTCTGGGGTCCAGAGCCCCTCGGCGAAGGCGAGAACGAAGGCGGGAGCAAGGCGGTCACTGAGGCATGGCAAGCGGATGGTGGGCGTCGCTGTGGTCGTGGCGGCGACCCGCTCCCCGCGAGCAGGCCGCGGTGCCGCCACCGGACCGGGCACCCGACGACGGGCCCCGGCCGGCGACATCCCCGGGGACCCTCCCGGACCCGCCTCCCGCCGACGACGCAGGGGCCGCGCACCCGGCTCCCGCCGGTGCACCGCAGGACACGGAGGCGCCGGAGCCGTCCCCCGTGCACACAGAGACGTCCGGTCCGTCCGGTCGACCCGGGTCCCACCCCGACCCGGTCCGCAGCAGCCCGCTGCTGCCTTCCCCTCTCGAGACGACAGGAGCCCCTCCCGTGGCACAGCTGGACAACGTCATCGCCGACCTGCTCGCGATCGAGGGCGCCAGCGGCGCCGCGATCGTGGACATCGACAGCGGCATGGCCCTCGCGAGCGGGGGTACGCCCGGGTTCGACCTCAACGTCGCGGCCGCCGGGAACTCGAACGTGGTGCGCGCGAAGCTCCGCACCATCCAGGACCTCGAGCTCAAGGACGAGATCGAGGACATCCTGATCACGCTGCAGAACCAGTACCACCTGATCAACGTGCTCAAGGGCCAGGGCAACTCCGGCCTGTTCATCTACCTCGCGCTCAACCGCGTGACCGCGAACCTCGCGCTCGCCCGGCACAAGCTGCGGTCCGTCGCGGCCACCGTCAGCGTCTAGCCGCCGGCCGGCACCCGGCCCGCACGGGGGCCGGGCCGGGTGCCGCCGCGCAGCCCACGGGCCGGGGGTGACGTGCTGGAACGGCCTCCCTGCGGGGGCCCGCCGCGAGCCTGCGAGCGGTGTGGGCAGGGAGGTCCTTCCTCACGCGGCGGTGGCCGCCTCCACGATGCGGTCGCGGACCGCGTCGACGGCGAGCTCGCGGGTGTCGATCCAGCGGGCGACGCGGCCGCCGGAGACGATGCCGACGCGGTCGCAGCACTCGGCCAGCTCGTCGGGGTCGACCGACACGACGACGACCGAGGTCCCGTGCGCGGTCGCCTCGTCGAGCAGCTGGCGCACCTGGGCGCGGGCCCGCACGTCGAGCCCGCGGGTGGGCTCGTGCAGCACGACGACGTCCCGGGCCGAGGCCATCCACCGGGCCAGCGCGAGCTTGTGCTGGTCGCCGCCGGACAGGGCGCCGAAGACGGTGCGGATGCTCAGCGTCTTCACGTCCATCCGGTGCACGGTCCGGATGACGCCGCGCAGCCTGGCGATCTCCTCCCGGATGTCGGTGAGCGCCCCGTACGCCTCCTGGGTGAGGGTGCGGGCGATCGTCTCGCCGGGGTCGACCCCGTAGGCGTCGTGGTCGGGGTGGTAGGCGGGCAGCCGCAGGGAGCGGTCGTCGGCCGGGCCCAGCGACCGGGGCTCGCCGTGCAGCAGCAGCTCGTCGGTGATGGCCGGCAGCTCCCCGGACAGCGCGTCGGCGATCTCGTTGACGCCGGAGGCGCGGTGCCCGGTCAGCCCGACCACCTCGCCGCGGCGCAGCACCAGGTCGACGCCCTCGACCCGGCCGGGCACCCGCAGGTTGCGCACCTGCAGGGCGACCTCGTCGTCGGAGGGGGCCGGGTGCGTGCCGGCCGGCACCGGGACGTCGTCGTCCGGGACGGCCGGCGCGACCGACGCGATCCGCGGGGCCGGGGGAGACACCGGCGCGCCCACCGTCTCGGCGGCCAGCCGCACGGGGTCGAGGTCGGCGCTCGGGGCGTCGAGGGTGATGCGGCCGTCGCGCAGGACCAGCACCCGGTCGACCACCTCGAGCATCTCGGGCAGCCGGTGGCTGATGTAGAGCACGCCGCGGCCCTGCCGGCTCAGCCGCCCGGTGACGGCGTGCAGGCGGGAGACCTCCAGGGGCAGCAGCGCCGCCGACACCTCGTCGAGCACGACCAGCCGGGTGTCCTCGGCGAGCACGCGGGCGGTCTCCACCAGGCCGTGCACGAAGTGCGGCAGGTCCCCGACGAGGGTGTCCGGGTCGACGTCGAGGGCGACCTCGGCGAGCAGCACCTGCGCCTGCCGGCGCAGCTCCGCCTGGGGGCGGCCGGCCTGCGCCGTGCCGCGGAAGACCGCCTGCGCGACGGTGAGCTCGGGGTCGATCCGGACGAGCTGCTCGACGACGCCGACGCCGAGGTGGCGGGCGTCGTCGACCGACAGGGGCGCGTAGGGGTGGCCCTGCAGCGTCATGGCCCCGCCGTCGGCGGGGGTGATGCCGGCGAGGACGTCGCCGAGGGTGGACTTGCCTGCTCCGTTGGTGCCGACGAGCCCGACGACCTCGCCCGCGGCGATGCTGAAGGAGACCTCCTGCAGGACCCGCCTGGCTCCGAAGGACTTGGTCAGTCCCTGGACCTGCAGCAACGTCATGGGCGGGCGGGCCTCCCCCGGACCGGGTCCCCCACACCAGGGTCGAGGGACCGTGCTGGCAGCGTCCCCGCGACGCTGGTTCCGAGACCGATCCTACCCGGGACGGGGGTCGGCGACCCTCCGAGCGGAGGGTCGCCGACCGGCCGTCAGCCGCGGAGCCAGACCGCCGTGTCGGCGGGCACGACGCCGCCGGAGACGTCGTCGCTGGCCAGGAGCACCGCGCCCTCCGGCAGCGGTACCGGGCGCGCGGAGGCGTTTACCAGGCACACCAGCCCGCCGGGACGGCGGAACGCCAGGCACCCCTCCGGCGCGGGCAGCCACTCGAGGGACCCCCCGGTGAACGCCGGCGAGGTCCGCCGCAGGTGCAGCGCCGCGCGGTAGAGCGAGAGCACCGACGCGGGGTCGGCGGCCTGCGCCTCGGCGGTCATCGGGCCCCAGCCCTCCGGCATGGGCAGCCAGGTGTCCGGCCGGGTGGAGAAGCCGTAGGACGGGTCGGTCCCCGACCACGGCACCGGGATGCGGCAGGCGTCGCGGCCGCGCTCGGTGTGGCCCGAGCGCTCCCAGATCGGGTCCTGCAGCGCCTCGTCGGGCAGGTCGACGTCGGGCATGCCGAGCTCGTCGCCGTTGTAGACGTAGGCCGCGCCGGGCAGCGCCAGCTGCAGCAGCGCCGCCGCCCGCGCGCGACGGGTGCCGGTCTCGCCGCCGCTGTAGCGGGTCACGTGCCGCGGGCGGTCGTGGTTGGAGAGCACCCAGCAGGCCGGCGCGGGCGTGGCCTCGACGGTGGCCAGCGAGTGGACGACGGCGTCGCGCAGGTCGTCGACGTCCCAGTCGGCGGTCAGCAGCTTGAAGTTGAACGCCAGCTGCAGCTCGTCGGCGCGCAGGTAGCGGGCGAGCCGGTCGTCGTCCTTGAGCCAGATCTCACCGACGGCCATCGTGCCGGGGTACTCGTCGAGGACGGTGCGGATCCGCCGGTGCACGTCGTGCACGCCCTCGTCGTCGAACCGGTGGTCGCCGGGCCCGTGGTCGTCGAGCAGGCCGGTGTCCTCCATCGGCAGCATGTCCGGCAGGCCCTCGGGCTTGGCCATGCCATGGCCGACGTCGATGCGGAACCCGTCGACGCCGCGGTCGAGCCAGAACCGCATCGTCGTCTCGAGGTCGGCGACCACCTCGGGGTTGGTGAAGTCCAGGTCGGGCTGCTCGGGCGCGAAGAGGTGCAGGTACCACTGGCCGTCGGGCACCCGCGTCCAGGCCGGGCCGCCGAAGACCGAGGGCCAGTTGTTCGGCGGCTGCGCGCCGTCGGGCCCGCGACCGTCGCGGAACAGGTAGCGCGCCCGCTCGGGCGAGCCGGGGCCGGCGGCCAGCGCGGCCTGGAACCAGGCGTGCCGGTCGGAGGTGTGGTTGGGCACCAGGTCGACGGTCACCCGGATGCCGAGCGCGTGCGCCTCGGCCAGCAGGGCGTCGAACTCGGCCAGGTCGCCGAAGACCGGCTCGACGTCGCGCGGGTCGGCGACGTCGTAGCCGTGGTCGGCCATCGGCGAGGGGTAGAACGGCGTGATCCACAGCGCGTCGACGCCGAGCTCGGCCAGGTGGGGCAGGCGCGAGCGGATGCCGGCGAGGTCGCCGACGCCGTCGCCGCTGCCGTCGGCGAAGCTGCGGATGTAGACCTGGTAGAAGACGGCGTCGCGCCACCAGTCGGCGGCGGTGCGTCGGAACGGGTGCAGGGCAGGGTCCACCGGGGTCACCGGGCTCCTCGAGGGGTGTTGTCGGCCCCCTCGCAGGGGCCCGCCACGAGCGTGCGAGTGGCGGGGGGCGAGGGGGTCCTTCGGCTACGGGCGCAGGAGGCCGGGCGCGTCGTCGGGCCAGCGGTTCTGCATGCTGCGGGCGGCCATCGTCAGGTAGCCCCACAGCGTGGCGTCCTGCTCGGCGGTGAGCTCGAGGGAGTCGACGGCGTCCCGCATGTGCCGCAGCCACGCGTCGCGCTCGGCCGGGCCGATCGCGAACGGCGCGTGCCGCATGCGCAGGCGGGGGTGGCCGCGCTGCTGGGAGTAGGTCGTCGGGCCGCCCCAGTACTGCTCGAGGAAGCCGCGGAGCCGGGTCTCGGCGCCGTCCCAGTCGTCCTGGGGGTACAGCGGCGCGAGGACCGGGTCGGAGCGGACACCCTCGTAGAAGCGGGCGACCAGCTGCCGGAAGACCGGCTCGCCGCCGACCTCCTCGTAGAAGGTCCGCGCCGAGGGCAGGGACCGGCTCGCCTCGCTCATGGCACCGATGGTCCCGCAGTCGGGTGCCGCCCCGCCACGCCGGGTCGGGTGCGGGCCAGGGCGAGCAGCGGGGGGACGACGGCGACCAGGCCGATGCCGCCCGCGACGGCGACGACGGCGGCGGCCGGGACCCGCTCGGCGGCCAGGCCCGCACCGAGGGCACCGAGGCCCTGCACACCGTAGAGGCCGCTGACGGCGACGCCGAAGGCGCGGCCGCGCACCGCGGGCGGCACCGCCTGCACGAAGGCGACGTTGAGCGGGATGGTCCACGAGGCGCCCAGGCCGGCGACGAACAGCAGGCCGACCACGAGCACGTAGGCGCCCCGTCCGGGTTCGGCCGACAGCGCCACCAGCCCGGCGAGCAGCACCGGCGCGAGGGACAGCACGACCAGCACCGGCATGAGCCGCTCGCTGCGCGCGGTGCCGACCAGCCGGGCGACGACGAGGCCGCCGATGGTCACGCCGAGCGGGTTGGCCGCCAGCAGCACGCCCAGCGCGGCGGCACCCTCGCCGAGGTCGTCGGTCAGCGGTGCGGCGATGCCCTCGGCGACGTTGGCGAACAGCGTGCCGGTCCACAGCAGGCCGATGATCGCCACCAGCCGCGGGCTGCGGCCGATCAGCCGCAGCCCCTCGCCGGCGTCCCGCCACACCGAGGACGGCTCCCCGGCCGGCTCGACCGGGGCCGGGCGCCGCTGCAGGCCGAGCCACAGCCACAGCGCGGAGACGGCGAAGGTCGCGGCGTCCAGCAGCAGCACCACCGACGGGCTCAGCGCGGTGACCAGCGCGCCGGCGGCGACGAAGCCGACCACCTGCGCCACCTGCAGGCTGACGTTGGTCAGGGAGGTGGCGACCGCGTACCGCTCGCCCTCGAGGACGTCGGCCATGAGCGCCGAGCGGGCCGACTCGAACGGCGGGGCGCACAGCGAGACCGCGAACAGCAGGACCAGCAGCACCGGCAGCGGGGTGCCGGGGATCGCCATGAGCGCGACCAGCCCGGCCCGGGCGACGTCGCTGGCGATGAGCACCCGGTGCCGCGGGAACCGGTCGGCGAGGGTGGCGAGCACCGGGCCGCCCAGCGCCCAGGGCAGGAAGCTCAGCGCGAAGGTGAGCGCCGCCAGCAGCGGTGAGTCGGTGCGCTGGTAGACGACGACGGTCAGCGCGACGCGGGCGAGCTCGTCGCCGACGGTCGAGAGCGTGTAGGTGCCGAACAGCGGCCGGAACTCGCGCACCGCGAACACGGCACGGAAGGAGGCCCGGTCCTCCGAGACCCCGGAGGAGGCCGGACGTCCCCCGTCGCCGGCCGTGCCCCCTCCGCTCATCGGACGCCGGCCGCGCTGGCCGCGCCGAGCAGGGGCGGTGGCGTCCGGATGCCCTCGGCGACGAAGCGCTCCTTGAGCCGCATCCGCAGCTCCCGGCCGACCCGCCACTGGTCGGCGTTGGTCGAGCGGACCTGCACCCGCATGAAGACGCCCTCCGAGAGGATCTGCTCGACGCCCAGGGACTCGGGCTCGGCCAGCAGCACCGCCGCCCACTCCTCCTCGGCGTACATCGCGTCGGCGACCTCCTGCATCACCGTGCGGCAGCGCTCGAGGTCGGTGTCGTGCGCCACCGGCAGGTCGATGACGACCTGCGCGTAGCCCTGGCTCTTGTTGCCGACCCGCAGGATCTCGCCGTTGCGGGCGTACCAGACCACGCCGTTGACGTCACGCAGCCGGGTGATGCGCAGCCCCACCGCCTCGACGGTGCCGCTGGCCTCGCCCAGGTCGACGACGTCGCCGACGCCGTACTGGTCCTCGAGGATGATGCCGATCCCGGCGATGAAGTCCTTGACCAGGTTCTGCGCGCCGAAGCCGAGCGCCACGCCGACGACGCCCGCGCTGGCCACGATCGGGGCGAGGTCGATGCCGAGCTCGCCGAGCACCAGCACGACGGCGATGCCGAGGATCACGAACGACGCGAAGCTGCGCAGCACCGAGCCGATCGCCTCGGCCCGCTGCGTCCGGCGGGCGGCGACCTGCTCGAGGACGTCGCCGGAGCCGCCGCGGTTGCGCAGCGGCCGCAGGATCGTCGGCATCGACCCGGTCGCGGTGCGCTCGGTCAGCCGCCGGATCGCGCGGTGCACGAGAAAGCGCACGACCCCGGCGAGCACCAGGACCAGCAGGATCCTGGCCGGCCGGGCGATGAGCGTGTCGGCGTTGCCGGCCAGCCAGCCCATGCCGGAGAGCTCGTACACCTTCGCGCAGAGGGTGGTCGGGTCGGAGGCGCAGTCGGGCACGGCGGCGGCGAGCAGGCGGTCGGCAGCGACTACGGAGGGTGGAGCGGTCATCACCCTCCATGGTGTCAGGTCGGTATCGGTCCTCCGGGACCCGGCGCGCCCTCCGGCGCCGGCCCGGTCGCGGCTGCGAGGAAGGCGAGCTGGTCGGCGGCCAGGCCCACCGTGCGGCTGACCGCCCGGGCGCCGTGGCCCACCGACGTCTCGCGGCGCAGCACGACCGGCGCCTCGGCGCTGGTCGCCGCCTGCAGCGCGGCGGCGAGCTTGCGGGCGTGCAGCGGGTCGACCCGCGTGTCGGACTCGAAGGTCGTGAACAGCACCGCCGGGTAGGCGGTGCCCTCGCGTACCGCGTGGTAGGGCGAGTAGCCGAGCAGCCAGCCCAGCTCGACCGGGTCCTCGGCGGTGCCGTACTCGTCGTTCCACGTCCGGCCCAGGCCGAAGCGCTCGTAGCGGACCATGTCCAGCAGCGGCGCGCTGCAGACGACGCCGGCGGCCAGGTCGGGCCGCTGGGTGAGCGTGGCGCCCACGAGCAGGCCGCCGTTGGAGCCGCCCATCACCGCCAGCTGCCGGTGGGTCGTCCACCCCTGCGCGACGAGGTGCTCGCCGGCGGCGGCGAAGTCGTCGAAGACGTTCTGCTTGCGCTCGCGCATGCCTGCGCGGTGCCACTCCTCGCCGTGCTCGGAGCCGCCGCGCAGGTTGGCCACCGCCCACACCCCGCCGCCGGCCACCCAGGCCAGCGCCTGCGCCGAGTAGGCGGGGGTGAGGGCCACGTCGAACCCGCCGTAGCCGTAGAGGACCGTCGGGCGCGGGGTGTCGGGCGTGCCGGTGCGCGAGATGACGAACAGGTGCACCGGCGTCCCGTCGGCCGAGGTCGCGTGCGTCTCGACGACGGTCACCTCCGGCACCTCGCCGGCGACCGGGGCGCGCTCGTCAGGGGCGAGGGTGTCCGCGGCGGCGGCGTCCCAGCGCAGCACCGACGGCGGGGTCGAGAAGTCGGTGTAGCCGACCCAGGCGGTGGCGCCGCCCTCAGGTGGCGCGCTCACGCCGGAGACGCTGCCCGGCGGGAGCCCGGTCACCTCGCCGAGGCGGCCCGAGCCGTCGCCGGCCCAGACCGAGAGCCGGTCGGTGGCGTCGACCGAGTGGACGGCGAGCACCTGCAGCGACCCGTCGGCGCCGTCGACCAGCGCGACGTCGGCGAGCACGCCGTCGTCGGCCTGCGGGACGACGTCGCGCCAGGCCTCCGGCGCCCAGGTCGCGGGGTCGGCGGGGTCGGCGACCGCCAGCCGCCGGCGCGGCGTGCCGCGGTCGCTGAGCAGCCACAGCCGGCCGTCGCGGGCCACCCAGGCGGTGGTCTGCGCGTCGACACCGACCTGGAGCTCGCGCACCGCGCCGTCCCCACCGAGGTCGGCCACCCAGACGTCGTCGCGCGGGGCGGTGCCGGCCGACGCGGAGACGACGAGCCAGCGGCCGTCGGGGCTGGTGCGCACGCCGTAGTAGTTGGTGGGGTCCAGGGCGGGCGGGTCGAAGGTGCCGCCGTGCACGAGGACGTCGCCGTCGGGGTCGGTGCCGACGCGGTGGCGCCACACCCGGCGGTGGAACTGCTCCTCGCCGGCGGGCACCTGGTCCGGCGCCAGGCGGCGGACGTAGAAGAGCTCGTCGCCGCCGGGCAGCCAGGCGACGGGGGAGTAGCGGCAGCGGTCGACCGGGCCGTCGAGCCGCTCGCCGGTGGCGACGTCGAGGACGTACAGCCGCGACTCCTCGTCGCCACCGGTGGACAGCTGGTAGGCCAGCCGGTCGCCCTCCCACGACGGCGACCACGCGTCGAGCGTCGTCGTCCCGGAGGGGTCCAGGGCCATCGGGTCGACCAGCACCCGCACGGTGCCGTCGGGCTCGCGGACCCGCAGGACGGCGTGCTCCTGGCCGGGGTCGCGCCGGGTGGAGAACGCCCGGCCGCCGCGGTGCACCGGGACGCCGACGGCGCCGGCGTGCACCAGATGGTCGAGGCGGGCGGCGAAGACCGGGCGCAGCGGCAGCGCGCCGAGGACGTCGGCGGCGAGCGCGTCCTGGGCCGCCGTCCACGCCTGCGTCCGGGGGTCCTGCGGGTCCTCCAGCCAGCGGTAGGGGTCGGCCACGCGGTGGCCGTGCAGGTCCTCGACCAGGTCGAGCCTCTCGGCGTCGGGGTAGCGCACCCGTCCGACCGTAACGGGCCCGCTCCGGGGCGGCCCGACCTCCCGCGAGCGCCGGGGCCCCTGGTCAGGGCAGGATGGTGCTGCCCGCGGGCCGCCCCGGTACGGCGGTCCGGGGCGTCGGAGGTGCTCCGTGTCGCGTTCCGCGTCCGGGTCGTCGCCGGCGGGCCACCCAGGTCCGCGACGCGACCCCGTCCCCGTCCCCCGGCTGCCCGTGCCCTCGTCCGGCACGACGTCGGCCACGCTGCTGCTCAACGCCACCTACGAGCCACTGTGCGTGGTGTCCAGCCGGCGCGCGATCGTGCTGGTCCTGGCGGAGAAGGCGGAGCCGGTCGACGCCGCCGCCGAGGTGGTCCACGCCGAGCGCCTGAGCCTGCCGGTGCCCGTCGTCGTCCGGCTCACCCGGTACGTGCGGGTGCCCTACCCGGCGCAGGTGCCGCTGTCCCGCCGGGCGGTGTTCACCCGCGACGGGCAGACCTGCGTCTACTGCGGGAGCTCGGCGACCAGCATCGACCACGTGGTGCCGCGCAGCCGGGGCGGCACGCACACGTGGGACAACGTGGTGGCCGCCTGCCGCCGGTGCAACCACACCAAGGCCGACCGGTCGCTGGCCGAGCTGGGCTGGAAGCTGCCGCACCCGCCGCGCACCCCGAGCGGCGCGGCCTGGCGGCTGCTGGGCGCGCGCACCGTCGACCCGCGCTGGCGCGAGTGGCTGGGGATGCCCGAGAGCGTCTCGGCATGATGGAGGACCCCGTCCTCCCCACCCCTCGCACGCTCGGGGCGGGTCCCGGGACGGGGCCGACGAGCCACCGGACGGAGAACCGATGACCTCTGCCGGGACCGCGCGGCGGCTCTGGGCGCTGGCCGAGCCGCTGCACGCCCTCGTCTACTTCGCCGACGAGGTCCGGTCGGCGGGCCGGGCGGCCGGCCTGACCGGCTTCTGGTCCACCTACTTCGCGCTGCGGGCCGCGCCGCTGGGCCCGGTGGGTCCCGAGGTCGTGACGGCGACCTTCTACAACTTCGCCCCGGCCTTCGTCGCCCGCCGCGTCCCCGAGGTGTGGTCGGCGGTGACACCCGACGCGGCGCTCGAGGCGCGGCGGGCCGGCGTGGACGCCGCGGTGCGCCGGGTGCTGGGGGAGTGGGTGGACTCGCCCGAGGCGGCCGAGGCCGCGACGCTGGCCCGGGCCGCCGCCGAGGCGGTCGACCCGCCCGGCCGCCCGCTCGCCGCCGCCAACGCCGGGCTGCCGGTGCCCGACGAGCCGCACCTGGCGCTCTGGCAGGCGGTGACCACGCTGCGGGAGCACCGCGGCGACGGGCACAACGCCGCGCTCCTCCAGCGCGAGGTGTCCGGGGCCGCCGCGCACGTGCTCGTGGCGGCCGCCGGCCGCGTCGACCGGGAGTGGCTGCAGAGCGCCCGCGGGTGGGACGACGACGCCTGGGACGCCGCTGCCCGGCAGCTCGCCGACCGCGGCTGGCTCGACGGTGCCGAGCTCAGCGCCGAGGGGCTGGCGATGACCACCGCGATCGAGGCCGACACCGACCGCCTCGCCCTCGGTCCCTGGCGGGCGCTCGGCGACACCGGCTGCGACCGGCTGGCCGAGCTGCTCGCGCCGGTGCGCCGGGGGCTCGTCGCCGCGGGGCTGTTCCCCGACCGGAACCCCATCGGCGTCCCCGTCGACGCCGTGTGAGCCGCGGGCCGGGGGCCGCTGGGGCTCCCGGTCACGGATGGGTCACGTGGGGTCCCACGGCTCCCAGCAAGCGTGTCCGCGACTCAGTCGTATCGGACGGTCACCGTACGTGGCGCCGCAGTCAGCGCCGCCCGGGCGCTGCGGTCGCCGGAAGGTGTCTGATGTCCACCCCCTCCACCACGCGCCGCCGGACCGTCCAGCGCTTCGGCCTCGCCGGCATCGGCAGCGCCATGCTGTTCGTCGGCATCGCGTCCCCGGCGGCCGCGGCGCCCGATGTCGTCCTCCCTCTCGAGCCGGCCGAGGTGGCCCTGCTCAACATCCCGACCGAGAACGGCCCCGCCGGTGCTCCCACGCCCTACGAGGTCCAGTACGGCGACACGCTGACCGTGGACCTGGCCGACGGCCTCGACCCCACCGACGCGGTGATCAGCATCGACTTCCCCGACACCGCCGCCGACACCGACTTCGACCCGGACAAGGTCTACTCCACGGACCCGAGCGCGACCGACCCGCTGGTCGCGAGCCTGATCCCCGGTACCAACGACATCGCGATCCTCCTGCCCGTGGACGACATGGTGAACGGGCCGGAGGCCGTCCTGCGCATCGACCCTGTCGACACCGACCCCGCCGTCCTGGGCCCGGAGTTCAC
Organism: Geodermatophilus sp. SYSU D00700; assembly: GCF_054050255.1. Classification (NCBI taxonomy): domain Bacteria; kingdom Bacillati; phylum Actinomycetota; class Actinomycetes; order Geodermatophilales; family Geodermatophilaceae; genus Geodermatophilus; species Geodermatophilus sp. SYSU D00700. The sequence continues at coordinate 838 of NZ_JBJGZA010000045.1, read as the reverse complement.
CGTCGAACCGGAGATCGTGTACGAGCTGGGCTTCAGCGCCACGGCCCAGACCGGCAGGATCCTCCGCCCCGAGCTCCTGGCGCTCGCCCAGGTGCCCTGCGCCCTGAGCTCGCCGACGCCGTGCCCGGTCGCGGTGAGCGCCGGATCCGGTCTCGTCCTCGACCTGACCGCGGACTCGGCGCTGCGGGACCTCGGCCTCACCGACCTCGACGGCATCGAGCTCGAGCTGGCGAGCGCCGACGACCCCACCGCAGCTCCCGTGCCGCTCACCGTCGAGGCGAGCGGCACCACGGCGCGGGCCGTCCTGCCCACCGACCTGGCCGCCGGTCCCTACGCCCTCGTCCTCGGGCAGCCGACGGCGTCGGGCTACTCGATCGTGCTCGCCGAGCTGGCGGTGGCGGCTCCGCCCGCTGCACCGACGACCGCGGCGCCCACGCCCGCGCCGAGCACGCAGGCCGTCGTCAACACCGGGCTGCGCTCCAACACCGGCGTGACGGCCCCGGCTGCTGAGACCGGCTCCGGCGGCGTGGCCGTCGCCGCGGGCGCCAGCCTGCTGCTCCTGGCCGGTGCCGGCGGTGTCGCCGTCGCCCGCACCCGTCGCCGTCCGGCGGTCGAGGCCGGGACGGGCGAGGCCTGATGCGGCCGGGGCGGCGCACCGCCGCGATCGCGGCGGTCGCCGCCCTCGGCATCGCCGGCAGCACCCTGCTCGTCGTCGGCCTGGACGACGAGCGGTCCGCCCCGGCGCCCCCGCGGCGCCCCCCCCCGCGCGCCCCCCCCCCCCCCGCCCCCCCCCCCCCGCCGCCCCCCCACTCGCCCCCCCCCGCCATGCGCCGGACCC
>NZ_JBJGZA010000044.1:0-35343 GCF_054050255.1 Geodermatophilus sp. SYSU D00700 | reverse complement strand
CCCCGCCCCGCCGCGCGCCCGCCCCCCCCCCCCGCCCGCCCCCGCCCCCCCCCCCCCGCCCCCCCCCCCCCCCCCCCCCCCCCCCCCCCCCCCCCCCCCCCCCCACGACCGTGCTGGTCAGCAGGTGCGCGCCGGGTCCGCCGGTCGTAGCGTCGGCCTGCCCGGCAGGACCCCCGACGGCACCCAGGAGCGGCGTGCACCCCGACGGCCAGCAGTCCGACAGCGGCGGCGTCGGGCGCACCCTCGGCGTCGAGGAGGAGTTCCACCTCGTCGCCCCCGGCACCTACGAGCTGACCCCCGGGCCGCGCGCCTCGGCCGCGGCCCTGGCCGGCGAGGCCGGACCGCGCGTCCTCCCCGAGATCGCGACCACCCAGCTCGAGATCGCCACCGGCGTGTGCACCACGCTGGCGCAGGTCCGCGCCGAGCTGACCGCCGCTCGCGCCGAGGCCGCCGCGGCCGCCGCCCGCGACGGGCTGCTGGTGCTGCCCGCGTCCACCCACCCCTGGGGGTCCTGGCACACGATGCCGGTCACCCCGGGCGAGCGGTACGAGGCGATGGTCGAGCGCTGGGCGGGTCTGGCCCGGCAGCAGGACATCTGCGGCTGCCACGTGCACGTCGGCGTCCCCGACCTCGACACCGCCGTCGCCGTCCTCGACCGCACCCGGCCCTACGTCCCGGTGCTGCTGGCGATGACCGGCAGCTCGCCGTTCCACGACGGCGTCGACACCGGCTACGAGTCGTGGCGGACGCTGTGGTGGACCCGCTTCCCGCACGCCGGCGCCCCCGAGCCCCTCGGCGACGCCGACGGCTACCGCCGGGTGCTCGCGGGCCTCGTCGCCTCCGGCGTCGTCGCCGACGGCTCGCACCTCTACTGGGACGTCCGCCCCTCGGCCCGGCTGCCCACGATCGAGTTCCGTCTGGCCGACGTCTGCACCACCCTCGACGACGCCGTCCTGCACGCGGCGCTGGTCCGCTCGCTCGTGCGGGTGCTCGCCGCCCGCGCCGTCCGGGGCGAGCCGGTGCCCGAGGTCCGCCCGGAGCACCTGCGCGCCGCCCGGTGGCGGGCCGCGCGGGAGGGCGTCGCGGGGCGGCTGTTCGACCCGCTGCGCCTGGAGCTGGTCGACGCCCGCGACGCGGTCAGCGGGCTGCTCGCCGAGCTCGAGGAGGACCTCACCGCCGCCGGCGAGTGGGACGAGGTGTGCGTCCTGGTGCAGGACCTGCTCGGCCGGGGTACGTCCGCCGCACGGCAGCGGAGGACCTGGCTGCGCACGGGCGACCGCCGGGCGGTCGCCGAGCGGGTCGTCCGGGAAGGGGCGGCCGGGGAGGTCTGATGGACCGGGACGACGTCCGGGGGCTCGCGCTCCCGCTGCGCGACGCGACCGACCTCGACCCGCTGCTCGCCCGGGTCGGCGACGCCCGGGTGGTCGCGATCGGCGAGGCGAGCCACGGCACGCACGAGTACTACGCCTGGCGGGCGGCGCTGACCCGCCGGCTGGTCGAGGAGCGCGGCTTCGGCCTCGTGGCCGTCGAGGGGGACTGGCCCGACTGCTACCGGGTCAACCGGAGCGTGCGGCTGCGCCCGGGCGCCGACGCCGACCCGCGCACCGCGCTGGACGCCATCTCCCGCTGGCCGACGTGGATGTGGGCCAACGACGACGTCGTCGAGTCCTGCCGGTGGCTGCGCGACCACAACGCGGCCCGGCCCGGGGCCGACCGCGTCGGCTTCTACGGCCTGGACGTCTACAGCCTCTGGGACTCGATGCAGCAGCTGGTCGCCTGGCTGCGGGAGCACGAGCCCGACCACGCCGACGCCGCCGTGCAGGCGCTGCGCTGCTTCGAGCCCTACGGGGAGGACGGCGCGGAGTACGCCTTCGCCACCCGGCTGGCGCCGGCGACCTGCGAGCAGACCGTCGTCGACCTGCTGCGCCGGCTGTGCGAGGAGCGCGGCGCCACCACCGACGGCGACGACCCCGAGGCCCGCTTCGCCGCCGAGCAGAACGCCGCGGTCGTCGCCGGGGCCGAGCGCTACTACCGGTCCATGCTGGCGGGGTCGGCGGCGTCCTGGAACGTGCGCGACGTGCACATGGCCGACACCCTCGACCGGCTGCTGGCGCACACCGGCGCGAAGGCCGTCGTCTGGGAGCACAACACCCACGTGGGCGACGCGCGGGCCACCGACATGGCCGACGCCGGGATGACCAACCTCGGGCAGCTGCTGCGGGAGCGGCACGGAGCCGGCGACGTCGTCCTGGTCGGCTTCGGCGGGCACCGCGGCGGGGTGGTCGCCGGGCGGGAGTGGGGCGCGCAGATGGAGCGGATGACCGTCCCGCCGGCCCGGGAGGGCAGTCTGGAGCACCTGCTGCACGAGGCGCTCGGCCGGGACGCGCTGGTCGTCGTCCCGCCGGGTGCGCGCCCGGGCTGGCTGGATCGCCGGCTCGACCACCGGGCGATCGGCGTCGTCTACCGGCCCGAGCGGGAGCGCTGGGGCAACTACGTGCCCACCGTGCTCGGGGAGCGCTACGACGCCTTCCTGTACCTGGAGGAGACGACGCCGCTGCAGCCGCTGCACCTCGAGCGGCCCGACGAGCACGTGCCCCCGGTGGCGCACGCGGTGTAGCCGTGGCCGCTCCGCGCCCGGCCGCCGCGGGACGGCTCGAGGCCCGCCCCGGGCCCGACCCGGCCGGCCCGCCGCTGCCGCCGGGCACCACCGCGCTCGACCTCGGGGGCCGCGCCGAGGCGCTGGTCGCGGTCCCGGGCGGGGGCACCGGCGCGCGGCCCCTGCTGGTGTTCTGCCACGGCGCCGGCGGCGACGCCGCGCAGTCCCTGGCCGCGGTGGGCGACGTCGCGGGGGCCCGCGGGGTCGCCGTGCTCGCCACGTCGTCGGTCGCCACCACCTGGGACCTCATCGCCGGCGGGCTCGGCCGCGACGTCGCCGTCCTGGACGCCGCGCTGGAGCAGGTGGCCGCGGGTCTGGCGGTGTCGCGGACGGCGCTGGGCGGCTTCTCCGACGGCGCCTCGTACGCGCTGTCGCTCGGCCTGGCCAACGGCGGCCTGTTCGAGGCGCTGCTCGCGTTCTCGCCCGGCTTCGCCGCGCCGCCGGGGCGGGAGGGGCGCCCGCGCGTGTGGATCGCGCACGGCACCGCCGACCGCGTGCTGCCGGTGGAGCGCTGCGGCCGGCGGGTGTCGCAGCAGCTCACTGCGGCCGGCTACGACGTCGCCTACGACGAGTTCGACGGCGGCCACGTGGTGACGCCGGACCTCGTCACCGCCGCCCTCGACACGTGGCTCACGTGAGGTGCTGGAACGGCCCCGCTGCAGGGTCCCGCGCCGAGCGTGCGAGGCGTGGGGGCAGCGGGGTCCTTCGTCTAGGCGGTGCGGCGGGCGACGAGGTCCTTCTGCTGGTCGGGGTTGACCTCGTCCGGGTTCTCGCCGTGGTCCTTGGGGCCGCCGGTCTTGGACGCCGAGAAGCCGGGACCGAGCTTCTCCAGGGCCAGTCGGCCGTAGACCTGCTGCTGGGTGGCGACCCGCTGGGAGCGGCCGCGGCCGAGGAAGCTGACCATCCAGTGCAGCACCGTGGTGACGCGGCTCTTGAAGCCGATGATGTAGAAGAGGTGCACCACCAGCCAGATCACCCAGGCGATGAAGCCCTCGAACTTCAGCTTCTTGATGTCGGCCACCGCGGAGAACCGCGAGATGGTCGCCATGTTGCCCTTGTCGCGGTAGCGGAAGGCCCCGCGGGGCTTCTTCCCGGCGAGGCGGCGGGTGATCTGGTCGGCCGCGTAGCGCCCACCCTGGATGGCCACCTGCGCCACGCCCGGCAGCTTGTCGGGGTGGTTGGCCATGTCGCCGACGACGTGGATCTCGGGGTGCCCGGGCAGCGTGAGGTCGGACTGCACCGAGATCCGGCCGGCCCGGTCGACCTCGGCGCCGGTCTTCTCGCCCAGCATCCGGCCCAGCGGGGACGCCTGGACGCCGGCCGCCCACACCTTGGTGGCCGCGGTGATCCGGCGCAGCTGCCCGTCGGAGTCCTTGACGGTGAGGCCGTCGGCGTCGAGGTCGGTCACCAGGGCGCCGAGCTGCACCTCGATGCCCATCCTGTTGAGGTGCCGGCGGGCCTTCTCACCCAGCTTCGGGCCGAACGGCGGCAGCACCTGGGGCGCGCCGTCGATGAGGATGATGCGCGCCTGCTCGGGGTCGATGTTGCGGAAGTCGCGGCGCAGCGTGCGGTGCGCGAGCTCGGCGATCTGGCCGGCCATCTCCACGCCGGTCGGGCCGGCGCCGACGACGACGAAGGTCATCAGCCGCTCGACCTCGGCGGGGTCGGTGGCGATCTCGGCCAGCTCGAAGGCGCCGAAGATCCGGCCACGCAGCTCGAGGGCGTCGTCGATGCTCTTCATGCCGGGGGCGAACTCGGCGAACTGGTCGTTGCCGAAGTAGGACTGCCCGGCACCCGCGGCCACGATCAGCTCGTCGTAGGGGTGCACCGCGGTGCGGCCGAGGACGGTGGAGGTCACCGTCCGCGCGTCGACGTCGATGTCGACGACCTCGCCGAGCACCACCCGGACGTTCTTCTGGTGCCGCAGCACCTCACGGGTGGCCGGGGCGATCTCGCCCTCGGACAGGATGCCCGTGGCGACCTGGTAGAGCAGCGGCTGGAACAGGTGGTGCCCGGTCTTGGCGATCACCGTGATGTCGACGTCGGCCTTGCGCAGGGCCTTCGCGGCGAACAGGCCGCCGAAGCCGGACCCGACGATCACCACCCGCGGCCGGCCGGTCCGCGAGCTGTCGGCGGGGGTGTGCGCAGGTGATGTCGTCGTCATGATGACTGATCCTCTCCCGTCAGGGACTCCGCTGTCCTGCGGCGCCCGGGCCGGGGCGGTGATCCCCGACACGGCCGCCGTCGAGTGGTGCGCTCGCGGTGTCCGCGTCCACCCGGTACAACCGGGCCGGTGCCCGCCCTCATCCCCCGGCTCGTGGTCGTCCCGGGCCTGGGGCTGGACGGGCGGTCCTGGTCACGGCTGTGCCGGCGGGTGCCCGCCGACGTCGTGCTCCTACCCGGGATGGGCCGGTCTGCACCTGTTCCCCCGCTCGACGACCTCGCCGCCGCGCTGCGCGCCCGCCTCGGCACCGGGCCGGCCGTGCTGGCCGGTCACAGCCAGGGCTGCCAGGTGGTCGCCGCGGCGGCGACCGACCCCCGCGTCGCCGGGGTGGTGCTGCTCGGCCCGTCGACCGACCCGCGGCTGCGCCGGCCGGCGACGCTCGTGCGGTGGTGGCTGGGGACGGCGGTGCGCGAGCCGTGGTGGCAGGTCCCCCTCGTCCTGGCGCAGTGGCTGACCACCGGCCCGCGGGCCATGCGGGCGCTGTGGCGGGCCGCCGCCCGCGACCGGATCGACGCCCGGCTGCGCGCCGTCGGCGTGCCGGTGACCGTCGTCCGGGGCACCCGCGACCGGCTCTGCCGCCCGGACTGGGCGGCACGGGTGGCCGCCGCGGCGCCCCGCGGCCGGGTGGCGGAGGTGCCCGGCGCGGCCCACCTGACCGTGCAGACCCACCCCGACGACGTCGCGGCCGTGCTGCGGACGGCCCTCGCCGACGCCGCCGGGCCGAGCAACGGGCAGCAGGCCCGCGGCGTGTCACCATGACGGCATGGGCTCCTCCTCCGCCTCGGCCGGCGCGCTGCTGCACCACGTGCGCACCGGCCGTGCCCGGAGCCGGGCCGAGCTCGTCGCGCTGACCGGCGCCGCGCGCAACACGGTGAGCGCGCGCGTCGACCAGCTCATCGCCGCCGGCCTCCTCGAGGAGGGCGGCCGCGGCTGGAGCACCGGGGGCCGGCCGCCGACGCTGCTGCGGTTCAACAGCGCGGCCGGGTGCGTGCTCGCCGTCGACCTGGGCGTCACCAGCGTCGACGTCGCCGTCACCGACCTGTCGGCGCAGATCCTCGCCACCGCCGGGCACCCCATCGACATCGCCGAGGGGCCCGGCCCGGTCCTCGCCGAGGTCGACCGGCTGGCGCAGCAGGTGCTGGCCGAGGCCGGGCTGACCCCGGCCGACGTGTGCGCTGCCGGCGTCGGCGTCCCCGGCCCGGTCGAGTTCTCGACCGGACGGCCCTCCCACCCGCCGATCATGCCGGGCTGGCACGACTTCCCCATCCCGAGCGCGTTCGGCCGCTACGGCTGCCCGGTGTTCGTCGACAACGACGTCAACGTGATGGCCCTCGGCGAGATGGGCGTGGCCGGGTCGGTGCAGGACGTCCTCGTCGTGAAGGTCGGCACCGGCATCGGCTGCGGGATCATCGTCGACGGCGGGGTGTACCGCGGGGCGCAGGGCAGCGCCGGCGACATCGGCCACATCCACGTCCCCTCCGCCGACGGCCGCGAGGTCGTCTGCCGGTGCGGCCAGACCAACTGCCTCGAGGCGATCGCCGGCGGGGGAGCGTTGCTGCGCGACGCCCAGGCCGCCGGGCTGCCGGTGACGACGACCCGCGAGGTCGTCGAGCGGGCGGCGCAGGGCGACGGCGTGGCCCTGGAGCTCGTCCGGCGCGCCGGCCGCACGATCGGCACCGTCCTGGCCGCGCTGGTCAACTTCTTCAACCCGCACCGGATCGTCATGACCGGCGGGGTCGCCCAGGCGGGCGTCCCGCTGCTCGCCGGGATCCGCGAGGCGGTGTACGGCCGGTCCATGCCGCTGGCCGCGCGCGCCCTGGAGATCACCGTCAGCGAGGCGCCGGACCTCTCCGGCCGGATCGGCGCGGCCCTCATGGCCATCGAGGGCTACCTGGACGAGGACTCCGTCCACCAGGCGCTCGCCCACTGAGACCGAACCCCCTCCGGCCCGTCCCCGGCACGCCGGGACGGACCCGCTGGCACGTCGCGATTCGGTAACCGCACCGCGCGGGGCTTGACCTCCTGTGTGCCACCTCATACGTTCTGCGCTCAACGGACTAATGGTCAACACTGAGCAGAAGTCGGGTGATGCCGTGGACACCCAGCACGGAGCGGTGCTGCGCGAGGCGCCGCTGCTGGAGATGCAGGGCATCGTCAAGACCTTCCCGGGCGTCCGGGCGCTCGCCGGTGTCGACCTCGACGTCCGCGCCGGTGAGGTGCACTGCCTGCTCGGCCAGAACGGCGCCGGCAAGTCCACGCTGATCAAGGTCCTCGCCGGCGCCCACCAGCCCGACGACGGCGTGATCCACTGGCGTGGCGAGCGGGTCCGGCTGGCCACGCCGCAGGCCGCGCTGGGCCTCGGCATCGCGACGATCTACCAGGAGCTCGACCTGGTGGCCGGGCTCACCGTCGCCGACAACGTCTTCCTCGGCCGCGAGCAGGCCCAGCTGGGCTTCGTCCGGCCGCGCGAGCTGAACCGGCGGGCGGGGGAGCTGCTCACCCGGCTCGGCCACCCCGAGATCCGGCCGGCCGCCGAGGTCGGGTCGCTGCCCGCGGCCTCCCAGCAGATGGTGAGCATCGCGCGGGCGCTGTCCCAGGACGCCCGGCTGATCATCATGGACGAGCCGTCCGCGGTCCTCGACAACGAGGAGGTCGAGCGGCTGTTCACGGTCATCCGCGACCTCACCGCGCACGACGTCGCCGTCGTCTACATCTCCCACCGGCTGGAGGAGATCCGGGAGATCGGTGACCGGATCACCGTCCTCAAGGACGGCCGGACCGTCGCCACCGGGCTGCCGGCCCGCGAGACGCCCACCCGCGAGGTCATCACGCTGATGACCGGCCGCGACATCGAGTACGTCTTCCCCGAGCGCCACCACCGGCCCCCGGCCACCGCCGAGCCGGTGCTCGAAGTCGACGACCTCGGCCTGCGCGGCGCGTTCTCCGACGTCTCCTTCACCGTCCGGCCGGGGGAGATCGTGGGGCTGGCCGGGCTGGTCGGCTCGGGCCGCTCGGAGATCCTCGAGACCGTCTACGGCGCCCGCCGGGCGACCAGCGGCTCGGTGCGCGTGGGCGGCCGCCGGCTGCGGCCCGGCGACGTCGGCGCCGCGGTGGCCGCCGGCGTCGGCCTGGCGCCGGAGGAGCGCAAGAGCCAGGCGCTGCTGCTCGGCGAGTCGGTCGCCCGCAACATCTCGATCTCCAGCCTGGCCCGCTTCGCCCGCGGCGGCTTCCTGTCCGGCACCGCCGAGCGCGACGCCGCCCGCGAGCAGGTGAGCGCGCTCGAGGTCCGCCCGGCCGACGTCGGCCGCGAGGTGCGCACCCTCTCCGGCGGCAACCAGCAGAAGGTCGTGCTCGCCCGCTGGCTGCTGCGCGAGTGCCGGGTGCTGCTGCTCGACGAGCCCACCCGCGGGGTCGACGTCGGCGCCCGGTCGGAGATCTACGCGCTGGTCCGAGACCTCGCCGACCGCGGGGTCGCGGTGGTCGTGGTCTCCAGCGAGATCCCGGAGGTGCTCGGTCTGGCCGACCGGGTCCTCGTCGTCGCGGAGGGCCGGGTGCTGGCCGAGGAGCCCGCGTCGGCACTCGACGAGCACCGCGTGCTCGACCTGGTCATGGAGGGGACGTCGACGCACGGCGTCCCGGTGCACGAAGGGGACGTCGCATGAGTGAGGGCAGCACCGCGCTGACCACGGGGACCGGCAAGGAGCAGGCCCGCCGCGGGCACTCCGGCGGGTTGCTGGCCGGGCCGGTGGGCCGCAACCTCGGCCTGGTCGTCGCCCTGGTGCTCCTGTGCGTCGTCGGCGTCGTCACGGCGGGGGACCGCTTCGCCGACGTCGACAACATCCTGACCATCCTGCGGCTGGCCTCGGTCATCGGCGTGGTGAGCGTCGGCATGACGTTCGTGATCATCGGCGGCGGCATCGACCTGTCGGTCGGCGCGCTGGTGGCCCTGGCCTCGGTCTGGGCCACCACGCTGGCCACCCAGCAGATGGCCGAGGACGTCCACTGGATCGTCATGGTCTTCACCGCGCTGGTCGTCGGCGCGGTCGCGGGGCTGGTCAACGGCGTCGTCATCGCCTACGGCCGGCTCGCCGCCTTCATCGCCACCCTGGCCATGCTCACCGCCGCCCGCGGCCTGGCGGAGATCATCGCCAACCGGCGCACCCAGATCGTGCGGGACCGGGACTTCCTGTCCTTCTTCTCCGGCGACGTCCTCGGCGTCCCGACCCTGGTGATCATCTTCGCGCTGGTCGCCGTGGCCGGGTGGGTGCTGCTCAACCGCACCACCTTCGGCCGGCGGACGTTCGCCGTCGGCGGCAACGCCGAGGCCGCCCGACTCGCCGGCATCCGGGTGCAGCGGCACACCGTCAAGCTCTACGTGCTCTCCGGCATCACCTGCGGCATCGCCGCAGTGATGATGATGGCGCGGACGACGACGGGCAGCTCGACGCACGGCACGCTCTACGAGCTCGACGCCATCGCCGCGGTGGTCATCGGCGGGACGCTGCTGATCGGCGGGCGCGGGACGATCGTCGGCACCGTCTTCGGCGTCCTCGTCTTCGAGACGCTCGGCAACATCTTCACGCTCAACAACCTGTCGAGCTCGGCGCAGGCCGTGGCGACCGGCGTGATCATCGTCCTCGCCGTCCTGCTGCAGCAGCGGCTGGCCACCGGCGGCTTCAGCTTCCGCCGGCCCCCGTCCGGAGGCGTGTCCGGAGGCCCCGTGCTGCCCGGCTCGCCGTCGGGCGCGGTGTCCGGCGGCACCACCGCCGACGGCGGGCCCGGTGGTGCCCGGCCGGCCGCGACCGGCAAGACGCTCTGACGGCCCCCGGCCGGGACCTCCCCGCAGGACTTCCCCGCACCACCCGGCGCGCGACCCCCGCGCGCCGGTCGCACCACCCGCCGGACCCGTCCGGCGCCCACCCGGCTCCCGGACAGGGAGGCGACACCCGAGGAGAGAGCATGTCCGCATCGAGGCAGCGTCCGTTCCGCCGTCTGCCGTACGCCACGGTCGCCCTGCTCAGCGCAGGCGTGCTCGTGGCCGGCTGTACCAGCAACACGCCCGAGGACACCGGTGGCGGTGGCGGTGGCGACCAGGCGGCCAGCAGCAACGACGAGGCCGGCGAGACCGTCACCATCGGCTTCTCCGCCCCGGCCGCCGACCACGGCTGGATGGCCGGCATCACCGAGGCCGCCCGCGCCGAGGCCGAGAACTACGAGGACGTCGAGCTCGTCGTCGCCGAGGGCACCAACGACGTCAGCACCCAGATCAGCCAGGTGGAGACGTTCATCAACGACGGCGTCGACGCCATCGTGCTGCTGCCCTTCGACGGCGCCGCGATGACCCCGGTCGCGCTCCAGGCGATGGAGGCCGGCATCCCGGTCATCAACGTCGACCGCGAGTTCGACAGCGAGTTCGCCGCCCGCGCGACGATCCTCGGCGACAACTACGGGATGGGCGTCTCGGCCGGCACGTACATCTGCGAGCAGCTCGGCGAGAACCCGGACGCGGTCGTCGCCGAGATCGCCGGCATCGACTCGCTGCCGCTGACCCAGGACCGCAGCCAGGGCTTCGCCGACGCGCTGGCGGAGTGCGGTCTCGACGTCGACAACCGCGTCGCCGCCGACTTCACCGTCGAGGGCGGCGAGGAGGCGGCGTCGAACCTGCTGCAGGCCGCGCCGCAGATCGACGCCATCTGGAACCACGACGACGACCAGGGCGTCGGCGTCCTGGCCGCCATCCAGAGCGCCGGGCGCAGCGAGTTCTTCATGGTCGGCGGCGCCGGCTCGGCCAACGCCATGCGGGAGATCCAGTCCGGCGAGTCCGTGCTCCAGGCGACGGTCATCTACCCGCACACCCAGGCCGCCGACGGCATCGCGCTGGCCCGGCTCGTCGCGCAGGACAAGAGCCTGTCGGACCTGACCTCCCAGGGCGTCCCGCGGCGGACGGTGCTGAACGCGCCGGTGGTCACCGCGGACAACGTCGACCAGTACATCGACGCCGCGTTCGAGTCCTGATCCACCCGGGCGGGACCGCCGGTCACCGGCGGTCCCGCCCCTCCCCGGGAGCCCCCATGACCTCAGCAGACCGGCCGACCCTCGGGATCGGTCTCATCGGACACGCCTTCATGGGCGCGGCGCACTCGCAGGCCTGGCGCACCGCCCCGCACTTCTTCGACCTCCCGCTCCGTCCCGAGCTCACCGTCCTCGCCGGCCGCGACCGCCAGCGGGCCACCGACGCCGCCGCCCGGCTGGGCTGGGCGGGGGTGGAGACCGACTGGCGGCGGCTGCTCGAGCGCGACGACGTCGGCCTGGTCGACGTCTGCACCCCCGGCGACACCCACGCCGAGATCGCGATCGCGGCGCTGGAGGCCGGCAAGCACGTGCTGTGCGAGAAGCCGCTGGCCAACACCGTCGCCGAGGCCGAGGCGATGGCCGCCGCCGCCGCCCGGGCCGCCACCCGCGGCGTGCGCTCGATGGTCGGCTTCACCTACCGCCGGGTGCCGGCGATCGGGCTGGCCCGCCGGCTGGTCGCCGAGGGCCGCATCGGCCAGGTGCGGCACGTGCGCGCGCAGTACCTGCAGGACTGGATCGCCGACCCCTCGGCGCCGATGTCGTGGCGGCTGGAGAAGGACAAGGCCGGCTCCGGCGCGCTGGGCGACATCGGCGCGCACATCGTCGACCTCACCCAGTACGTCACCGGCGAGACGCTCACCGGCGTCAGCGCGCTGCTGGAGACCTTCGTCAAGGAGCGCCCGCTGCCCGCGGCGGCCGGGTCGCTGTCCGGCGTCGCCGGCGAGGGGACCGGCCAGGTCACCGTCGACGACGCCGCCGTCTTCCTCGGCCGCTTCTCCGGCGGCGCGCTGGCCACGTTCGAGGCCACCCGGTTCGCGCTGGGCCGCAAGAACGCCATCCGCGTCGAGGTCAACGGGTCCGAGGGCAGCCTCGCCTTCGACTTCGAGGACATGAACGTGCTGCAGTTCTTCGACGGCAACGAGCCCGCCGAGCGCGCCGGGTTCCGGCGCATCCTGGTCACCGAGCCCGGCCACCCCTACATCGGCTCGTGGTGGCCGGCCGGGCACGGGCTGGGCTACGAGCACGGCTTCACCCACCAGGTCGTCGACCTGGTCACCGCGATCGCCAAGGACCAGGACCCGGCGCCGTCGTTCGCCGACGGCCTGCAGATCCAGCGGGTGCTCGACGCGGTCGAGCGCAGCGCCGCGGCCGACTCCGTGTGGACCCGCATCGAGGAGAGGACCGACTGATGCCCCGTCCCGTCACCCTGTTCACCGGCCAGTGGGCCGACCTGCCGTTCGAGGAGGTGGCCCGGCTCGCCTCCGAGTGGGGCTACGACGGCCTGGAGATCGCCTGCTGGGGCGATCACCTCGACGTCGAGCGCGCCGCGAACGACGAGTCCTACGTGCAGCAGAAGCTCGAGCTGCTCGACAAGTACGGCCTCAAGGTGTGGGCCATCTCCAACCACCTCAACGGACAGGCCGTCTGCGACGACCCCATCGACGCCCGGCACCAGGACATCGTCAACAGGCGCGTCTGGGGCGACGGCGACCCCGAGGGCGTGCGGCGGCGCGCCGCCGAGGAGATGGAGCTGACCGCGCGCGCCGCGGCGAAGCTCGGCGTCAAGACGGTCGTCGGCTTCACCGGATCGAAGATCTGGAAGGCCGTGGCGATGTTCCCGCCGGCCCCGGCCTCGATGATCGAGGACGGCTACGCCGACTTCGCCGCCCGGTGGAACCCGATCCTCGACGTCTTCGACGAGGTCGGCGTCCGGTTCGCGCACGAGGTGCACCCGTCGGAGATCGCCTACGACTACTGGACGACGGTCCGCACGCTCGAGGCGATCGGCCACCGCGAGGCCTTCGGGCTCAACTGGGACCCGTCGCACTTCGTGTGGCAGGACCTCGACCCGGTCTCGTTCATCTGGGACTTCAAGGACCGGATCTACCACGTCGACTGCAAGGACGCGAAGCGCCAGGTGGGCAACGGCCGCAACGGCCGGCTCGGCTCGCACCTGCCGTGGGCCGACCCGCGGCGGGGCTGGGACTTCGTCTCCACCGGCCACGGCGACGTCCCGTGGGAGGCCTGCTTCCGGATGCTCAACACCATCGGCTACGACGGGCCGATCTCGGTGGAGTGGGAGGACGCCGGCATGGACCGCCTCGTCGGTGCCCCCGAGGCGCTGGCGTTCGTCCGCCGCCTGGCCTTCGACCCGCCGGCCGCCGCGTTCGACGCCGCGTTCTCGTCCTCCCAGGGCTGACGCCCGGCGGTGGGCGGGTGGCCCGCCCGCCCACCGCCGGGCGTCAGCGGCCGGCCGGCCGCCGGGCGAGGACGGCCAGCACGACGAGGACGACGACGGCGGCCGCCTCCACCCAGAAGGACTCCCACCACAGGGTCGCCAGGGTGGTCTCCACGAACCCGAAGAGGCCGACCGTCGTGGACAGCAGCAGTGCGGCCAGGGACCCCGCGGCGAACAGGGCGCCCAGCGATGCCGCCCAGGTCACCAGGCGCGGCGGCGCGGCCAGCAGCAGCAGCGCGCCACCGATCCCGAGTGCGGACTGCACGAGGAACGCCGGGCCGATCACCTCGACACCGCTGTAGCCCTGCTGCCACAGATAGAGGTGGATGGCGGCGATCGCCGCCAGCAGCGCCGCCCCGACCAGTCGGAGCAGCGCGATCGCCACCCCGGTCCGCGGGGGCCGGGTCGAGGTCTGGCCGCTCATGCCGCGACCGTCACGTTCGTCAGCATCCCCATGGCCCGGTGGTTGCCGATCGAGCAGTAGAAGACGTACTCACCCGCCTCGAGGGTGACCGTCAGCGTGGTCGACTCGCCCGGTCCGATGGTGTCGCTCGCGGCGACGTCCTGCCCGTCCCGCTCGACGACCAGGTCGTGGGTGGCGTTGCCCTCGTTGACCACCTCGATGGTGTACTCACCGGGGGTGAAGGAGCTCTCCGAGAGGTCGATGTACATCTCGCCCTCGGTGGCGGTGACGGTCCGCGCCTCGGCCGGCGCCGCCGGGGCGGCAGCGGGGGTGCTCTCCGGCGCGGCGCTGCTGGGCGTGGTGCCGCTGGACGTGGCGCTGCTCGAGGTGGCGCTCGGCGAGGGCGTGTCCTCGGAGTGCTCGCCCTCGGCGTGGGCGCTGGTCGAGGCGGCGGCGGTGTCACCCTCACCGCCGTCCGAGCACGCACCCAGCAGGCCGACGCCCAGGGTGATGGCGAGCGCCGCGGCGCGACGGGTGGGCAGCGACACATGGACCTCCTCGCGAACGACGGGGCCCGTCCCGGCGACGGTCCACCGTTGGCCGGGGATACTGCACCCACCAGCGCCGGTCGGGAACCCCCGTCCTCCCGGCTCAGGTGGGGGACGTGACCGCGACCACCCGACGGCACCACCCGACGACGGCCGCGAGCACCTCGGCGTCCACCGGTCGGCGCAGCTCGCCGCGGTAGGCCCCCATCGACGCCCGCCCCGGCTGGCGGCGCAGCGTGTGCGTCAGGTCGGGCACCGCCACGGTGGTGACCGGGCCGGGCACCGTCGCCGCGACGACGTCGAGGTCGGCGACCGGGACCTGCAGGTCCTTCTCGCCGGTCACGGCGAGCACCGGCGCGGTGATCCGGGCGAGGTCGCCCCGCGGGTCGTGGTCGAGGAACTCCCGGTGCCAGCGGGCGTTCACCCGCACGCCGCCGATCCGGGCGACGTCGGTGGTGGTGGCCCGGATGCGCTCGTGGTTGGCCGCCACCTTGCGCTCCAGGTCGATCCGCAGCAGCCGCAGCACGCCGCGGACGGGAGCCGGCAGGGTGGGCCCGATCTGCCGGGCCTGCCAGCGCAGCAGCTCGTCGCCGGGCCGCGCCGACGCCGCCAGCAGGACCACCCCGGCGGCCGGCACCCCGCGCGCGGCCACCGCCGCGGCCAGCAGGGCACCCTCGCTGTGGCCGACCAGCAGCACGCGGCCGGGGTCGACCTCGGGCCGGGCCGCGAGGGCCTCGCGGGCGCGGACCAGGTCGTCGGTGTTGTCGGAGAACCCGGCCCGCCGCCAGTCGCCGGGGGAGCCGCCGACGCCGCGCTTGTCGTAGCGCAGTGACGCGATGCCGCCCTCCGCGAGGGCGTGCGCCAGTTCCCGGGTGACGCCGAAGCGGGCCCGGCGGTGGTCGGAGTCGCGGTCCAGCGGGCCCGAGCCGGGCGCCAGCAGCACCGCGGGCACCGGGCCGGGGGAGTCGGGCAGGGTCAGGGTGCCGGCGAGCGGGGGCTCGCCGGGCACTCTCAGCGGGGTCTCGCGCACGGTCAGCGCCCGGGGGGCAGGTGCGCGGCGACGCCGGCGGCGACCGCGGCGGCGTCGCCGGCGGACACCAGCAGGGTGTCGAACCGCTGCCCCGTCAGGTGCAGGCGCACGGCCGGGCCGCGGCGCACGCTGACGAACGCCTTGCTGCCCCGGCGCCGCCAGGTGCCGATCAGCCGCCGGCCGGGCAGGCCCAGCCCGGGAGCGCGCAGGCCGCGGGCGGCGGCCAGGCCGTCGGGGACGACCTCGGCCGAGTGCACCGCCGTCAGCGGCACCTCGAGGTCGCGCAGCAGGCCGAGGACCTTCTCGGCCCGGGTGAGGGTGACGCGCAGCGTCCGGGGTGTCGTCTCGATCGTCGCCATGGCATCATTGTTATCGATCGTGAGACCGTTGTCAATGATGAGAGAGGTGGCTGCGTGGCGACCGCGGACCTCCTGTTGCACCCGGTGCGCCTCCGGGTCGTCCAGGCGCTGCTCGGCGACCGGACCCTGACCACCGGCGAGCTGCACGCCGAGCTGCCCGACGTCCCGGTCGCGACCCTCTACCGGCACGTCGGCGTGCTCGCCGACGCCGGCGTGCTCGAGGTGGTCGCCGAGCGGCGGGTCCGGGGGAGCACCGAGCGCACCTACCGCCTGGTGGTCACCGCGGCCTCGGTCGGGCCGGCCGAGGCCGCGGCGATGACCTCCGACGAGCACCGCCGCGCGTTCGGGACGTTCGTGGCCGCGCTGCTGGCCGACTTCGACCGCTGGGTGGCGCGCGCCGCGGACGCGCCGGGCGGGCCCGATCCGGCGCGTGACGGCGTCGGCTACCGGATGACCGGGCTGTGGCTGGACGACGACGAGTTCGCCGGCCTGCTCGACGACGTCCGTGCGGTGCTCCGGGCCCGGCTGGGCAACGAGCCCGGCGGAGACCGGCGCCGGCGCCTGGTCGGCACGGTGTTCCTCCCCGGCGACTGACTTACGCGGCGGCGCGGGCGGCGGCCCGGGCGGCGCGGCGCTCGGCCTGCCGCTCGACCTTGCGCTCGGCCTTCGCCACGCGGCGGTTCGCCCGGGCGAGGGTCCGCGAGGCCTTCTCCACGCGCTTGGCGCCGCGGTCGACGGTGCCGCGGGTGAGCAGCCCGACGCCGATGCCGAGCAGCCACACGTCCTTGGCCACGGTCAGGCCCTGCTCGGTGGGGGCGAGGCTGCCCTCCTTGCGCATGCCGGGCGTGCGCAGGTACAGGCCGAGCAGGCCCCCGGCGAAGCCGGTGAGGACGGCGCCGGCCACCGCGGTCGGGACGAACGGGGTCAGCAGGGCGGCCCCGACGGCGATCTCCGCCGTCGACAGGACCTGCACGAACTGCCGCGGCTCGACGTCCCTGAGGAACGGGTAGGTGCCGGCGGCGAAGCCGTGCAGCCCGGCGGCGGTCTGCTCGTCGGCACCGCGCTTGCCCAGGCCGCTGTTGAGGATGAACGCGCCGGCGGAGACGCGGGGACCGATCTCGGACAGGGTGATGGGCAGGGCCACGGGGCACCTCGCAGGGGTCGGGGACGGTCGGGAGTGCTCTTCCCGACCGTCCCCGCGACCAACCCCGGAACGGAGCCCGACGCGGTCAGCGGCCGCCGCGCCGCGACCGCCCGCTGAACGACGCTGCCGAGTGGGTCCCGGCCCGCGCGGCCAGCTCGGCGCGGGTGCGCGCCGGACCGGGGGTGCGGGACTGTCCGCGGCTCCCGGCCGTGGTGCCCGCCGTGGCCGACGCCGTCGTGCCCGAGCCGCCGCCGGAACCGCCGCGGCGCCGCCGTCCGCCGCCCTGGCCCGGCGGCTGGGGCGCCGGTGCCGGGGCCGGCTCGACGTACGGCGCCGCGGGGCCGGTGAGCGCGGTGATCTGCTCGGCGCCGGGGCGCACCGTGGCCACGACCGGCGTGATGCCGGCCTGGCGGGTCAGCGTCCGCACCTCGCCGTGCTGGTCGGGCGTGGAGAGGGTGACCACCGTGCCGCCGGCCCCGGCGCGGGCGGTGCGGCCCGAGCGGTGCAGGTAGGCCTTGTGCTCGGTCGGCGGGTCGACGTGCACGACCAGCGCCACGTCGTCGACGTGGATGCCGCGCGCGGCGATGTCGGTGGCGCACAGGACCCGCGTGCCGCCGGTGCTGAACGCCTCGAGGTTGCGCTCGCGGGCGTTCTGGCTGAGGTTGCCGTGCAGGTCGACGGCGGGGACGCCGGCCGCGGTGAGCTGCTTGGCGAGCTTCTTGGCCTGGTGCTTTGTGCGGGTGAACAGCACGCTGCGCCCGAGGCCGGAGGCCAGCTGGCGCACGACCTCGGCCTTGTCCGCGGCGCTCACCTGGAACACGTGGTGGGTCATGGTGGACACCGGCGCGACGGCGGGGTCGACCGAGTGGGTCACCGGCTGCGACAGGTAGCGCTTCACCAGCACGTCGACGCCGTTGTCCAGCGTGGCCGAGAACAGCAGTCGCTGGCCGCCCTGCGGCGTCCGGTCCAGCAGCCGCTTGACGCCGGGGAGGAAGCCGAGGTCGGCCATGTGGTCGGCCTCGTCGAGGACGGTGACCTCGACGGCGGACAGGTCGGCGTGCCCCTGGCCGATGAGGTCCTCGAGCCGGCCGGGGCAGGCGATGACCACGTCGACGCCGGCGGCCAGTGCCTGCACCTGCGGGTTCTGCCCGACACCGCCGAACACGGTGGTGCAGCGCAGGCCGAGGGCGCGGGCGAGCGGCTCGACGGTGGCGAGCACCTGGTTGGCCAGCTCGCGGGTCGGGACGAGGACCAGCGCGCGCGGCCGGCGGGCCTGGCGGCGGGTGGTGGAGGCCGCCAGCCGGGAGACCAGGGGGAGGGCGAAGGCGATCGTCTTGCCCGAGCCGGTGCGGCCGCGGCCGAGCACGTCGCGGCCGGCCAGCGAGTCGGGCAGCGTCGCGACCTGGATGGGGAACGGGGCGGTGATGCCGCTGGCGGTGAGCACCTCGGCCAGCGGGGCGGGCACGCCGAGCGCCTCGAACGTGGTGTCGGCGGGCAGCACGGTCGCGACGTCGCCGGCGGGGATCTCCTGCGGCTGCGGCTGCGGCTGTGCGGCCGGCACGGCGGTGCCGGTGCCGGTCCCGCGGCCGCGGCCGCCGCGACGGCGGCGCGGCCGGGCGGGGCCGGCGGAGGTGGGGGACTGCTGGGAGGTCATCGGTTCCTCGGGCGTTCTCGGGTCGCCGTCGTCGGTCACCGTGCGCGGGCGCAGGCCGGCCCCGGGGAACGGGGCGGAGCGCGCCGGCGGCGACGTCGGACAGCCGGGCGCGCCTCCGTGGCGCTGCACCAGCCCGACGTCGAGTCCTGCCGCTCCGGATGAGCGAGGGCAACGCCGGTCCCCTCACTCAACCAGACGGGGCCGCCGATCCTGCCGCCGGACCGGGGAGTCGCGCGTCACACCCCCCTGCGAGGGAGGTGCCCTTGTAGCGTCAAAGGCTGATGGAGGCGCCCCGGTAGGTGCGGCGGTAGGCGCCGGGCGCGACCCCGATCGAGGCGCGCAGGTGCGAGCGCAGCGAGGCCGTCGTGCCGAACCCGGCCTCGGCCGCCACGCGGTCGACCGAGGCGTCGGTGGACTCCAGCAGCCGCCGCGCCAGCGCGATCCGCTGCGCGGCGAGCCAGCGCAGCGGCGACAGGCCGGTCTCCTCGCGGAAGCGCCGGGTGAAGGTCCGCACGCTCATCCGTGCGTGCCCGGCGAGGTCGGCGAGGGTGAGCGGCTGGCCCAGGTGCTCGAGCGCCCAGGCGCGGGTGGCCGCGGTGCCCGCGTCGCCGGGCTCGGGCAGCGGCCGCTCGACGAACTGCGACTGCCCGCCCTCCCGCCACGGGGCGACGACGTTGCGCCGCGCCACCCGGTTGGCCACCTCGCTGCCGTGGTCGCGCCGGACCAGGTGCAGCAGCAGGTCGATGCCCGCGGCCACGCCGGCGGAGGTCAGCACGTCGCCGTCGTCGACGAAGAGCACGTCGGCGTCGAGGCGGACGGCGGGGAAGGTGCGGCGGAACGCCTCGGCGTCGCGCCAGTGCGTCGCGGCCGGGCGCCCGTCGAGCAGCCCGGCCGCCGCCAGCAGCGAGGACCCGGTGCAGATCGACACCATGCGGGCGTGCCGCGCGGCGTCCCGCACGGCCGCGGCCAGCTCGGCGGGGACGCGCCCCTCCGTGACGACGGGGCCGCCCATGATGCCGGGCACGACGACCGTGTCCGCCTCGGCGAGGACCGACCCGTCGTGCTCGGGCAGCACCGAGAAGCCGTCCGCGGTGCGGACCGGACGCCCGTCGAGGGTGGCCACCCGGACCCGGTAGAGCGGCCGGCCGGCGTCGTCCTCGGCCAGCCCGAGCAGCCGGTAGGGCAGGCCCAGCTCGAAGCCGACGACCCGGTCGACCGCCAGGACGACGACCTCGTGCGGGACGGGCGGAGGTGCGGAGCCGTTCGCGCTGGCCGCGGAGGACATGGCCGGATCCTTGCACATGTTGACCTCCCGGCCACTGGCCCGGTCGGCATGACACGGGTCATGCTCTCCGGCCGTGACGTCTCCCGCGCCCGTCCGCAGCTCGCGCGTGCACCCGGCGTGGTGGGTGGCGGCGGTGACCTTCCTGGCGCTGGTCGGGGCCGCGGCGTTCCGGGCCGTGCCCGGCGTGCTCATCGACCCGCTGCGCGCGGAGTTCGGCTGGTCGGTGTCGACCATCTCGGCCGCCGTCGCGGTGAACATGGCGCTGTACGGGCTGACCGCGCCGTTCGCCGCCGCGCTGATGGAGCGGTTCGGCATCCGCCGGGTCGTCGTCGGCGCGCTGCTGCTCACCGCCCTCGGCAGCGGCCTGACCGTGTTCATGACCGCGAGCTGGCAGCTGGTGCTGCTGTGGGGGTTCGCCGTCGGGCTGGGCACCGGGTCGATGGCGCTGTCGCTGGTGGCCACCGTGACCGGCCGCTGGTTCGTCGCCCGGCGCGGGCTGGTCAGCGGCATCCTCACCGCCGGCGGCGCGACCGGGCAGTTGGTCTTCCTGCCCGTCGTCGCGGCGATCGCGCAGACCAGCGGCGGCTGGCGGGCGGCCTCGCTGGGGACGACGGCGGCCGCGCTCGCCGTCGTCCCGCTGGTGCTCTGGCTGCTGCGCGACCGGCCGCGCGACGTGGGCGCCGTCCCCTACGGCGGGACCGCCGCCGACGACGTCGACCCGGTGCGCACCGGCGCCGCACGCACCGCCGTCCGCGGCCTGGTGGAGGCGGCGCGGACGCGGCCGTTCTGGCTGCTGGCCGCCGGGTTCTTCATCTGCGGGGCGTCGACCAACGGCCTGGTGCAGCCGCACTTCATCCCCGCCGCCCACGACCACGGCATGCCGGTGACGACCGCGGCCGCGCTGCTCGCCGTGGTGGGGGTCTTCGACATCGCCGGCACCGTGCTCTCGGGGTGGCTGACCGACCGCGCCGACCCGCGGGTGCTGCTCCTGGCCTACTACGCGCTGCGCGGGCTCTCGCTGTTCCTGCTGCCGCCGCTGTTCGGGCCGGACCTGCACGTGAGCATGGTGGCGTTCATCGTCTTCTACGGCCTGGACTGGGTGGCCACGGTCCCGCCGACGCTGGCGCTGTGCCGCGAGCACTTCGGGGCGCGGGCGCCGGTCGCCTTCGGCTGGGTGTTCGCCTCGCACCAGGTCGGGTCGGCGGTGGCCGCGTTCGGCGGCGGCGTCATCCGCGACGTCACCGGCTCCTACGACCTGGCCTGGTTCGGCGCCGGCGCGCTGTGCCTGCTGGCCGCGGCGCTGTCGATCTCGATCCGCCGCCGCCCGGCCCCAGCCGCACCGCCCGCCGTGCCCACCGAGCCGACCACCTCGTCCGCCGCCACCACCCACGGCTGACGCCAGCCCTCCGAGGAGGTGCCTTTGTCGCGATATCGGCACCTGGGTGTCCCCGGCGTGGTGCCTTTGTAGCGCTGATGGCACCCGGCCTGTGGACGACGCCGGTCGGCGGCTCCTGCGTCCACGACGCTGCCCGGGTGTCTGCTCACCGCCGTCTCCTCCCCGGGGTCTTCGTCGGCAGCGCTGCCATCGGCGAGGGCCTCCTCACCCGCGGGCAGCTGCGACGACGCAGCTACCGGAGGCTCACCCAGGGCGTCTACGCCGACCCGGGGGGCTGCCCGTCGACCACCGGCTCCGCTGCCAGGGCGTCGCACTCGTGATGCCGCCGGGTGTGGCCGTCGGCGGGCACTCGGCGGCCGCCTGGTACGGCGCTGCCTTCGCCGCGGCCGACGACCCGGTGACCCTCGTGTGCCCGGAGGAGATCCGCTGGCGCGGGCCGCGGGAGGCCACCGTGCACCACACGGTCCTGTCACCCGCGGACGTCGTCGTGGTCGACGACGTGCCCCTCACCGTCCCGCTCCGGACGGCCTGGGACGTGATGACCCTCGAACCGCTGACGACGGCCGTCGCCGCGGTGGACGCGATGGTGCGTGCGGGCCACGTCCCGCTCGCCGGCCTCGCCGCGATGGCGGAGCGGGGCGCGGGCCGGTGGGGCGTGAGCCGGGTCCGCCGGGCGGTCCTGCTGGTCGACCCGCGTGCGGAGTCGCCGCGCGAGTCACGGCTGCGGGTCTGCCTCGTCCTCGCCGGTCTCGAGCCCGTGCCGCAGTTCGAGGTCGTCGACGACGGGCGGTTCGTCGCCCGGGTCGACCTGGCCTTCCCGGACGTGCGGCTGGCGATCGAGTACGAGGGGGCGCACCACTTCGAGGCGGACCAGGTCACGCGCGACGCCGAGCGGCTCGACCGGCTCCGCGCCGCGGGCTGGCGGGTGATCCGGGTGACCGCTGCCGACCTGCGCGACCTCGAGGCCCTCGTTGCTCGCATCCGCGCCGCGCTGGCAGCGGTCTGAGCGGCAGGAGCCAATATCGCGGTAAAGGCTCCCGAGGGAAGGAGCCAATATCGCGATAAAGGCACATCAGCCGGGCCGGGCCTCCAGTTCCCCGCGGACCGCGTCGACGGTGTCCGCGAGGGACTCGAGCACCGCGGCGGCGACCCGGCGGTCGTGCTCGGACAGGTCGTCCCCGACCGAGCGCACGCGGTCCCCGAGCGGGCGGTAGACCCGGGCGAAGGCGGCCCACGTCCCCGGCTGCAGGTGGACGTGGACCGCGCGACGGTCGCCGGGAGCCGCGGTGCGGGCCACGTACCCCGCGGCCTCGAGCCGGTCGAGCAGGGCGGTGACCGCGGCGCGGGACAGCCCGAGCGCGTCGGCCAGGGCGCTGGGTCCCAGCGGCCCGTGCTCGAGCAGGTTCAGTGCGCGCAGGTCGTTGCGGCCCACCCCCAGGACGCCGCACGCCGCCTCCTCGAACAGGTCCACCGCGCGGGCCAGCGCCCGGCACGCGGTGAGCAGGTCTGCGGACGGCAGCGTCTGGTTCCCGGACATGGTTCGATGGTCGCATCGTTCACCCGTCGAACTGATGGAGGGGGTCCGCGTGCGCTGGACCGAGAGCATCGACGTCGACCGGCCGGTGGCCGAGGTCCGGGCCGCGATCGCCGACGAGCACGAGCTGATGCGGTGGTCGGCGTGGCCGGAGGCGACCGGCTACACGTGCGCGGTCGAGGGCGACGGGCGCAGCCCCGGATCGGAGATCGTCTTCCGCGACCGGTCCGGCGTCGTCCAGGGCCGGCAGCGGCTGATGAGCGCGACAGCCGACCGGGTCGAGTACCGGCTGCGCAACCGGCTCCCCGGCGGCCGGGAGATGACGCCGGAGGTCGACTTCCGCATCGAGGACCTCGGCGGCGGCCGGTCCCGGGTGCACCTCGACTTCCGCGCGACCCCGCCGCTGCCACCCGTGGTCCGCCGGCTGGCCGAGGCCGTCGTCGGCCGCCGGGTCCGCGCGCTGCACGTGCGCGACCTCGAGCAGCTCAGGGCGCACGTCGAGCGGCGCCCGGCGGTCCCGTGAGCGCCGACCCGCACAGCGGACCGGTGCCGCAGTCGGCCTGGGACGCCGACGCCGAGGCGCGCGCCCGCGGCCGGGTGCAGGTGTTCAACGCGACCCGTCCCGGCGGCCTGGACGGCTGGACGATGGACCTCGCCCAGTACGAGTTCGTGCGGGCCCACATCCTCGACACCCTCGACGACCTGGCCGGCCCGGACGGCTGGGTGCTGCTGCGCGACGTCGTGGCCAGCGCCCAGGAGCGCCACGCCGCCCACCCGCTGTTCCCGAAGGGGCGGCTGCGCAACTACTGCACCTACACCAAGGTCGACCTCGAGGCGCGCGGCGAGATCGAGCGGGCGCCGGGCTCCAGCCCGCAGCGGATCCGTCGCCGTCCCACCTCCCGGGACAGCCATTAGCGCTACAAAGGCACCCCTCCGGCGGGGGTCAGGGGGTCGGGGCGAGGGCGGGGTCGGCGGTCCGGCCGGCCAGCAGGTCGGCGGCGCGCTCGGCGATCACCATCGTCGGGGCGTTGGTGTTGCCGCGGACCAGCGTCGGCATCACCGAGGCGTCGACCACCCGCAGCCCGTCGAGGCCGTGCACGCGCAGCTGCGGGTCCACCACCGCGGCGTCGTCGACGCCCATCCGGCAGGACGACACCGGGTGGTACAGCGACTCGAGCGTGTCGCGCACCGCCTGCCGCAGCCCCTCCCGGGTGCGGACGGTGGCCCCGGGTGACCACTCCTCGGCCAGCACCCGGGCCAGCGGCCCGACCGAGGCGATCTCGCGGGCCTCCTCCACCCCGGTCACCAGCGCGTCGAGGTCGCGCTCGTCGGTGAGGTAGCCGGGGTCGATCGCCGGCGCCCACGTCGGGTCGGCCGAGCGCAGCCGCACCGACCCGCGCGAGTGCACGTGCACGACGACGGCGGCCGCGGTGAACGCGTCGACGTCGGGGTCGACCTCCGCCTGCCGCCAGAACTTGACCGGCAGGAAGTGGTACTGCAGGTCGGGCTCGGCGAGCTCGAGCCGGGACCGGGTGAACAGCCCCGCCTCGGCCAGGTTCGACGACAGCGGCCCGCGGCGGGCGGCGAACCACCGCGCGTAGCCCGACGGCGACTCGCCCCGGAACAGCGACCGCCCCGACCGCACGGTCCAGACGACCGGCACCAGCGGGTGGTCCTGCAGCCCGCCGCCCACGCCGGGGAGGTCGTGGACGACGTCGACGCCGACCTCGCGCAGGTGCGCCGCGGGCCCGATGCCCGACAGCATCAGCAGCTGCGGGGAGTTCACCGCGCCGCCGCAGAGCACCACCTCGGCCGACGCGTGCACGGTGTGCACCTGCCCGGCGCGCCGGTACTCGACCCCGGTGGCCCGCCCGCCCGAGACCAGCACCCGGGTGGTGAGCGCGCCGGTCAGCACGGTGAGGTTGGGCCGCCCCAGCGCCGGGCGCAGGTAGGCGTCGGCGGCCGACCAGCGCCGGCCGCGCCGCTGCGTCACCTGGTACCGGCCCACGCCCTCCTGCACGGCACCGTTGAAGTCGTCGTTGCGCGGGTGACCGGCGGCCACCGCCGACTCCACCACCGCGCGGGTCCACGGGTGCGGCGAGCGGAGGTCCTCCACCCGCAGCGGCCCGCCGGTGCCGTGGAACCGGTCGGCACCGCGGGCGTTGTCCTCCATCCGCCGGAACAGCGGCAGCACCCGCTCGTAGGACCACGACGGGTCGCCGGTCAGCCGCGCCCACTCGTCGTAGTCGGCGGCCGCCCCGCGGACGTAGATCATCGCGTTCATCGACGACGACCCGCCCAGCAGCTTGCCGCGCGGCCAGAACAGCCGCCGCCCGCCCAGGCCCGGCTGCGGCTCGGTGGTGTAGTTCCAGTCCCGCCGGGTGCGCCAGAGCTTGTACAGCGCCGCGGGGACCTGCACCTCGAGGACGTCGTCGGACCCGCCGGCCTCCAGCAGCAGCACCCGCACCGACGGGTCCTCGGTCAGCCGGGCGGCCAGCGCGCAGCCGGCCGACCCGGCCCCGACGACGACGACGTCGTACCCGCCGGTCACCGGTGGCGCCCGTGCACCAGCCCCAGGACCCGCGCCACCGTGTCGGCCGCGGCCGGCGGGCGGCTGAACGACATGAGGTCCACCGGCAGCCGGAACCGCTGGCGGGTGATCGCCTTGGCGCGGGTGAACTCCTTGAGCCCGTCCTCGCCGTGGATGCGGCCGAAGCCGCTGTCGCCCACGCCGCCGAAGGGCAGCGCCGGGATCGCGGCGAAGGTCAGCACCGAGTTGACGCTGGTCATGCCGCTGCGCATGCGGCGGGCGAGGTCCATCGCGCGCGCCCGCGACCGGGAGAAGACCGCGCCGGCCAGGCCGTAGGACGACGCGTTGGTGCGCTCGAGCGCCTCCTCGGCGTCGCGCACCCGGGTGATGGTGAGCGTCGGCCCGAAGGTCTCCTCCCGCACGGCGATCGAGGTCTCGGGCACGTCGAGCAGCACGGTCGGCGCCACGAGGTCGCCGTCCACGGTGCCGCCGAGGACCGCGCGGCCGCCCGACGACGTGGCGTCGTCGAGGTGCCGCCTCACCACGTCGGTCTGCGAGGCCATCGTCATGGGTCCGTAGGCGGCCGCGTCGTCGGAGCCGGGTCGCAGGCCGCGGACCCGCTCGGTCACCTCGGCGACGAACCGGTCGTAGACGGGGGACGTCACGTACGCCCGCTCGATGCCGATGCAGGTCTGCCCGGCGTTGCTCATCGCACCCCAGACGGCGGCGTCGGCGGCGGCGGCCACGTCGGCGTCGTCGTCGACGATCATCGCGTCCTTGCCGCCGAGCTCCATGAGCACCGGGGTGAGCGTCTCGGCGCAGGCGGCCATGACCTTCCGGCCGGTCGGCGCCGAGCCGGTGAAGGCCAGCTTGGCCACCCCGGCCCGGCACAGCGCGGCACCGGTCGCGCCGTGCCCGGTGACCACCTGGAAGGCGTCGGCGGCGTCGGGGACGGCGGCCCGCCACGCGGCGGCGAGCCACGCCCCGACGGCCGGCGTGTACTCCGAGGGCTTGAAGACGACGGCGTTGCCGGCGGCGAGCGCGTAGGCGATCGAGCCCATCGGCGTGAACACCGGGTAGTTCCACGGGCCGATCACGCCGACGACCCCGAGGGGCTGGTACTCCAGGTACGCGGCGTGGTTGGCCGCCAGCACCCCCGCGCGCACGCGGCGCGGGCCCAGCGTCCGCCGGGCGTGCGCGCCGGCCCAGGCCAGGTGGTCGATCGCCAGGGTGATCTCGAGGACCGCGTCGGCGTGCGGCTTGCCGTTCTCCCGGTGCACCAGGTCGGCCAGCTCGTGCACCCGCCGGGCGAGGTGGCCGCGGTAGGCGGCCAGCCGCTGCCGCCGCCCGTCGAAGCCGAGCTCGGCCCAGTGCCGCGCGGCCGGGCGGGCCCGCTCGACCGTCTGCTGCACCGCGGCGGCGTCGTGCACCGGGAAGACCCCGACGACCGCGCCGGTGGCCGGGTCGGTCGACTCGAAGGTCTCGGTGGTGGCGTGCCGGTCGACGGTGCCGGCGACGGCGTCGGTGACCGTGTCCATCTGCTCGGCGAGCGACATGTGGCGCAGGTTACCGGTGCGTAGCCCCCTGTCCGGAGCCGACCGCGGGACCCGCGCGCTGCCATGCTGGCCGCCGTGGCCGACCCCTTCGACACCGCGGAGCTGCGCCGCCGGGTGCTGGCGGCCTGGCGCGACTCGCCGGCCCGGTTCCGCGAGGACGCCAACGCGGAGGAGGACCTGGTCCGCGGCGGCTACCGCGACCGGCTGCTGGTCGAGCTGGCCCAGAACGCCGCCGACGCCGCCGTCCGGGCCGGGGTGCCGGGGCGGCTGCGCCTGGAGCTGGCCACGGTCGGCAGCGGGGTCGGCGGCGGGGGAGAGGTGCTGCACGCGGCCAACACCGGGGCGCCGCTGGACGCCGCCGGGGTGGCGGGCCTCGCGAGCCTGCGCGCGTCGGCGAAGCGCGACGACGTCGAGACGGTCGGCCGCTCCGTGGTCGCGGGCGGGCCGCCGCTCGAGACGATCGGCCGCTTCGGGGTCGGGTTCGCCGCCGTCCTCGCGGTCACCGACGAGCCGGCGGTGCACTCGGTGCACGGCGGCGTGCGGTTCAGCGCCGCCCGCACCCGCGCGGAGGTGGCCGAGGTCGACGTGCTGGCCGGCGAGCTGGCCCGCCGCGACGGCGCCGTCCCGGTGCTCCGGCTGCCCTGGCCCGCCGACGGCCCGCCGCCCGCGGGGTACGCCACGGAGGTCGTGCTGCCGCTGCGCGCCGGCTCGCGGGCCGCCGTCCGCGCGGCGCTGGAGGCGCTCGACGCCGGGCTGCTGCTCGCCCTCCCCGGCCTGACGGAGATCGAGGTGGTCGTCGACGGGGCCTCCCGCACCCTCTCGTGCGCCCGCACCCCGCCGCTGGTCCGTCTGCGCGACGGCGACACGACGACGGCCTGGCGGGTGGCCGAGCGCCGCGGGGAGCTGCCCGCCGAGCTGTTCGCCGACCGCCCGGTCGAGGAGCGCGCCCGCCGCGGGTACACGCTCACCTGGGCGGTGCCCCTCGACGACGACGGGCGCCCGCGGCCGCTGCCGGGTCGCCAGGTGGTGCACGCGCCCACGCCCAGCGACGAGCCGCTGTCCCTGCCGGCGCGGCTGGTCGCGCCGTTCCCTCTCGGCCCCGACCGCCGGCACGTGGCGCCCGGTCCGGTCACCGATGCACTCGTCGCCGTGGCCGCGGAGGGCTACGCCGACCTGGTCGCCGCGCTCGCACCCGACCCCGCGGTGCTCGCCCTCGTGCCGCGCATCGGCCTGGCCGCCGCCGAGCTCGACGCCGCCCTCGGCTCGGCCGTCCTCGACCGGCTGCGCGGGACCGCGTGGCTCCCGGCGGCCGACCCGGAGGCGGGGGAGCGGCTCCGCCCCGACCGCGCGGCCGTCCTCGACGACGGTCCCGACGAGCGGGTCACCGTCCTCACCGGCGTGCTGCCCGGCCTGCTGCCGGCCGACTGGTCGCGGCGCGAGGGCGCCCCCGCGCTGGCCGCCCTCGGCGTCCGGCGGGTCAGGACGGCACAGGTCGTGGAGGCCGTCGCGGGGGTCGCCCGGCCGCCGTCGTGGTGGGCGCGGCTCTACACCGCCCTCGCGCACGCCGAGCGGGAGGAGCTCGGCGCGCTGCCGGTGCCGCTGGCCGACGGGCGCACCGCCCCCGGTCCGGCCGGCGTGCTGCTGCCCGGCGAGGACCTGCCGGTCGGGCGGCTGGGTCCCCTGGCGCTGCGCATCGCCGCCCCCGAGGCCGTGGCGCCGCCGCCGGCGCGGCGGCTGCTGGAGCGGCTCGGCGCGCGCCCGGCCACCGCGGCCGCGGTGCTGGCCGACCCCGCCGTGCGGGCCGCCGTCGAGGAGTCCGTCGACGCGGTCGACGAGGGGTGGGACGACACCGACCCCGCCGACCTCGCCGGCGCGGTGCTCGCCCTGGTCGCCGCGGCCGGGACCGCGCCCGGGGAGCTGCCGTGGCTGGCCGAGCTCGCGCTGCCCGACGACGACGGCGCGTGGGCGCCGGCGGGGGAGCTGCTGCTGCCCGGGGCGCCGCTGGCCGCGGTCCTCGAGGACGGCGCGCTGGGGCTGCTCGACCCGGACTTCGCGGCCGGGTGCGACCCCGTGGCGCTGCGGGCGGTCGGCGTCCTGACCACCTTCGCCCTGGTGCGCGCCGACGATCCCGACGACCTCGACGTCGACGCGGCCGGCGCGTGGGCCGACGCCGTCCTCGACCGGCTGCCCACCGGGGCGCCCCCGCCGTCGTGGCCGCCGCTGATCGCCGTCCGCGACCTGGACCTGGTCGCGGACTGGGACGGCGCGCTGCCGCTGCTGGCCGCCGCCCCCGGCGAGGCGTGGGCCGACGTCGTCCTCGACGGCGTCCCCGTGCCCTCCCACCTGCGCTGGTGGCTGTCGACCCACCCGGTGCTCGGCGGGCGGCGCCCCGACCGGCTGCGCGCGCCGGACGGCGCCGAGCTGGAGGGCCTCTACGAGCCGGCGCAGGCGCCGCCGGAGGTGCTGGCGCGGCTGCGGCCGGCCGCCACGGTCGACGACGTGCTCGCCGACCCCGACGCCGCGCGGGACCTGCTCGACCGGCTCGGCGACCCGGCCCGCACGGTGCGGCCCGCCGTGCTGCGCACCGTGTACGCGCGCCTGGCGGCCGCCCTCGACGGCCTCGACGTCGACCCGCCGGCGCGGGTGCGGGTGGCGCCCGACCGCGTCGCCGACCCGGCCCGGGAACCCGTCGGGGTGCTCGACGCGCCGTGGCTGCAGCCGCTGGCCGACGGCGTCCTCGTGCCCGCCGGTGGTGCGCCCGGGCCGGTCGCCGACCTGCTCGACCTTCCGCTGGTGAGCGAGCGGGTGCGGGCCGCGGTCACCAGCACCCCGGTGCGCCGCGGACCGTGGGCCGCGGTGCCCGGAGCGGAGCTGGCCGCGGCCCGGCTCGGCCGCGCGGCGCTGACCGGGGAGGTCGCCGTGCACGAGCCGCTGCTGGCCGCCGGCCGCCCGGTGGCCTGGTGGCCCGACGGCGCGGTCGACCACGTGGACGGCAGCCCGGCCGCGCTGGGCAGGGCGCTGGCCTGGCGGGCCGGGGCCTGGCCGCTGCGGCAGGCCCTGGCCGAGGCGTTCGCCGAGCCCGGCCGGACCGCCGACCTCGCCGCGGAGGACGCGGTCGGCTGACGCCCGGCCGGGGGCAGGGAGGTCCTTCCTCAGTTCCAGCGCGGGGCGGCCAGCGCGCCGGGCGCGTGCCCGTGCGCGGAGGGGCGACCGCCGCCCCGCAGGGCGCCACCGCGCGCCGCCGAGCGGCGGGGCGTGGCGGCGTCCCTCTCCCAGCAGCGGTACAGCGACAGCCACTGGTCGGCGGTGAGGGCGTCCGCGCGGGCGGTGGGCGGCAGGCCGGCCGCGTGCAGCCAGCGCACGCCGGCCACCCCGGGCAGCCGGGTGCGCAGCACGGCGCCGAGGGCCGCAGAGGGTGCGGCGAGCACCGCCGACGCCAGCCGGTCGAACGCGGCCGCCTCGTCGGTGGGCAGGGCGCCGCGGGCCTCGGCGGCCGCAGGGGACGGGGATCGGGCAGGACGTGACACGGGAGGCCTCCGGAGGGGAGGTCGGACCGGCCGCCGGCAGCCGGCAGCCAGGGAGGGGGAGCGCCTGAGGAGGGCGCGAGGAGGAGCGGGGAGCCGGGGGCTCGACCCGCGGGCGTCGGCGGAGGACGCGGGCGTCGTCGCGGGAGGGGCTCAGAGGCGCATGACGGCGACGCTAGAGCGGCCCCGCGGACGCCGTCCACGGGTTTTCGGGAGAGGTCAGTCCCGGCCGCGGTCCCGGGCGGCCTTGCGGGCCTGGTGGGCCTCCCAGCGCGCGCGGTCGCGGGCCCGCGCGTCGGCACCGCGGTCCCACTTCACGCGGCGCCGGCGCGCCCGGGCCAGCTCCCGCTCCTCGAAGTCGGGGTGGCTCTCCCAGTCGCTGGCCATCGCCAGGACCACGAGGAGGACCAGCCCGAAGACGGCCAGGCCGAGGGCCACGATGACGTTGCCGACGGCGACGACGGCCACCGCCGACACCGCCGCCCAGATCAGGCCCGCCAGGACCAACCGCCCGTTCACGCCCCCAGTATCCCCGCGTCCACCGGGTGGGCGGGCACACGGCGGGGCCCCTTGCGCACCACCGACCCCGGGCCTACCGTCCGAGGTGCGGTTCAACACTCAGCCGTGTACGTCCTCCCCGGACTCCGCGCTTGGTGCGGCTGGTGCAGCCGCTGTCCTTCGCACGGGCCCGCTCTCGACTGAGAGGCGCACCGTGACCACTGTCTCCCCTCGTCCTGCCGCCGACCTGCTGACGGTCGACGTCATCCCCGCGGACGGCGCCGTGCGCATCGTCTGTACCGGCGAGGTGGACTGCTCGACCGCCCCCGAGCTGCGCGAGGCCGTCGACGGCGCCCTCGCCGGCGGGCCGCCCGTGGTGACCGTGGACCTGGAGGCCGTGACCTTCCTCGACTCCGCGGGCCTGTCGGTGCTCGCGGTCGCGCACCGCACCGCCGACCGGGCCGGCACCCGGCTCCGCGTCCTCGTCGGCACCCGCGCGGTCGCCCGGGCCCTGCAGGTCACCGGCCTGTGGGAGCTGCTCGGCGCCGAGCAGGTCGTACCCGGCGCCGGCGCCGCATGACGTAGACCTCCCCTCAGCGCCTCCTGACGCCACCACCTCCGGCCAGGCCGCGTTCCCGCCCGTCCCCGGCGGGGGAGCAGACTGCCTGTCGAACCGCCCGGACGCGGGCGGTGTCCACGAGCCGAGGAGGACGCCGTGCGTGACGCGGTCATCTGTGAGCCGCTGCGGACCCCGGTGGGGGGCTTCGGGGGGTCGCTGCGGGACGTGCCCGTACAGGACCTGGCCTCGACCGTCATCCGGGCGCTCGTCGAGCGCACCGGCCTGCCGCCGGAGTCGGTCGACGACGTCGTCCTCGGCCACTGCTACCCGACCATGGAGGCGCCGGCCCTCGGCCGCGTCGCCGCCCTGGACGCGGGCCTGCCCGTCACCGCCGCCGGCATCCAGGTCGACCGCCGCTGCGGCTCGGGCCTCCAGGCGGTGCTCTACGCGGCGATGCAGGTGCAGAGCGGGTCGGCCGAGGTCGTGCTGGCCGGCGGTGCCGAGTCGATGAGCAACGCGCCCTTCTACTCGACCGCGATGCGCTGGGGCGTCAAGGCCGGTCCCGGCGTGCTGCTGCAGGACGGCCTGGCCCGCGGCCGGGTCACCGCCGGCGGCGTCCACCACCCGGTGCCCGGCGGGATGCTGGAGACCGCCGAGAACCTGCGCCGCGAGTACTCGATCGGCCGCGAGGAGCAGGACGAGTACTCCGTGCGCAGCCACCGGCGCGCCGCCGCCGCCACCGAGGAGGGCCGGTTCGCCGACGAGGTCGTCCCGGTGACGGTCAAGGGCCGGAAGGGCGACACCGTCGTCGACCGCGACGAGCACATCCGCCCCGACTCGACCGTCGAGACCCTGGCCAAGCTCCGCCCGATCATGGGCAGGGACGACCCCGAGGCCACCGTCACCGCCGGCAACGCCAGCGGGCAGAACGACGGCGCCGCGGCCTGCGTCGTCACCTCGCCGGAGAAGGCCGCCGAGCTCGGGCTGCGCCCGCTGGCCCGGATCGTGTCCTGGGCCGTGGCCGGCGTGCCGCCACGGACCATGGGCATCGGCCCGGTGCCGGCGACGGCGAAGGCGCTGGACCTGGCCGGCCTCAAGCTCTCCGACATCGACCTCGTCGAGCTCAACGAGGCCTTCGCCAGCCAGGTGCTCGCGGTGACCCGCGAGTGGGGTTTCACCGAGGCCGACTTCGACCGGATGAACGTCAACGGCTCGGGCATCTCGCTGGGCCACCCGGTGGGCGCCACCGGCGCGCGGATCCTCGCCACGCTCACCCGCGAGATGGACCGGCGCGGCGCTCGCTACGGCCTGGAGACGATGTGCATCGGCGGCGGGCAGGGCCTGGCCGCCGTCCTCGAGCGCGTCTAGGCCCGCCGGGCAGGGGGCGGGGGCTGCCGGGCATGATCGGCCGGCAGTCCCCGACCCCCGAGGAGCCTCCCCATGAGCGAGTCCCGCGCCCGCGTCGCCGTCGTCACCGGGGCCGCCCGGGGCATCGGCGCGGCCACCGCCCTGCGCCTGGCCGCCGACGGTTTCGCCGTCGCGGTCATCGACCTCGACGAGTCCTCGACCGCGGGCACCGTGCAGGCCATCGAGGCCGCCGGCGGGCGCGCGCTCGGTGTGGGGGCCGACGTCGGGGACGCCGAGCAGGTGCAGGCCGCCGTCGACCGGATCGCCGCCGAGCTGGGCCCGCCGGTGGTGCTGGTGAACAACGCCGGCGTCACCCGGGACAACCTGCTGTTCAAGATGACCGACGCCGACTGGGACCTGGTCATGCACGTGCACCTGCGCGGCTCGTTCCTGATGACCCGGGCGTGCCAGAAGCACATGGTCGACGCCGGGTGGGGCCGGGTGGTCAACCTGTCGTCGACCTCGGCGCTGGGCAACCGCGGCCAGGCGAACTACGCGACCGCGAAGGCCGGCCTGCAGGGCTTCACCAAGACCCTCGCCATCGAGCTGGGCAGGTTCGGCGTCACCGCCAACGCCATCGCCCCCGGCTTCATCCAGACCGAGATGACCAGGGCCACCGCCGAGCGGATCGGCCGCGACTGGGACGAGTACGTCGCCGAGCGCGCCGCCGCCATCCCGGTGGCCCGGGCCGGCGTCCCCGAGGACATCGCGCACACCGTCTCGTTCTTCGTCAGCGAGGGCGCCGGGTTCGTCTCCGGCCAGGTCGTCTACGTCGCCGGCGGCCCCCGCACCTGAGGAAGGACCCCCGTGCCCCCCACGCCTCGCACGCGCAGGCGGAGGGCCCCTGCACGAGGGCCGTTCCAGCACGTCACTGCGACGGGTCGCGGTCGGGGTAGCGGGCGCGGGCGAGCGCGTAGACGCCGAACGCCGCGAACCCGACCGCCACCACGGTGAGCAGCGCCGGTCCCGCGCCGGTGCGGCCGATCGCCGTCATCGCGCCGTCGAGGCCGGTGGCGGTGGAGACGTCGGCGGTCGACGCGGCCCGGAACAGCAGCACCCCGACGACGCCGAACGCCACGCCCTTGGCCACGTGGCCCACGCGACCGACCACCTCGATCACCGGCTCCCACCGGTCGGGGGCGGCGGGCAGGTCGATGTCGCGCATGAAGCCGCCGGTCGCCCCGCGCCACAGGGAGTAGGCGCCGACCGCGGCGACCCCCACGGCGGCGGTACCCACCGCCACCGCGCCGCCGGGCACCTCCAGCGTCTCCCCGGTCAGCTCGCGCAACCGCTCGTCGGCCTCGTACTCCGCGCCGACGGCGAACAGCAGCGCGGTGGCCCCGAGGACGGCGTAGACGGCCGCCTTGGCCAGGCACTTGGCGCACACCACCGCGGTGCGGGTGCGGTGCTCCCGGTCGAGCAGTCCGTGCCACCACAGCAGCACCTCACCGCCCTGCCACAGCGCCAGCGCGAGCAGGCCCAGCCCGATCGCCCACAGCAGCACCACGCCGCCGGGGGTGCCGGCCACCGCCTGCAGCGCGCCCGTCTGGTCGGCGTCGGCGTCCTCGGCGCCGCGGGACACCCGCCAGGTCAGCCAGCCGATGAGCAGGTGCACCACGCCGTAGGCGACCAGCCCGAGGCGGGCGAGGGCGCGCAGGACGGGGTGGTCGGTGACGCCCCGGGCGGCCGAGACCGCCCGGTGCACCCGGTCGAGGGCGCGCGGGCGCCGCACGCTCAGGTGCGCTCGGGGTAGCGCGCCCGCACGAAGCAGTAGGCGCCGAACGCGGCGATGCCGACCGCGACCAGGGTGAGCAGGAACTGCCCGAAGGGCGCGTCCAGGATGGTGCGCAGCGCGCCGTCGAGGCCGGAGGCCTTGCTCGGGTCGAAGGTCACCGCCGCGTAGACCAGCAGCGCGCCGACGACGCCGAACGCGACGCCCTTGGCCGGGTAGCCGACCTGGCCCAGCCGGGTGACCAGGCGCCGCGCCGACGGGGACGCGGAGGCCAGGTCGACCTGCTCGAGGAACTTCTTCGTCGCGCCCTTGACCACGTGGTAGACGCCGACGCCGATGACGACCAGGCCCACGAGGCCGACCAGCCAGCGCCCGGCCGGCCAGCCGAAGACGCCGGACACGGTCTGCTGCTGGCCGGAGCCCGATCCGCCGCTGCCGGTGGCGTACCGGAACGCGAGGACCGCCAGGGCCAGGTAGACCACCGCCTTCGCGACCGCCTTGCCCGACCGGGTCAGCGCCTTCTTCCGCGCGTCGCCGGACGCCGACCAGCCCGACCGCCAGCGCAGCACCTCGGCGGCCTGCCACAGCGCCAGGGCCACCATGCCGATCGCGATGATCCACAGCAGCGGCTTGCCCACCGCGGACCCGGCCACGGTCTCCAGCGCACCGGACTGGTCGGCCGACTGGCCGCCGCCGCCCCACGCCAGTTGCAGTGCGAGCCAGGCTATGAGCAGGTGCACGACCCCGTAGGCGATCAACCCCACCCGGGCCAGGTTCTCCAGGGTGTCGCTGTTGCCCGCCCGTCCCGCCGCACCCGTCACCGAGCCGGTACCGCTCATCGCCGCCGCCCTCCCGCGCGCACCCCGTCCGTGATCAGCGTGGCACGGGTGCGACCCCCGCGCGGGGGGGGGGGGGGGGGGGGGGGGGGGGGGGGGGGGGGGGGGGGGGGGGGGGCGGGGGGGGGGGGGGGGGGGGGGGGGGGGGGGCGCTCGG